>NZ_JBKGYT010000017.1:0-26844 GCF_046545975.1 Guyparkeria sp. | reverse complement strand
ACGAGTTCCTGCGCGCCCCGGGCATAGTGCGCGGCGTCGTTCTGCTCGATCTCGACCCGCTCGCTGAAGACCATCGAATGGACCAGCTCGCGCTCGGCCGCGCGGGACCAGCTGCAGGCGGCCCTCATCTCCACCCGGCCAGGAGCGGGTTCCACGACGTGTTCGAGTCGATTGATCTCGCAATAGAGCCCCAGTTCGGCGGGCACGCGCGCCCCGCCCCGGACCACGGCGCGCACCCAGGGCTGGGCGGTGAGGGTCTCGTCGATCACCTCGTTGAGCATCACCGCCGGCGAGGCGGCCCAGCGGTTGTCCCGGTAGTAGGCGAGCGACTGGCGATCGGTGCTGTAGGCCATGTCGCGCCGGTCGATGCTGCTGGACGCGCGCGTCTCGATCAGGCGCAGCACCACGCGTCGATCATCGGCCAGCGGGGCGCTCATGCCCTCGGAACCGAGGAATCGCCACTGGCCCGGCTCCTGGCCACGTTCCGGGAGGGCGGTGCAACCCGCCCCGACCGCCGCGGCGAGGATCAAGGCCACACCACCGATCCCCCGTCGTACAGATCGTTCTAAAACAACTGCTTGCAACGTATTATTCACATCATGACTCATGGTTTCGCTTCATTGCGCCTCTCCCGGTCCGGGCGGCCGTTCGGTGCCGCCGAAGAGCACCCGGGAGGGATCTTCGTCCAGGGTCGACGTGAACGCCGACAACCGACGTGACAGTTCACGGACGTCGCGGATCAGCAGACTGATGTCCGGCAGCGTCTGTCGCGAGATCTCTTCCGCCGCCTGCTCGCCGGCCGAACTGAAGCGAACCGTGGCATCCGTCGCCAGCGCGACATCGTCGGCGGCCGCCTCGAACGTGTCCATGGTGCCGGAGACCCGGGCGATCGCCCCGTCGAGGGAATCAAGCGTGTTCTGCGCCCGGGAAACGAGTTCGGTGCCGCCAGCGGTCATCTCTGCCGTGTTCTCGGCCGTTCGCGAGGCGTTTCGCACCAGTGACTGGAGTTGCTCGCGCTCCTCGGCGAGCGCCGTGGAGAGCCGGTTCAGGTTCGCCAATGTCTCCTCGAGTGCCACCAGGTTGTCCTCGGAGAACACGCGGTCGAACCGCTGGCCGATGTTCACCAGCTGCACCATCGTCTCGTTGATGCCCCCCTCGAGCCTGGAGAACAGGGACGGCTCGTAGGGGATTTCGGGGCAGCACTCGCCGGGGTCCGCCTCAAGGGCCTCCCCCGCGGATCCACCCTTGAGATTCAGTACGCTCAGGCCGGTGACGCCCTGGAGCTGCAGACGCGCGGTGGTATCACTGCGGATCGGCACCGTCGACTCGATCATCAACCCGATGCGAATCTTGTCGGGGTTGTCACGGTCGATGCGGATCGTGTCGACGTAACCGACATCCACGCCGTTGTAGTAGACGCGGCTGTTGGCGTTCAGTCCCGTGACGCTGTCTGTCGCATAGACGGCATAGGGCGTGTACTGTCGCCCCGACCCGCCCGTGTACAGCCACCAGGCTGTCGCCAGCGAGGCAGCGAGGAGGATCAGCACGAAAAGGCCGACGACGCTGTAATTGACCCTGGATTCCATATGGCTCCCGTAGTGACCTATGTCGAGCGCTCGGCGAGCTTCGCGTAACTCTCGGAGCGCTCCCCACGAAAATAGGCCCGAAGCTCCGGTTCGTCACGCCGCGCGAGTGCCTCGGCGGGCTCGAATGCCAGCACGCGCTGGCGCGCCAGGAACGCGACCCGGTCGGAACCGCGCCAGATCGAGTCGAGATCATGGGTCGCCTGCAGGACCGTCAGCCCGAGCGAGTCACTCAACTCCCGTATCAACCGGTCGAAGGCGGCCGCTGCAACGGGATCCAGCCCGGAGGTCGGCTCGTCGAGCACCAGCAGCCTCGGATCCAGGGCGAGCGCCCGCGCCAGTGCCGCCCGCTTGACCATGCCACCGGACAGCTCGGCGGGGTACTTGCCGGCGCTGTCGGCCGGCAGACCGGCCAGCAGCACCTTGCTCATGGCCAGGTCCGCAAGCCATGTCCCCTGCATGCCGGTGTGCTCGCGGATCGGCAGCATCACGTTCTCCAGCACCGTCAGCGCCGTGAACAGCGCCCCGCCCTGGAACAGCAGCCCGATGCGCCGGCGTACATCCTGACGCTGCCCCTCCCCCAGGTCGCTGACATCCCGGCCGAACAGTTCCACGCGGCCCGCGTCCGGCACGCGCAGCAGGCTCAGCGTACGCAACAGCACGGTCTTGCCGCTGCCCGACCCGCCGACGAGCGCGATGATGCGACCGGCGGGGATCTCGAGATCCAGCCCGTCGTGCACGCAACTCTTCCCGAAGCAGTTGCGGATGCCCGTCAGCCGGGCAATCGGAACCGCGCGGGCGGCAGACGCTTGCGTCTCGTTCACGACCGTCCCCCCTAGTAGCCCATGAGATTGAACAGCACGGAGAACAGCGCGTCGATGACGATCACCAGGAAGATGGCCTGCACCACGCTGACCGTCGTCGCCCGACCGACCGCAAGCGCGCTGCCCGACACGCGCATGCCCTGCATGCAGCCGACCAGCGCGATCACGACCGCGAATACCGGTGTCTTCACCAGCCCCAGCATCAGGGTGGTCAGGTCCACCACCTCGGGAATCCGGTCCATGAAGACCGAGAAACCGACATTGAAGCGGTAGGCCGACACGACCGCGCCGCCCAGCAGACCGAGCAGGTTGGCGAACACGGTCAAAAGCGGCAGCACCACCACGAGGGCGATCACCTTGGGCAGGACCAGCATGTCGAACGGGGAAATGCCGATCGCGCGCAACGCGTCGATCTCCTCGGTGATCCGCATGGTGCCCAGCTGGGCCGTGTACGAAGAGCCGGTCCGCCCGGCGACGATGATCGCCGCCAGCAGCGGGCCCATCTCGCGCAGCGTGATGATCGACACCATGTCGACGATCAGCACGTTGGCCCCGTAATCCGACAGGGTAGCGCCGCCCTGGTAGGCCATCACCATCCCGACCAGGAACGACAGCAGGCCGATGATGCCCAGTGCACGCAGACCGGCGGCCTCGATTTCCGCGACCACCTCGCGCCAGCGCACGCGCCAGGGAACGAACAGCACACGCCCTCCCCGCACGGCCAGCTCGCCGATGAAGGCGAGAAAGGCATTCGCCTCGGTCAGCATGCCCACCGTGCCGCGCCCGATCGACGCCAGCCATCCTTCCCGGGCTGGAGACGGCCGGTCCGCTGGTGGCAGTTTTCCGCGCAGCAGCCGAACCAGCCGGGCCTGCTCGTCGGGCAGGGAGGAGATATCGACCTGGCGGCTCTCGCCCTCGAGCTGGTCGACCAGCCGCGCGATCACCAGGGCCCCGGCACTGTCCATCTCGTCGGGCGCCCCGAGCAGGCGCACCGTCGTCGTCTCCGGGGGCAACGACGGCAGCCGCAGCACGGGCCGCTCGAGCCAGTCGGCCGAGTCGGGAAGCTGCTCGACCGTCCAGCGCCCCGTCACCCGGATGGCCGCACCGCCACCCGCGCCCCGTTCGAACGCCAGCGCTGGCGACAGCGACACACGCTCGTCGGCGGAGATGGCGCGGTGTTGTCGTTCCGGATGGCTGTTCTGCGGTCCGCTCGCCGGCATGATTCGCTGCACTCAGGGATGTTCGGGAAGACCGGCGCCGAGCGGCGCAGGCCCCGCCGTGAGGTTCAGGTTAGGTGCAATCGCTACCGGATTCCATTCCGTCTTCGCCCCGGGAACCAAATCGCAGCCCCCCGGCACAGGCTTTCATCACGCCGAACGCCAGAATCCGGCCGGGCTGTTAGAATGTCGCCCCATTTTCGACGGGATCCCGGTCGTCCGCGCGACACCCGGCCCCGCATGACCGAGACGAGAGGCTTTCCCATGGAAAAACAGCGCTTGCAGAAGGTTCTGGCCGCCATGGGACTCGGATCCCGTCGCCGGATCGAAGGCTGGATCAGCGAGGGGCGGGTCCACGTCAACGGCCAGACCGCCTCGCTGGGGGACCAGGCCGGTCCCGGCGATACCATCGACGTCGACGGCAAGCGGGTCGTCGTCCCCGACGTGCGGCCGCTTCGCCGCGTGCTGATCTACCACAAGCCCGAGGGCCAGATCACCGCCAACCACGACCCGGAAGGCCGTCCGACCGTCGCCGAACACCTCCCGCCGATCAACGAGGGCCGCTGGATCACCGTCGGACGGCTGGATTTCAACACCAGCGGGCTGCTGCTGGTCACCAACGACGGCGAGCTGGCCAACCGCCTGATGCACCCGAGCTACCAGATCGAGCGCACCTACGCCGTGCGCGTACTCGGTGGTCTCGACGACGAGCAGCAGAATCGGCTCATCGAGGGCGTGGCGCTCGAGGATGGCGAGGCCAGCTTCACGCGGCTCGCCGATGCCGGGGGCCAGGGAGCCAACCACTGGTACCACGTCACCCTCCACGAAGGACGAAACCGCGAGGTCCGCCGCATGATCGAGGCGGTCGGCGGCCAGGTCTCCCGCCTGATCCGGATCAGCTACGCGGGCGTGACCCTGCCGCCGCGACTGCGACCCGGGAAGATCCAGGAACTCTCGCCGGAGATCGAGGGCGCACTGGCGGAACTGGTGGGACTGAAACCCGAAACCCGGCACAAGACCCTCGGGCGCCACGACGCACGCCGGGCCCACAAGCCGTTCAAGGCCGGCAAGCCGGCCCGCGCAACCCGGGCGACCCCCAAGCGTTCCTCCCGGCGCGACGGCAAGGGCCCCGAGGTTCATTCGCTCAAGCGCGACACCACGATCCGGTCGCGCAAGTCGCGCAGCGGGGGCGGCAGGCGCGGCGGATCGAGCTGAGCGCTGCTGCCAGTCGCATCGTTCCGGCGCCCTCCAGCGGAGGGCCGCGGCATTCGGATTCGACCGGATTGGAATCGAGGCCGCCTTGAGTCCGGGACAAAAGACACCAATACTCGGAACACCATGCAAGAAGAACGCACCAACCTGACCAACCAGTTGCTGATCGCCATGCCCACGCTGGAGGATCCCAACTTCAGCCACAGCGTGACCTACATCTGCGAGGACAACGACGAGGGGGTGATGGGCATCACCGTCAACCGCCCGCTCGACCTGAATCTCGGTGACATCTTCGACCACATGAAGATCACCTGCACCGACCCCGACGTCCGTGCCCGACCCGTATTCATGGGCGGCCCGATCGACCTCGAGCGCGGCTTCGTGCTGCACGCCCCGCACGGCGGCTGGGACTCCACGCTGGAAGTCACCGACCGCATCGGCCTGACCACCTCCAAGGACATCCTGCAGGCCCTGGCCGACGGCGCCGGTCCGTCGCGGGTGATCGTGGCGCTGGGCTACTCGGGCTGGAGCCGCGAGCAGATGGACAGCGAGATGGCAGAGAACAGCTGGCTGAACGTGGAGGCCACCGAGGAGATCCTGTTCGAGCAGCCGATCGAGGAACGCTGGACCACGGCGGCCCGGCAACTGGGCATCGACATCAACCTGCTTTCCGGCGAGGCCGGGCACGCCTGATGGGCGGGCCGGCGGCCAGCGTCGAACGCGTCCTCGGCTTCGACTACGGCGAATGGCGCATCGGCGTGGCCGTGGGCGACCGGCGCATCGGCAACGGCCGGCCACTGACCACCCTGCACAACCGCAATGCCGACCAGATCGACTGGGAAGCCGTCGAGGGCCTGGTCGACGACTGGCAGCCCGATGCCATCGTGCTCGGCTGGCCGATCGACGACACGGGGCGCTGCTATCCCGTCGCCGCGGCCATCCGGCGCTTCGGCAATCGGCTCCGGGAACGGACGGGCCTGCCGGTGTTCGTCGTCGACGAACGCCTGAGCTCCGAACAGGCCGCCACGCGCCTGGGACGCCGCGCGATCGAGCGGGACAAGGGCCGCCTGGACGCGATGGCGGCCGCGGTCATCCTCGACACGTTCCTGGAGCGACCCGACGCCCGGTCGGTCGAGGCCATCCCGCGCAACGAGGTGATGGAGAACCTCGCGGGCACCTGAACCCTGCGCTCCGGCCGGAAACGAACCGCACCGGGCCACGACCCGGACTGCTAGAATGCGGGCTGCCACGGGTCGGCTCGACCCGCTCAACATCAAACGCGAGATGCCCTCGGAATGACACAGACCGACCGCCTGCTGCCGGTGAACACCGCGATCGAACGCCTCGAGACGCAGGTCCGCGCCGCCCTGGAACGCGGCGAGCTGGACAACCCGCTCGTCGTGGGCATCCACACCGGCGGTGTCTGGGTCGCCGATGCCCTGCACCGGGCACTGGACTGCCAGGACCCGCTGGGTCGCCTGAACATTACCTTCTATCGTGATGATTTCAATACGCTCGGCCTGCATCCGCAGGTGAGCCCCTCCGAACTGCCGGTCGGCGTGGACGATCGCGACATCATCCTCGTCGACGACGTGCTGTTCACCGGTCGCACGGTCCGTGCCGCGATGAACGAGCTGTTCGACTACGGCCGCCCGCGCCGGATCGCCCTGGCGGTCCTCTACCAGCGCAACGGCCGGGAGCTCCCGATCTGTGCAGACTGGATCGGTCAGGAACCCGAGCTGGGCGAGCACGAGCAGATCCACGTCGATGGCCCCGACCCGATGACCGCCCGCATCGTCACGAGCAAGGAAGCCCAGGAGAGCTGAACACCATGGCCGTCAAGTTCGTCCGCCCGAAGATCCCGAAATTCGCTCCCGACCCCTGGGCGATCCAGTTCGACGACCAGGGCCGCCTGCGCCACCTCCTCACCATCGAGGGACTTGGACCGGAGTGGATCACACGCATCCTCGACACCGCCGAGGGCTTCGTCTCGGTGACCGACCGCGAGATCAAGAAGGTCCCCCTGCTCCGCGGTCGCACGGTGGTCAACCTGTTCTTCGAGGCCTCGACGCGCACGCGCACCACCTTCGAGCTGGCCGCCAAGCGCCTGTCGGCCGACGTGCTCAACCTCAACCTCGCCACCTCGGCGACCAAGAAGGGCGAAAGCCTGCTCGACACCCTGCACAACATCGAGGCGATGCAGGCGGACATGTTCGTCATCCGCCACGAGCAGTCGGGTGCGGCTCACTTCATCGCCCGCCACGTCGCTCCCCACGTCTCCGTGCTCAACGCCGGCGACGGCTGGCACTCGCACCCCACCCAGGCGCTGCTGGACGCCTTCACGGTGCGACGGCACAAGGGCGACTTCACCCCGCTGCGGATCGCCATCGTCGGCGACGTCCGCCATTCGCGCGTGGCCCGCTCGCAGATGCACGTCTTCAACTCGCTCAATGTCGGCGAGCTGCGGGTGATCGGACCGCGCACCCTGCTGCCCACCGACGTGGAGAAGCTCGGCGTGCGCGTCTTCCACGACATGCGCGAGGGGCTCCGCGACGTGGACGTGATCATCATGCTGCGCCTGCAGCGCGAGCGCATGGAGTCCGGGCTGCTGCCCAGCGAGGAGGAGTTCTACCGGCTCTACGGCCTGACCGAGGAGAAGCTCGGCTGGGCGAAGAGTGATGCGATCGTGATGCACCCGGGGCCGGCCAACCGGGGCGTGGAGATCGAGTCATCCGTCGCCGACGGTCCGCAGTCGGTCATCCTGGAACAGGTATCCAACGGCATCGGGGTGCGCATGGCGGTAATGAGCCTCTGCATGAGCGCCAACCGGGGGGAGACGGCATGAAGGACGCACCACGCAATCTCGGTATCGACTACGACCCGGTGCGCCACCCGGAAGGCTGCCGACCGGGCTTCGACTGCGCCCACTGGGTGATCCGCGGCGCGCGGCTGCTCGACCCGGCCTCGGGCGTCGACCGGGTCGACGACATCTACCTGGCCGACGGGCGCATCGTCGCCATCGGCGAGGCCCCGGGCAACTGGCCGGGCGACCACGCCGAGCACCTCTGCGCGAACGGTCACTGGCTGATTCCCGGCGTGATCGACGGCTGGGCACGCCTGCGCGAGCCGGGGCTCGAGCACAAGGCCTCCATCGCCACGGAGAGTGCCGCGGCCGTCGCCGGCGGCATCACCACGCTCGTGATGCCGCCCGACACCGCGCCCGTGCTCGACACCGTGGCCGTGGCCCGCTACATCAAGCGCCGCGCCCAGCTCGCCGGCCGGGCCCGCGTGGTAGCCATCGGCGCGATGACCCAGCAGCTCGGCGGCGAACTGCTTGCCGAGATGGCCACTCTCGACGAGGGGGGCTGCGTGGCCGTGTCCAACGCCCACTACCCCTTCGCCGACCTGCGCATGATGCGCCGGGCGCTGGAATACGCGGCGACCTTCGACCTGCAGGTGCTGATCCAGCCGCTCGACCCCTCGCTGGCGGCGCGCGGCTGCGCCCACGACGGCGCGGTGGCCACGCGCCTGGGGCTGCCGGGGCTGCCGGTCTCGGCGGAGACCGCCCCGCTGGCGCAGCTGATCGCCATGATCAGCGAGACCGGCGCCCGGGTGCACATCCCGATGCTCTCCTCGGCCGAGGCCGTGCGGCTGGTCGAGCGGGCACGGGCCGACAATCTCCCGATCACCGCCGGCGTCTCCGCCCATCACCTGTGGCTCACCGAGATGGACACCGATGCGCTCGACCCCAACAGCCACGTGATCCCGCCGCTGCGCACCATCCGCGACCGCGACGCCCTGCGCCGCGGACTGGCCGAGGGCGTGATCGACACCGTGGTCTCCGATCACCAGCCGCACGAGCCCGACGCCAAGCTCGCCCCCTTCCCGGAGACCGAGCCGGGCGTCTCCGGCCTGGAAACCCTGCTGCCGCTGGTCCTCAAGCTCGCCGACGAGGGCCAGATCAGCCTGGAACGGGCTCTCTCGGCGGTCACCCGCAACCCGGCGGCCCTGTTCGGGCTGAACGACGCCGGGTCGCTGGCGGTGGGCCAGCGGGCGGACCTGGCCCTGATCGACCCGGACGCCATGTGGAGTCTCGACGAGGTCGGCATGCAGTCGGCGGGCGAGAACTGCCCGTTCACGGGCTGGGACTTCGGTCACCAGGTCGGGGCGACCTGGGTCAACGGCCGGCGGGTCTTCCTGCGCGAGGACTGAGTCCTTCGCCCGGGCTCAGCGCTCGCCTTGGAGCAGGCGACGGATGATCTCGCCGGCCACCATGTGGCCGAAGAGGTTGGGCAGGTAGCTGATGGTGCCGTTGACCGCCCGGGGCTGGCTGCCGTCGGCCGTCGGCTCGTGCGGGGCCGGCTTGCGCGGCGTCTCCTTGGAGTAGACCACCGGGAAGTCGATCGGCGCACGGGCCTTGCGCAGGCGGCGGCGGAGCACCCGCGCCAGCCCGCAGCCGTGCACCTCGTCGAGCCGGGCCACCCGCATCAGCCGGGGATCGATACGGTTCCCCGCCCCCAGTGCCGTGAAGGTGCCCCGCCCCTGCGCCCGTGCGACCGCCAGCAGGCGTGCCTTGACCGCGATCGAGTCGATGCAGTCGGCGACGACGTCGGGCTGGTGCTCGTCGAGAAAGCCCTCCACGCCGGAAACGTCGAGAAACGTCGCACAGGCGATCAGCTCGATGTCGTCCCGGATCGAGGCGAGCCGCTCTGCGGCGACCTCCGCCTTGGACCGACCCAGGACCGACCGGGTGGCGAGGAGCTGGCGATTGAGGTTCGAGGCCACGAAGTGGTCATGGTCGAGCAGCAGCAACCGGCCGACACCGGCCCGTGCCAGGGACTCGGCACAGGCACCGCCGACGCCGCCGAGCCCGGCGACCAGCACGGTCGCGCCGCGCAGGCGGTCCAGCCCCTCCCGGTGGATCAGGAGTTCGGTGCGCTCGTCGACGGGGTTGTTCTTCTGCACGCAAGGCCTCCTGTCTCGGGTCGGCGCATTGTACCCGAACGAGGCGGCGCGGATTTCACGTCCCGTGACATTCCTCGGTCAGGCCGAACAGGCGGCGCACGTTTCCCTCCAGCACCAGGGCCAGCTCGTCGGCGTCCACGCCGCGCAGGCGTGCCAGTGCATCGAGATTTTCCGGGAGGTATCCCGGCAGATTGCGTTCCCCGCGGTGGGCGTGTCCCGGCTGGTTGGGCGCATCGGTCTCCAGCACCAGTGCCTCGAGCGGCAACTGCCGGAGCATGCGCCGGACCCGGTGGGCGCCCGGGTGCGTCACCGCCCCGCCGACGCCGATGAAGAACCCCTGCTCGATGAACTGCTCGGCCTGCTGCACCGAACCGACGAAGCCGTGCACGACCCCGCCGACGTGACGGTGCCGTCGCAGCCAGTAGAGCAGCCGGTCGGCCGACTTGCGCTCGTGGAGAATCAGCGGCAGGCCGTGCGCCCCGGCCCAGTCAAGCTGGGCGACGAACAGGGCGTTCTGCCGGTCGGCATCGATGTCCACCGCGAAGTCGAGCCCGACCTCGCCGACGGCCACCATCGGCCGTTCGCGAGCCTCCGGCCCGGTGTCGTCCGACCAGAGCCCGTCCAGCGCCTCGATCGCGGTCTCGGGGTCGACCCTGTCCGCCCACCACGGGTGGGTGCCGAACGCCGCCAGCACCGGCAGTCCGCCGGCACGCACGGCGTCCATCGCCTCTCGCTGGGCGGCAAAGGCCTGCGGAGACACGCCGACCGCCACCAGGCGCCCCACGCCCTGCTTCACGGCGTGCCTGGCCACCTGCGCCAGGTCGCCGGCAAGGGCCTCGGCCTCGAGGTGGCAGTGCGTATCGGTCAGCGGCACGGGGCGATTCTCCGGGTGATGAGTACGATCGCCGTCCAGCATACGCCAGACCCCGCGCATGTCCGGCAAGCCCGGCACACGCGCTACAATCCAGGGAAAACCGAGACTCGACGGGACCCGCGCCACGTCGACCGGATGTCAGCCCCAGCCGGGAGAAACGGATGACCAAAACCGCCCGCCAAGACGATCAAGGATGGACGCTGCACCCGCGGTTGCTGATCGACAGCGTCCCGATCATCGAGCATGAGGGGGTCCAGTTCCGGCTGGTCAACGACCGCCGTTTCGTCTGGGTGCTCGTGATCCCGAAACACCCCGGCGCGGAGCAGCTCCACCACCTGCCACCGGCGGTGCGGGACCAGGCCCTGCGACTGGTCGACGCCACCTGCCATGTGCTCGACGAGATCTACGCCCCAGAGCGGGTGAACGTGGCCGCGATCGGCAACGTCGTCGAGCAGTTGCACATCCACTGCGTGGCCCGCTTCACCGAGGACCCCGCCTGGCCGGGGGTCGTCTGGGGATTCGGCGCTCGCGAACCCGCCGAACCCTTCGAACTGCTCGCTCGCGTCCGGGAAATTGCCGCTGGACTCGCGAACAGGCTTGGGCGACACTCGTAATCCGTTTCATCCGGACCCCGATCTGCCAGGACGGCGAGATACCGTGCCGCTGCCGTCAACCCGACGACCGGACAACGACTGACAAGGAACCAGGACGACCCGAATGAGATTGCTTCCCCTCCCGCTGCAATTCCTGATCTTCATCGGCATCCAGCTGGCCCTGAGCCTCGGGCTGGTGTTCTACCTGGGCAATCTGGCCCAGTCGAACTACGAAACCTTCGCCGAGGCCAGCCGCGGCTTCGTGGAAACGCAGAAGACCATCGAGGACATCCGCGGCGACTACGCCGCGGTCGCCGCCCGGGTCGAGAACGAGACGGCCGCCTTCTCGCCGGGCGAGCGCCGCGACGTCAGCGAACTTTCCGGAGAGCTCAAGGAGATCGCCGGCACCGTCAGGAACAGCGTCGCACTGTCCTCCCTGCGCGCGAACCAGCCCGAGGCCGTCCAGGGGTTCGCTTCCGCCATCGACAATCAGGCCGCCAGCCTGGTCGCCGCCTCGCAGGAAGTCCCCGGGGCCGACGAGTCACGCGTCAAGCGTATCCAGGAACGACTGGCCGAGGAACGTGCCGCCCTGACGACCGCCGGCTTCGGCCGGCTGATCGACGCGGCCAACCGTGAACTCGAGTCCACCATGCGGGCCATCCGCAGCGCCAATTCGGCGGTCATCGGCAACTACCAGATGATCCTGATGGTGTTCGTCGCCCTCCAGGCCCTGCTGCTGGCCGTCGTGCTCTGGCTCGTCAACCGTCAGATCCGCCAACTGGCCGACGTCACCGAGCGCATCGTCGCCGGCGAGGCCACCACCACCGGCAAGCAGCACAAGCGCCACGACCAACTCGGGCGGATCGCCCGCGCCGTGCACCAGTTCCGCAGCTCGCTCGTCGCCCTGTCGAACTCCCGGGAACAGCTCCAGGCCATCCTCAAGAAACACGACAAGGAATCGCTCAGCCGTCGCCAGGCCGAGGACTCCCTGCGCCTGACCGCCTCGGTGTTCGACGAGGTCCAGGAGGCGGTGCTGGTCACCGACGTCCATGGCTTCGTCACGCGTGCCAATCCCGCCGCGCAGACACTCCTCGACCTGACCGCCACCGAACTCGGCAAGCGGCCGCTGCTCGAGATCCTGCTCGACCAGCCCAACCGCGTCGTCGCTCCGATCTGGCGGCATGTCCTCGAAAAGGGCGAATGGCGCAGCGAGATCGAGTTCAAGCGGGAATCCGACGGCAAGGATCTCGTCGCGCTGGTCTCCATCCGCCTGGTGGGCGAGCCGCGCGAGAAGCGCGGCCACGTGATCGTCGTGATCAACGACCATACCGACATCCGCGCCCGCGAACGCGAGGTCATCGCGCTGGCCCGCGAGGATTCGGTGACCGGGCTGCTCAACCGCGGCTACTTCGTCCAGCAGATCGACGACCGGATCCAGGCACACCCCGACCAGCCCTTCGCCCTGATCGCCGTCGGACTCGACCGGTTCACCTCGTTCAACGAGGCCCTGGGCCGGCGCTTTGGCGATCGCATCCTGAAGGCCATGGCCGAGCGGCTGGAAAAGCTCACCGAGCCGACAAGCCTGCTGGCACGCATCGATGGCGACACCTTCAGCTTCCTGGTCTTCGCCGACAACGCGGGCGAGCTCGACACCGTCGCGGCCGCGGCCATGAAACGCTGCCACGCGGAGATCACCCGGGAACTCGAACTGGCCGGCTACCGTCTCGACATCCGGGCGAGCGTCACCTCGGCCGACTACCCGGCCGAAGGCCAGGTTGCCGAGGACCTGCTGCGGATCGTCGACAACGGGCTGTCGCAGGCCAAGGCCAGCGGTGGCAACGCCATCGTCGGCCACGCCGAGGGGCACACCCAGGCGGCTCAGCGCCGTTTCGAGCTGACCCAGGCGCTCGGCAAGGCGCTCGGCAACCGCGAGATGCGGGTCTACTACCAGCCCCAGGTCTCACTCGGCAGCGGCGCCCTGCTCGGTTTCGAGGCGCTAATGCGCTGGCGCTACCGGGGCGAATGGATCTCCCCCAAGGAGTTCATTCCGCTGGCCGAGGAACACAACCTGATCGGCGAGCTGACCGAGTGGGCACTGTCCCATGCCTGCCGCCGGATCGCCGACTGGCAGCGCCAGGCCGGCCGGGAACTGACCATCTCGATCAACCTACCGCCGCAGTTGCTGCTGCTCGACAAGATCGACGAGCAGCTCGAGGGACTGGCCCGCGCGGCGGACCTGCCGACGTCCTCGGTCGTGCTGGAAATCACCGAAAGCGACTTCGGCAAGGATCCCAGTCTGCTGGTCGAGCAGCTCCACCGGCTGGCGATGCGCGGGTTCTCGATCGCGATCGACGACTTCGGCACGGGCCATTCCTCGCTGTCCTACCTCAACAACCTGCCGATCAGCAAGCTCAAGATCGACAAGGAGTTCGTCGACGACATCGTCACCAGCGAGGACGCCCGCAAGCTGTTCGGCTCGATACTGGCCATGGCCGAGAAGCTCGAGTTCGAGGTCGTGGTCGAGGGCGTGGAGACCGAGCAGCAGCTCATCGAGCTGCGCAAGTTCGGCAGCCGCCTGCAGGTTCAGGGCTTCGTCTTCTCCCGCCCCTTCGACGAGGATTACTGGGACGGCGAGTTCATGCACGGCAAGCCGGGCAACTACACGGTGCCCGACATCCAGCCGCAGCGCTCGGCATCGCAACCGGCCGGCAACTGATCGCCGGACGGTCCACCGGCACGCATCGTCGCGCTACCGGGTCGGCCGACCCGGGCGCCGCACGCAGCGGCGACTCAGTGCGCCTCTTCCCAGCTCTCGCCGATCCCGATCCCGACGTCCAGCGGCACCTTCAGGGACGCGGCGGCGATCATGGTCGCCTCGATCTCTCGCGCCAGCGTCCCGGCCTCGTCCGTCGGTGCCTCGAAGATCAGCTCGTCGTGGACCTGGATGATCATCCGGGCCCGCCCCGTCACCACCAGGCTCTCGTGCAGTGACAGCATCGCGCGCTTGATGATGTCCGCGGCCGTGCCCTGCATGGGGGCGTTGATGGCCGTGCGCTCGGCGTACTGGCGCCGCTGGTTGTTGCGGCTCTTGAGCTCCGGCAGGTACAGCCGCCGGCCGAACACCGTTTCGACGTAGCCACGCCGGTGGGCGCCCTCGCGGGTCTCCTCCATGTAGCGGGCCACGCCGGGGTAGCGGGCGAAGTAACGCTCGATGTACTCCTGCGCCTCCGCGCGGCCGACACCGATCTGGCGCGCCAGCCCGAAGGCGGACATGCCGTAGATCAGGCCGAAGTTGATGGCCTTGGCGGCGCGTCGCTGATCGTCGCTCACCTCGCCCCCGTCGGCGAAGACCTCGCGGGCGGTCGCCCGGTGGATGTCCTCGCCGCGCTCGAAGGCCGCCAGCAGCCCCTCGTCGCCGGACAGGTGCGCCATGATGCGCAGCTCGATCTGCGAGTAGTCGGCCGAGATCAGGCGGTGGCCCGGCTCGGCGACGAAGGCCTTGCGGATCCGCCGCCCCTCCTCCGTGCGCACCGGGATGTTCTGCAGGTTGGGGTTGGACGAGGACAGCCGCCCGGTGGCCGTGACCGCCTGGTGGAACATGCTGTGCACCCGGCCGGTATCCGGGTCGATCCGCTCGGGCAGTCGGTCGATGTAGGTGCTCTTGAGCTTGGTCAGGCTGCGGTAGTCCAGGATCATCTGCGCCAGCGGGTGCTCGTCGACCAGCGCCGACAGCGCCTCCTCGTTGGTCGACGGCTCGCCCTTGGGCGTCTTGACCTTCACCGGCAGTCCCAGCCGCTCGAACAGGATCTCCTTGAGCTGCTTGGTCGATCCGAGGTTGAACTCGCACTCGGCCGCCTCGCGGGCGCGCCGCTCGATCTCGGTGATCCGCTCGCCGATCGCCGCGCCCTGGGCGGCGAGTTGCTCGCTGTCGATCGCCACGCCGGCGCGCTCCATCGAAAACAGCACCGGCACCAGCGGCCGCTCGATCGTCTCGTAGACCGACATCAGCGGCGGCAGCTCGGCCAGCTTCGCCCGCAGGCGATCGGCCAGCTGCAGGGTGATGTCGGCGTCCTCCGCCGCGTAGGGCGCGGCCGTCGCCAGGTCGATCCGGTCGAAGGTCAGCTGCTTGGCCCCCTTGCCGGCGATCTGCTCGAAGGTGGTGGTCTGGCGGCCCAGCTCGCGGCCGGCGAGCGTGTCCATGTCGTGGCGCGAGGCCGTCGGATCGAGCACGTAGGATTCCAGCATGCTGTCGTCGACCAGCCCGCGCAGGGCAATGCCGTGGTTGGCCAGGGCATGCATGTCGAACTTGGCGTTCTGCAGGATCTTGGTCGGCCGCTCGTCTTCAAGCCACTCGCGCATCTCCTCGAGTACCGTCTCGCGGGAAAGCTGGCCCTCGACCCGACCACCGTCGGGATCCACGTGGGCCAGTGGGACGTAGGCCGCCTCGTGCGGCTCGATGGCGAAGGACAGCCCCACCACTTGCATCCGCATGGGCTCGAGCGAATCGGTCTCGGTATCGAGCGCGACCCTGGGAGCCTCGCGCAGGCGCTCGAGACAGCGCGCCAGCGCCGCGGCATCGGTGATCGTCTCGTAGTCCACCGCGACGCTGTCGCCGGCACTCCCCGGCTCGCCGTCGCCGCCGGGGACGTCCTGCTCGCCGAACCAGCGGCGCAGGGTGTTCAGGCCGTAGCGGTCGGCCATGGCAAGCCCGGTCTGCACGTCGGGCTCCTCGATCACCAGCTCGCCGAGCGTCACCGGAAGCTCGCAGTCGGTGCGGATGGTCACCAGTCGACGGCTGACCGGCAGGAAGTCGAGCGAGTCGCGCAGCGACTGGCCCACCTTGCCCTTGATCGCGTCGGCGTGCGCGATGATCTCGTCGAGCGACCCGTACTGGTTCAGCCACTTTGCCGCGGTCTTCGGCCCGCAACCGGGCACGCCGGGGATGTTGTCGACGTTGTCGCCGACCAGGGCCAGGTAGTCGATGAACTGTTCCGGGCGGATGCCGTAGCGCTCGACCACCGCGTCGACGTCGGTGGTCTTGTTGCTCATCGTGTTGACCAGGGTCACGCCGGGGGCGACCAGCTGCGCGAAATCCTTGTCGGCCGTGGCGACGATCACTTCCTCGTTGTTCTCGCGCGCCTCGTGCATCAGCGTGCCGATCACGTCGTCGGCCTCCACGCCCTCGATGCACAACAGCGGAAAACCCAGCGCGCGCACCAGCGCATGCACCGGCTCGATCTGCACGCGCAGGTCGTCGGGCAGCGGCGGGCGGTGCGCCTTGTACTCGGGGTAGATGTCGTCGCGGAAGGTCCGGCCCGGGGCGTCGAACACCACGGCCATGTGGCTGGGGTCGGCCTCCCGGCGCAGCTTGAGCAGCATGTTGATCACGCCGTGAATCGCGCCGGTCGGCGTGCCGTCAGGGGCGTTCAGCGGCGGCAGGGCGTGAAAGGCGCGAAACAGGAACGAACTGCCGTCGACAAGAATCACGGGCCCGTTGCGGTCGGTCATGGTAGGATTTGCCCCTTTGAAACCGTGGGTTGGGAAAGCCGGGCGCGTGTCCGGGCGCGGCTTCCGGGCCGTTGCCGGAACCCTCCGGGGACTTGCACCAGCGGCATCCTTGGGTGCCGATACTATGCCACAGGCCGCCCGACGGCCGGTCGCCCCAGCCCGGTTCGAACCCGATCGCGAACAGCCACCGTCCATGAGCAGAAAGCTACCCCATCATCCGACCCGGCTCGACCAGAAGCAGCGTCTCTCGCAGGAGTCGTGGAAGGTCTTCCAGATCATGGCCGAGTTCGTGCAGGGCTACGAGACCCTTGCCAGCATCGAACCGGCGGTGAGCGTCTTCGGCTCGGCCCGCTATGAAGAAGGCAATCCCTGGTACGACCTGACCGTCGAGATCGCCGAGAAGCTGTCCGATGCGGGCTTCGCCGTCATCTCCGGCGGCGGGCCGGGCATCATGGAGGCGGCCAACCGCGGCGCCCAGACCGGCGGTGCCCCGAGCGTGGGGCTGAACATCGCCCTGCCCCACGAGCAGCAGGACAACCCCTATCAGGACGTCTCGCTGCACTTCCAGCACTTCTTCGCCCGCAAGGTGATGTTCGTCAAGCACGCCTCGGCCTACGTGATCATGCCCGGCGGCTTCGGCACTCTCGACGAGATGGCCGAGATCCTGACGCTGGTGCAGACCGGCAAGTCGCGTCGCATCCCGATCATCCTGATCGGGTCGTCGTTCTGGAAGGGGCTGATCGACTGGTTCCGTGACCAGTTGCTCGCCGAGCGAACCATCAGCAAGAGCGACCTGTCGCTGTTCACGCTCTGCGACACGGCCGACGAGACCCTGGACGCGATCTTCGACTTCTACCGCAACCGCGGCGTGACAGCGACCGAGGAGGAGCAGAAGAAGCTCCTCGACCTGTAACGCCACCCGAACACCCTTCACAGCCAAGAGACCGTCATGTCGGTTTTCACCACAGTCGATACCGATCAGCTCACGACCTTTCTCGACCAGTTCGACTGCGGCGATCTGGTCGAGCACAAGGGCATTGCCGCCGGCATCGAGAACACCAACTACTTCGTCACCACCACCCGCGGGCGGTACGTGCTCACCCTGTTCGAGAACCACGCTGCCGACGAGCTGCCGTTCTTCCTCGACCTGATGGCCTACCTGGCCGAGCACGACATCCCCACCGCCCACCCGGTGGCGACCCGTGACGGTGCCTACCTCACCGAGCTCAACGACCGGCCGGCCGCGCTGGTCCAGCGCCTGTCCGGGGCATCGCTCGACCATCCCGACCCGGCCGCCTGCGCCGAGATCGGCCGGACACTGGCACGTTTTCACCGCGTGAGCGCCGACTTCCCCGAGTACCGCGCCCCGGACCGCGACCTGGCCTGGGCCGAACGCACGGCCGCCCAGCTCGAGGCCGCGGCGGCCGACGACGAACAGGCACTCCTGGCCGACGAACTGGCCTTCCAGGGGGAACAGCGCCGGGACGACCTGCCCCGTGGGGCGATCCACGCCGACCTGTTCCGCGACAACGCCCTGTTCGAGAACGGCCGCCTGACCGGCATCATCGACCTCTACTACGCCTGCACCGACGCCTTCGCCTACGATCTCGCGGTCACCCTCAACGACTGGTGCACCGACGAGCACGGGCGCAGCCTGGCGGCCGAGCGCGACGCCCTGCTGGGCGCCTACCTCGCCGAACGCCCCTTCACCGCCACCGAGACCAGCGCCTGGCCGGGGCTTCTGCGCGCGGCGGCCCTGCGCTTCTGGGTCTCGCGCATGCAGGACAAGTACTTCCCCCGGGCCGCGGCGATGACCTACATCAAGGACCCCGCGCCGTTCCGGCGGATCCTCGAGGCCCACCGCGAGGCCGGCGAAGTGCTCGCCGACTGGATCGTCGACAACCGCCCCGTTGGAGCGTGACCATGAGCACCGGCCGCGATACCCCCGCCCTGAGCCGACTGGTCGACCGCCTCGACCGGGTCAACGAATGGACCGGCCGCGTCAGCGCCTGGCTGGGCCTCGTCCTCGCCCTGACCGTCTTTGCCGTCGTCGCCCTGCGCTACGGCTTCAACGACAGCGACCAGTGGCTCTCCGAGTCCATCTACTACTGGTTCGCGCTGATGTTCATGCTCGGCATGGGCTACACCTACCGCCACGACGGGCACGTGCGCGTCGACGTGCTGGCGCGCAAGACCACGCCCCGTCGGCGGGCCTGGATCGAGATCGTCGGCGTGGTCCTGCTGCTCTGGCCGGCCTGCCTGTTCATCGCCCTCTCGAGCCTCGACTACGTGGGCAACGCCTGGGCGATCCGCGAGGGCTCTCCCGAGCCGGGCGGCATCCCGTTGCTCTACCTGCTCAAGACCCTGCTGATCGTCATGCCGGCGCTGTTGTTCTGGCAGGGGCTGGTCGAGTTGCTGCGCTCGGTGGCCGTGCTGCGCGGCGAGACGCCGACCCGCCCGTCGCAGGGTGACCTCGAGGAGGGGATGTAACCCATGGAATGGCTCCTGCTACTGATGGTGCTGACCGTCTTCGCGGCACTGATGAGCGGCTTCCCGGTCGCCTTCGTGCTGGCCGGCGTCTCGCTGCTGTTCGCCGGGCTGGGCACGCTGATCGGCGGCTTCGACAGCGGCCTGCTCTCGGCGATGCCCAACCGCCTGTTCGGCATCATGCTCAACCAGACGCTGGTGGCCGTGCCGCTGTTCGTGCTCATGGGCGTGTTGCTGGAGAAGGCCCGCGTGGCCGACGACCTGCTGGAGAACATGACCGCCCTGTTCGGCCGCCGGCCGGGCGGGCTGGGGCTGTCGATGATCCTCGTCGGGGCCATACTCGCCGCGAGCACGGGCATCGTCGGGGCGACGGTGGTCACCCTGGGCCTGATCGCCCTGCCCGTGATGCTTCGACGCGGCTACGACCCGAGGCTGGCCAGCGGCTCGGTGGCCGCGGCCGGCACGCTGGGACAGATCATCCCGCCCTCGATCATCCTGGTGCTCCTGGGCGACCAGATCTCGAATGCCTATACCCAGGCGCAGCTCGACCAGGGCATCTTCTCGCCGGAGACCGTCGCCGTGGGCGACCTCTTCAGCGGCGCGCTGATCCCCGGGCTGATCCTGGTCGCCGCCTACGCCGCCTACATCCTGTTCGTCGCCTGGCGCCAGCCCGAGCGTGTCCCGGGCCTGTCCGAGGCCGAACTGGCCGAGCGTCCGCCGATCGGCCGGCTGCTGCTGGCACTGGCACCGCCGGTTCTGCTCATCGTGCTGGTGCTCGGTTCGATCATGGGCGGCATCGCCACGCCCACCGAGGCGGCCGCGGTCGGCGCCATGGGCGCCCTGGTGCTCGCCCTGGCCAAGCGGCGCCTGAGCCTCGGCATACTGCAGGACAGCCTGACGAGCACCCTGCGCGTGACCGCGATGGTCTTCATGATCTTCATCGGCGCGTCGATCTTCTCGCTGGTCTTCCGCGGGTTCGGCGGTGACGAGTTGGTCCATGACCTGCTCTCGGGCCTGCCGGGCGGGGCGTTGACCGCGCTGCTGATCGTCATGGTCATCGTCTTCCTGCTGGGTTTCATGCTCGACTTCATCGAGATCACCTTCGTGGTGGTCCCGATCGTCGCCCCCGTGCTCCTGATGATGGGCATCGACCCGATCTGGCTGGGCATCCTGCTGGCGATGAACCTGCAGACGAGCTTTTTGACCCCGCCGTTCGGCTTTTCGCTGTTCTACCTCCGCGGCGCGGCCCCGGCCAGCATCGAGACGGCCCAGATCTACCGCGGGGTGCTGCCGTTCATCGCCATACAGGTCGGCGTGCTGGCGCTGCTGATCGTCTTCCCCGACCTGGTCACCGCCCTGCCGGAGGCGCTGGACGTCCGTTCCAGCCGGTGACGTGGTGAGACCCGCCCACACGGATGCTGGCCGATGCGACGGCGGCCTCGCGCCCCTGGTGCTGCAGGGGCGCGACGAGCGCGTGGTGGTCGAGTACCCGCTCGCGCTGGCGCCCATGGCGGGCGTGTCCGATCGGCCCTTCCGCCAGCTTTGCCACGAGCAGGGAGCGGGCCTGGTCTTCAACGAGATGGTCAGCAGCAAACCCGGGCTGCGCGATACCCGCAAGAGCGAGTTGCGCCGCATCCATCCCGACGACCCCGAACCGCGCGCGGTGCAGTTGCTCGGCAACGACCCCGCCGAGCTGGCCCGGGCGGCCCGCCAGGCGTACGCCGACGGGGCCCGGATCATCGACATCAACCTTGGCTGCCCGGCGAAGAAGGTCTGCCGCAAGGCCGCCGGCTCGGCCCTGATGGCCGATCCCGACACCGTCGCCCGGCTGCTCGAGGCCACGGTCAACGCCGTCCCCTGTCCGGTCACCCTGAAGATGCGCACCGGTCCCGATGCCGACCGGCGAAATGCCCCCGAGATCGCCGCGATCGCCGAGGATGCCGGGATCGCCATGCTGAGCATTCACGGCCGGACGCGGGAGCAGAAGTACCGCGGCGAGGCCGAGTACGACACCATCGGCCGGGTGGTCGCCGAACGGGGCATCCCGGTGCTGGCCAACGGCGACATCGACTCGGTCGACCGCGCCCGGGAGGTGCTGGCGGCCACCGGGGCGGCGGGGCTCATGATCGGCCGGGCCGCCTTCGGCCGACCCTGGCTGTTCGCCCGCCTGCGGGCCGGGCTCGAGGGACGGCCCGTGCCGCGCGAGCCCGGTCCCGCGGCGATCATGGCTTTCGCCCGGACACAATTCGAGAATATTTATTCGCATTACGGAAATGTGATGGGTGTGCGCATCGCGAGAAAGCACTGGGAGTGCTATTCTTCGCTACTGCCGTTTGAAGAAGGGATGCGCAAGCAGTTCAACCGCCTGGAGACGATCGATTCCCAGCGCCGGTGGCTCGACGAACGCGAGGCCGAACTGGCCGACGCAACGACTTGACCCCATCTCGCGGCCCGACCGCAGCCACGGGCTCGCCCCGGCGTTCGGTTGACCGAACCGGGGCAGCCGTCACTACCCGGTCATCCGTCCGCGTCCGTGCGTGGGCCATCATCTTGATCTGAAGCACTGCAGCGTTGTGTTCATGCCATGACCTATACATCCACCTCGTCTGCCGCCTCGATGCCGGAATCCTCGCTCAACGGTACCGCCCGCAAGGCCGCAGAGTGTCACCGCGATGTGCACGAGACCATCGTCGATGCCCTCGACCTGCTCTGGGACGCCTTCGAGGAAGACCAGCCCAGCAATCTCTACCAGCTTGTCATGGGCCAGGTCGAACGCCCCCTGCTCTCGCGCGTGCTCGAACGCTGCGACAACAACCAGAGCCGTGCCGCGGCCTGCTTGGGCATCAACCGGAGCACGCTCAGAAAGAAACTCCGCGAACACGATCTGATCTGACCGCCCCTCCAGCCTGCCAGGACGCCCGCTCGGGCGGCCGTTCGGCCACCCCGCGGCCTTCCCGGAAATCCCGCGCGAAAGAATCGCTTTTCAAGCGCTGAAAAACAGGTTATAACGCGCCGGAAAATCGGCTGGTCAACCCCGGGGACGGGGTACCGGAACGGGTCCTGCAACGCCGCTGGCGACAGGATTCCACTTCCCGAAGTGGCCTGCAGGAAAACCGGCGTCCCGCGCGCCTTTGCCATGACCGTCGATCGATGCCACGCGGCCACCGGACAACCGGATCGGCCGCAACGACCGTATTGATCCAGCAGGTACAGACATGGGCAAGGAAAACGACTACCAGGACCTGGAAGACGAGTGGGACGAGGCGGACGACACCGACGAGGCGGACAACGAGCCGCTGCTCGACAGCATCAGTGGGCACAAGGATGCCCGTCGGCGACTTGACGACCTGATGGAGGAGCGTCGACTGCGGATGGAGATGGACGACGATTTCTGATGCGCCCGTCCGTCTCCGCCGACCACGACCATCGACTGGAGGGACAGGCATGCAGACACGACCTGACACGACACCCGACCGCGCCACCCTGGGCATCGGCCTGTTCAGCGCGCTCGCGGCCGTCATCCTGGCGGCAAGCGGCGCGCACGGTCCACTCGCCCCCGTCGAGACGACGGCCATCCGCTACCTGGACACCGCGGTCACCTTCCACCTGTTCCACAGCCTCGCCCTGATGATGCTGGCCTTCTGGCCGGGTGGCCGGGGCGCGCGCCTGGCCGTGCTGGCCGGCATGGTCGGTGGCACGCTGCTGTTCAGCGGCAGCCTGTACCTCGAGACCATGTCACCCTGGGCGCTCCCCGGGTTGATCACGCCCCTCGGAGGCCTGCTGCTGATCGCCGGCTGGAGCACGTGGCTGGTGGCCGTGCTCGCCGGCGCGAAGCCCCGTAGCTGAGCCGACCCGTGCCCCGGCCATCACCGTTCCCGCCATCCCTTCAAACGCTTGCCCATCGGCGTTCCCTCCTGTGACAATATCCGCTGCGGCAGGCATGCGATGCAATGAAAGACCATCGACGCGCCTTCCATCCGCATCGGTTCCCGCCGACGAGCCATCCCGCCCTGCATGATGCCAATCAGGCACGGATGCGGTAAGATCGCCGTTTTTGATCCAGGAAAACCATGACCCAAGCCGCCTTTGAATACGACGACCTGATTCGCTGCGCCAAGGGGGACATGTTCGGTCCCGGCAACGCGCAACTGCCGATGCCCCCGATGCTGATGTTCGATCGCATCACCAAGATCAGCGACGAGGGCGGCGATTTCGGCAAGGGCGAGATGCACGCCGAACTGAAAATCCATCCGGACCTGTGGTTCTTCCACTGCCACTTCGAGGGCGACCCGGTCATGCCCGGCTGCCTGGGCCTCGACGCGATGTGGCAGCTGGTCGGCTTCTTCCTCGGCTGGAGCGGCGGCAAGGGTCACGGGCGCGCCCTGGGCGTGGGTGATGTAAAATTCTCGGGCCAGGTCTTGCCCAGGAACGAGAAGGTTGAATACCGTGTCCAGATGAAGCGCGTGATCATGCGCAAGCTGACCATGGGTATCGCGGACGCGCAGATGCTCTGCGACGGCGTCGTCATCTACGAGGCCAAGGATCTGCGGGTAGGACTGTTCACCAGCACAGAAGCACTATCGGAGTAAGAACTCAATGCGCCGAGTCGTCATTACCGGAATGGGCATCGTCTCCAGCCTGGGCAACAACTGCCAGGAGGTGCTCGCCTCGCTGAAACAGGGCCGCTCGGGTATCGAGCGCAACCCGGAACAGGTCGAGCACGGGTTCCGCTCGCAGGTTGCCGGCACGCTCAAGATCGATCCGGCCGAGCACATCGACCGCAAGCTGCTGCGATTCATGGGCTCGGCGGCGGCCTACAACTACATCGCCATGAAGGAGGCCATCGAGCAGGCCGGCCTGACCGAGGAGCAGGTCTCCAATCCGCGTGCCGGCCTGATCACCGGCTCGGGCGGCTCTTCCTGCGAGAACATCGTCGCCACCGCGGATATCGTCCGTGACCGCGGTGTCAAGCGCGTCGGCCCCTACATGGTCCCCCGCACCATGAGTTCGACCACCTCGGCCTGCCTGGCCACGCCATTCAAGATCAAGGGCATCAACTATTCGATCAGCTCGGCCTGCTCCACCTCGGCGCACTGCATCGGTGCCGGCGTCGAGCAGATCCAGTTCGGCAAGCAGGACGTGGTCTTCGCCGGCGGCGGCGAGGAGCTGCACTGGTCGCTGACCGCCATGTTCGACGCCATGGGTGCCCTGTCCTCGAACTTCAACGACACGCCGGACAAGGCATCGCGCCCCTACGACGCCGAGCGCGACGGCTTCATCATCGCCGGCGGTGGCGGCACGGTGGTACTCGAATCGCTCGAGCATGCCCAGGCCCGCGGTGCGACCATCCTCGCCGAGGTCACCGGCTATGGCGCGACCTCCGACGGTTACGACATGGTCCAGCCCTCGGGCGAGGGCGCGGTGCGCTGCATGCAGCAGGCGCTGTCGACGGTCGATGCCCCGATCGACTACGTCAACGCCCACGGCACCTCCACCAAGGTCGGCGACCTGCGCGAACTCGAGGCGATGAACGAGGTCTTCGGCGACCACCAGCCGATCGTCACCTCGACCAAGTCGCTCTCCGGCCACGCCCTGGGGGCCGCCGGCGTGCACGAGGCGATCTACTCGCTGCTGATGATGCAGAACGACTTCATCGCCGCCTCGGCCAACATCGAGAACATGGAGCCGGAGGCCGAGAAGGCCAACATCCTGACCGAGACACGCGAAGGGACGAAGATCGACACCGTGCTCTCCAACAGCTTCGGCTTCGGCGGCACCAACGCCTCGCTGGTGATGCAGCGCTTCAAGGGCTGACCCCCGCCGGACGCCCGCACCGACCGAAAGCCAGGCCTCGCGCCTGGCTTTCTTGCGTTCGGTGGCGGGAAAACCGGCTCAGGTCATCAGCGCACTGTCGATCAACTGGCGGGTGTAGTCGTGCGTCGGCTGCTCGAGCAGCGTGCCGGTAGACCCGGACTCGATCACTTCACCGTCGAGCATCACCAGTACCCGGTGCGCCAGGGCCCGCACGACGGCCAGGTCGTGGGTGATCAGCAGGTAGGTCAGGCCGTGGCTTTGCTGCAGGTCGCGCAGCAGGCGCAGCACCTGGAGCTGGACGGCGGCGTCCAGAGCACTGGTCGGTTCGTCGAGGATCAGCACCTTCGGCTTGAGGATCAGGGCGCGGGCGATGGCAATCCGCTGGCGCTGGCCACCGGAGAACTCGTGCGGGTAGCGCGACATCACCGAAGGATCCAGCCCGACCTCGGTCAGTGCCGCCCGGATCCGCTCCCGGGTCTCCCCGCGCGACAGTCCCGGTTCGTGGACGTCCAGGCCCTCGCCCACGATCTGGGCGATGTTCATCCGCGGCGAGAGCGCACCGAACGGGTCCTGGAACACCACCTGCAGGTCCCGGCGGTAGCGCCGGAACCGCTTCTCGGGCAGTCCATCGACGCGCATGCCGTCGAGGCGGATCTCGCCGCGGGCCCCGTCCATCAGCCGCAGCAGCGCCAGCGCCAGCGTGGTCTTGCCCGACCCCGACTCGCCCACCACGCCGACGGTCTGCCCGGCGTGCAGCGACAGGTCGATACCGCGAATGATCTCGGTGAGGGTATCGCGGCCGATCCAGCGGCGCTTGCCGACGGTCACGCCGAGATCCCGGCAGGACAGCCGCTCCTCGGCGGATTCGTCGACCGCGTCGACCATGGAGTCCACCTGGCGGGCCTCCAGCAGCGTGCGGGTGTAACCGTCCCCCGGCCGGGCGAAGATCTCGTCGGTACGGCCGCTCTCGACGATCCGACCCTCGCGCATGACCAGTACGCGGTCGGCGTACCGGCGCACCACCGGCAGGTCGTGGGTGATCAGCAGGAGGCTCATGCCGAGGCGCTGCTGGAGGTCGACCAGCAGGTCCATGATGGTCTTGCGCAGCCCGGCATCGAGCGCGGTGGTCGGCTCGTCGGCGATCAGCAGCGTCGGGTTGCAGGCGATCGCCATGGCGATCATCGCCCGCTGTCGCTGCCCGCCGGAGAGCTGGTGCGGCATGGCCCGCATCACGCGCAGCGGCTCGGGCAGGCGCACCTGCTCGAGCAGTTCGCGCACGCGTCGCCTGAGGGCCTCGCCCCCCAGCCCCTCGTGACGGACCAGCACCTCGGCGATCTGCGCCCCGATGGTCTTGAGCGGGTTGAGCGCCGTCATGGGCTCTTGGAAGATCATGCCGACACGCGCGCCCCGGAGCGCCCGGATCGCCGGCATGCCCATGGTCAGCACGTTCTTGCCCTCGAAGCGGATTTCCCCGCGCGTTTCCATGCCCGCCGCGTCGAACAGTCGCATGATCGACAGGGCCGTCACCGTCTTGCCGGACCCCGACTCGCCCACCAGGGCCAGCCGTTCACCGGGCCGCAGTGAGAAGGACACGTCCTGGACGATGGTCGCCCCGTCGACGGAAACGTGCAGGCGATCCATCTCCAGAATCGCGCGGGAATCGACCTGTGGGGTCCGGGTGGGCTCGGCCTCGGCCATCGGTGCTCCTCGAATCCGGTCAGTGTTCATGCAGATGACGACACTCGCCGCCCGGGACGAGTCTTCCGG
>NZ_JBKGYT010000016.1:0-27584 GCF_046545975.1 Guyparkeria sp. | reverse complement strand
GCCTACCAGCTTGCCGCCCGGCTCGCCGACCAGTTCGACCAGTACCAGGTCTATCGCGCCGACTGGCTGGGCGACTGGGCCGACGGTAACGAGACGCTGACCGACGCCCTGGGTCGCGGTGACGAACCGGTTCCCGGCGAACTGCAGTGGCAGCCGGCCCTCTGGCGGGCGGTGCTCGACGACCTCCGTGCCAACCCGCCCCGGACCGGAACCGGCGAGCCGGCCACCGGCTACGCCGGCCGCGCCCTGATCCACCGGCGCTTCCTCGAGATGACCGAGACGCTGAGCGAGCGTCCCGCCGGCCTGCCCCGGCGCATCGTGATCTTCGGCGTCTCCGCCCTGCCGCCCCAGGTCCTCGAGGTGCTCGGGGCGGTCTCGCGCTGGGTACAGGTGATCTTCTGCCTGCAGAACCCCTGCCGGCACTACTGGGGCGACATCGTCGAGGATCGCCACCTGTTCCGGCACGAATACCGGCGCATCGCCGAACGCAAGGTCGACGGCCGGCTCGACGAGCACGACCTGCACCAGCACGCCCATCCCCTGCTGGCCTCCTGGGGCAAGCAGGGCCGCGACCTGGTCCGCCTGGTCGACGAATTCGACCAGGCGCCCGAACGCGTCGGTGCCCAGAGCCTGAACATCGACGTGTTCGCCCCGCCCGCGACCGAGCACCTGCTTGCGCGCCTGCAGGCCGACATCCTCGATCTGGTCCCACTGCACGAGATCGAGGACGAACAACGCCAACTGGAGGAGGACGACCGGTCCATCGCCTTCACCGTCGCCCACAGCCCGCTGCGCGAGGTGGAGATCCTTCAGGACCAGCTGCTCGACGCCTTCGATCACGATCCCGGCCTTCAGCCCCGCGACGTCATCGTGATGGTGCCCGACATGGCCGACTACGCCCCGGCCATCAACGCGGTCTTCGGCCGCCTGGATCCGGACGATCCACGCCACCTGCCGTTCGCCATTTCAGACCGGCCCGAGCGGGACGAGCACCCGATGACGCGCGCGCTCGACTGGCTGCTTGCCCTGCCCGATTCCCGGCTGACGGCCAGCGAGGTGCTGGACCTGCTGGAAGTCGCCGCCCTGCGGGCGCGCTTCGGCATCTGTGCCGACGACGTGAGCCTGCTGCACCACTGGATCGACACCGCCGCCATCCGCTGGGGGCTGGACGCCGAACACCGCGAGCAGTTCGGCCTGCCGGCCGGCATCGAGCAGAACGCCTGGCATTTCGGCCTCGACCGCCTGATCTACGGCTATCTCGCCGGTGCCGATGACGACTGGGATGGCATCGTCCCGGTCGGCGGGATGGACCCGGCGAGCGCCGAGGCCGTGGGCCAGTTGCACGCCCTGCTCGACTCGCTGCAGACCTGGCGCGAACGCCTCGGGCATGCCCGCACGCCGGAAGAGTGGCGCGAGTGCCTGGGCGACCTGCTGGCCGCCTTCTTCGACCCGGAGGCCATCCCGCCGCTCGAGGAAGGCATGGCCGACGCCCGTGATGGGGCGTCGGGTCGCAACCCGCTGGCGGAGCGCGAGTCCGCCCTGTCCCTGCGCGACCGGCTGGACTCGGCGCTCAACGGCTGGCTGGACGACTGCGCCTCGGCGGCTTTCGACCTGCCGGTAACCCTGGAAACGGTCCGCAGTGCCTGGCTCGACCGGCTCGACGAGCACCGCCTGTCACAGCGCTTTCTGGTCGGCGCGGTCAACTTCGCCACGCTGATGCCCATGCGTGCCATCCCCTTCCGCCAGGTCTACCTGCTGGGGATGGACGACCCGTCCTACCCTCGTCGCCAACCGGCGGCCGACTTCGACCTGATGACCGGCCGGTACCGCCCCGGCGATCGGTCCCGGCGCGAGGACGACCGCTACCTGTTCCTCGAGGCCCTGCTCTCGGCCCGGGACCGTCTCTGGATCAGCTGGGTCGGTCGGAGCATCCGTGACAACCACGAGCAGCCGGCTTCGGTGCTGGTCAACCAGCTGCGCGACCATATCGACCGCGGCTGGCAGGTCGACGGCGAGGCGACCGCCTCCGAGCACCTGACCACCGAGCACCCGCTGCAGCCGTTTTCCCGGCAATACTTCTCCGATGAACGGCCCGAACTCTACAGCTACGCTAGCGAATGGCACCGGGTCCACCGCCCGGCCGCCCATGAGGGCCCGGTCGAGGCCGAAGGTCGGCGCGCCTCCCGCCGGATCGAGCCCTCTACTGTCGCGAGCGACGACAAGGCATGTCGCTGCCCGTCGCTGGCCGAACTCGCCCTGGTGCTGAAGAAGCCCTGGCGCGTCTGGCTCGGCGAGCACCTGGGCATCCCCGCCCGTCGCGAGACGGCGATACCCGAGGACGACGAGCCCTTCGAACTCGGCCCGCTGGGCGACCATCAACTGAGCGCCCGGCTGCTCGAGCGGGTCCTCGAGAGGCTCAACCGGACGCCCGGGGACCTCGTCGATCCCGACCTGCTGGAGAACCGCCTCCCCGATGCTATCAACGAGGCGTTTGCCCGCATCGCCGGGTCGGGCCGTCTGCCCGTCCATCCCTTCGACGAGACACTGCGGCAGGAACACGGCGGGGCACTGGAGCGACAACTGCGTACCTGGGCCGCCCTGCAGGCGTGCTACCCCGACACCGTCGAACCCTTCCGCCCGGGCGACCGGCTGGGCGAAGGCCGGGACCTCAACGGGGAGATCGACGACATCCGCAGCGGGCCGGATGGCTTGGTCCGCCTGCGCCTGGTACCCGGTCCGCTGCACAAGGGCAAGGACCTCAAGTGGCATCGGCTCGTCGGCGAGTGGCCGTACCACCTCGCCGCGCAACTGGGCGGCCGGCCGGTGACCACGTATCTCGTCAGCGAGTCGGACGCGAGAAGCGCCGAACTCACCGAGCGGCCGACCGTGATGGAGCCCCTGGATGCCGACGAGGCCCGTCGGATCCTCGAGCAGCTGATCGACCACTGGCACCGCGCCTGCGGCGAGCCGCTCGCGGCCGAGCCCCGTGCCCAGATCGCCTGGGTGACTAGGGAGGACGAGAACGATCGCCTCAGGGCCGCGCAGAAGGCGTTCGAGAGCGCGGCGGCATACGAGCCGGACCTTGTCCGCCTGTGGCCCGACTTCCGGGCGCTGGCGGCATCCCCGTCCTTCGACGAGACGGCCGAAACCCTCTACCGCCCCCTGGCCGAGCACACCCGGGGCAGACACCGGAAACCGTCCGAGCAGGGCCAACGTGCATGAGCCAACTCGACCCCGTCACCTTCCCGCTCGAATCCAGCCGCCTGATCGAGGCCAGTGCCGGCACCGGCAAGACCTTCACGATCTCGCTGCTCTACCTGCGACTGGTCCTGGGGCATCGCGGACCGGATCGTCGCGACGCGCGCCCGCTGACCCCGCCGGAAATCCTCGTGAGCACCTTCACGGATGCCGCGGTGGCCGAACTGCGCGACCGCATCCGCTCGCGCTTGCAGGAGGCGGCCTGGCTCTTCTCGGGCAGCGTGGCGGCCGACGCGGTCGACCCGCCGCTGCGGGCACTGTACGAGGCCTTCGACGAGGCGGAGCGGGCGCGGGGGGCGTTCCTGCTGCAGCGCGCCGCGGAATGGATGGACGAGGCGGCCATCTTCACCATTCACGGCTTCTGCCAGCGCATGCTGCGCGAGCACGCCTTCCATAGCCGGGCGCTGTTCGAGCAGGAGTTGGTCACCGACCTCGACCCGATCATCGCCGAGGCGGTACGCGACTTCTGGCGCACGCACGGCTACCCGCTCGCCGGGCGTGACGGCGCCCTCGCCAGGCGATTCGCGCAGATGGTGCCGCCGCCCGGAAAGCTCAGGGAGCGGATCAAGGACCTGATCAAGCGCGACGGCAGCCCGGTGGCGCTGGGCGAGGTCACGGCCCATCACTCGACCGACCTCCCGTCCCCGGCCGAACAGATCGAGTGCATGGCCGGCGAGCAGGCCGGCATCGACCGGGCGGAGGAAACGGCGCGAGCGCGGTGGCGCGAGGATTCGGTCGCCCTGCACGGGCTCTGGCAGGTGGTCCGGTCCGGACTGAGCAAGTCGACCCATCCGGAGGCCAGGCAGGAGGAGGCGTTTACCGCGTGGCTGGAGACGATCGACGCCTGGGCATCCGGCGAGACGCGACTCGAGCCGAAGACGCGCCGGCGGCTGGCCTACCCGAACACCAACAAGGGCACCGAGGCACCCTCCCACCCGGCGCTGGATGCCGTCCGCGAGTGGCAGGACCGGGCGGAGGCCATGGAGCGGCGGGAGAAGAAGGTCGAACCGGCCATCCGGGCCTTCGCGGCCCTGTGGGTGCGCGAGCGCATCGCCACCCTGCTCGCCCGGCATCGTTCCATGGGCTTCGAGGACATGCTGATCCAGATGCACGAGGCGGTCGACCCGGCGGCAAACCCGAACGCCGCCGGCATGATCCAGGCGATCCGACAGCAGTACCCCGTGGCCCTGATCGACGAGTTCCAGGACACCGACCCGCTGCAGTACTCGATCTTCTCGGCCATCTACCCGCTCGGCCACGACGAGGCGGGCGACACGGCGATCGTGCTGATCGGCGATCCCAAGCAGGCGATCTACAGCTTCCGCGGTGCGGACATCCACAGCTACCTGACCGCGCGGCGGGCCACCGAGGGACGACATGCCACCCTGCCGACGAACTACCGCTCGACCCGCGCGATGGTGGATGCGGTCAACCACCTGTTCGAACGGGCCGACCGGCACCCGGCCGGGGCCTTCCGCTTCCCAAGGGACGAGCAGAGCGACGATCCCAACCCCCTGCCCTTCCACCCGGTCGACGCCCACGGACGCAAGAGCCGGCTCGTCGCGCCAAACGGCGAGGAGATCCCGGCCCTGACCGCCTGGTCCACGCCCGCCGACGAGCCCTGGAACACGGGCAGGTTCCGCGACGAGATGGCACGGCGCACGGCCGGCGAGATCGCGGCCATGCTCAACGCCGGCCAGTCCGGGGACTGCCGGTTCGAGGGCGAGGAGGCCCGGGGCCTGCAACCGCGGGACATCGCGGTACTGGTGAGAAACCAGGAGGAAGGCAAGTTGATGCGCCGGGTCCTGACGGACGTCGGCGTGCCCGCGGTATTTCTCTCCGAGCGGTCGTCGGTGCTCCGTTCGACGGAGGCGGCCGACATGCTCGTCTGGCTGGAGGCGCTGGCCGAGCCCGAGCGCTCTGACCGCATCCGTCAGGCCATGGCCACCACCAGCCTGGCCCTGGGACTCGACGAGCTTGCGGCCTGGCTGCGCGACGAGGTGATCTTCGACGAGATCTGCAATCACTTCCATGCATGGCACCGCGTCTGGCAGAACCAGGGGGTCCTCGCCGCGCTGATGCGCCTGCTGCACCACTTCGCCGTGCCCGCCCGCCTGCTCTCGCCCGAGGAGCGGACCGCCCGCCGCGGGGAACGGCGGCTGACCAACATCCTGCACCTGGCCGAATGGCTCCAAGCACGCGACCAGGACGTCGACGGCGAGACGGCGCTGATCCATCGCCTCCACCTGGCCATGACGGAAGGCGGGGACGAGCAGGTGATACGGCTCGAACAGGACAGCGAGATGGTGCGCATCGTCACCGTCCACAGTTCCAAGGGCCTGCAGTACCCGGTGGTCTTCCTGCCGTTCGCGGCCGTGCTCGGGTCGGAGAAGAACAACGGCCACCAGCCCACCCGTCGACATCGCCACGACGAGAACGTCTGGGAGATGGAACCGGACGAGGCCGCCACCGAGCGCGCCACGCGCGAGTCGACCGCCGAGGAGCTCCGGCTGCTCTACGTGGCGCTGACCCGAGCGGAGTTCGCCTGCGTGCTGGGGGCCGGGCCGGTGAAGGTCGGCAACGTCAAGCGCTTCAACCCCGGCAAGACCGCCTGGGGGCAGTTTCTCGGCTTCGAGCCGGGCGAGAGCTGCGAGCGGGACGAGTACATGGCCCGGCTCGCCGAGTGGGGCGAGAACCCGGCCATCCGCATCGATACGGTGCCCGAACCGAGAGATCCGGCCACGCACCGCTTCGTCCCTCCGCCCGAGCCACCGCTCGCCGAGCCACGCAGACCACGATTCGGCCGCTTTTCCCCGTGGTGGATCGCGAGCTTCTCCTCGATCAGCGCCTCGGCCGCCCACGGCCCGGCCCTGCCGGCACCGGAAATCGCCCGCGAGGAAGTCCGCCTGGAGACCGATACGCTCGAACCCGCCGGACTGCAGGACGCCGGCGAACCGGTCACGCCCGTCGGGGTGCACGCCCTGCCCCGCGGTGCCGGCATCGGCAACCTGTTCCACGACATGATCGAGGCGATGATCGACGACGGCCTGGCCCGTCACGCCGGCCACCCGGAGCGGGTCCGCGAGCGGCTGGCCGGCAGCCACCATCCGGGTCTGCGCTCGCTCGACGAGGCGCAGCAGGAACAGGTCGCCCGCCAGTTCGACATCCTGCTGGACACCCGCTGGGAACTGCCGGCCAGCTCCGCCCCCATGGCGCTGGCGGGACTGGAGACCCTCCAGGCGGAGATGGAGTTCTGGCTGTCCCTGCGGCAGGCGGATACCGCGGACATCGATCGGCTGGTGCGCCAGCACGTCGCCCCCGGCGTTCCTCGCCCCGAACTCGAGGCGCGCACGCTCAACGGCATGCTCAAGGGGTTCATCGACCTGACCATCGCCCATGACGGGCGCTACTACGTGCTCGACTGGAAATCCAACTGGCTGGGACCGGACGAGAGCGCTTACGCCCCGGAAGCACTGGAACGGGCCATGCTCGGTTCACGCTACGACCTGCAGTTCGTGCTCTACCTGGTCGCCCTGCACCGCCACCTCGCCGACCGCCTGCCGGACTACGACTACGACCGCCACATCGGCGGCGCGGCCTACGTCTTCCTGCGCGGGATTCGACGTCCCGACGGCGCGGAGGCCGACAACCACGGCGTGTACGGTTGCCGCCCCGACCGCGCGCTCATCGAGGCACTGGATGCATTGTTCACCGACAAACGGGAGCATGCCGCATGACACGTCATCCCGCCCTGGCCAGCCACCATGCTCTCGACGGGCTGCTCGATGCCTGGGTCGCCGCCGGCTGGCTGCGCCCCGTGGATCGGGCGGTGGCCTCGTTCCTGCAAAAGCGGGCACCGCGGGCCGATCCGCTGGCCCAGCTGGCCGCCGTGCTGGCAAGCCACCAGGGTGGTGGCGGCCACGTCTGCCTCGATCTCGTCGAAGTGCTCGCCGAACCCGACTTCACCCTGCGCATGCCGCCCGCGGACCCCATGCGCCCCGGGCCGGTGACGGTCGACACGCCGAGACAGGTCCTCGACGGCGTGGATATCGCCGCCTGGCTGGCCGCGCTGGCCGAGCATCCTGCCGTGTGCCGGATCGCATGGGACGACGAGTCCGCCGGCCGCACCGAGGGCCGGCCGCTGATGCTCGTCGAGGGCGATCGTCCGCAGCTCTACCTGCGCCGCTTCTGGCAGGTCGAGGGACGCGTGGCCTCGGGGCTGTCCGGGCTCAGTGGCGACCGGGTCACCGACACCGACACCATCCGGCCGGTGCTCGATGCGCTGTATCCCGGCCCGTCGGGTAGCGATACCGACTGGCAGAAGGTCGCCTGTGCACTGGCCGTGCATCAGCCGTTCTCCATCATCACCGGCGGCCCGGGCACCGGCAAGACCACCACCGTGGTACGCCTGCTCGCGGCATTGCTCTCCCTGCGGTCGGGCGAGAGCGAGGCGCGCTCGCCGCGTATCGCGCTGTGTGCGCCCACCGGCAAGGCCGCGGCCCGACTGGCCGAGTCCATCGGCGACAAGGTGCGCGAGATCGCGCGGATCGAGGCGCCCGGCTTCGCCGGACAGCACTGGTCCGACATCGCCGCGCAGTTGCCCACCGAGGTGCAGACGATCCATCGACTGATCGGCACCCGCCCGCTGGCCGAGCGACCGCGCCACCACCGCGACAACCCGCTGGACCTTGACATCGTCGTGGTCGACGAGGCCTCCATGGTGGGCCTGGAGCTGATGGCACAACTGGTCGACGCCCTGCCGGGCCACTGCCGGCTGGTCGTGCTGGGCGACAAGGACCAGCTCGCCTCGGTCGAGGCCGGCGCCGTGCTCGGCGAACTCTGCCGGGAAGCGGAAGGCGGCTACCCCTCCGACCTGCACGACTGGCTGGAACGGGCCACCGGCGAGTCCGTGCAACCGGGCCCGGCGGCCGACTCAGGCCACCCGATCAACACACGCATCGCCGTGCTGCGCTTCTCGCATCGCTTCGGGGAAGACAGCTCCATCGGCCGCCTGGCACGGGCCGTCAATCGCGGCGACGCCGACGCCGCGCGTGAGGCACTGGGGCAACCGGCCGACGAACGCGGCACGGCAGACACCGCCTGGCTGCATACCCCGGTCGGCGGGGAGGCGCAGCAGTCGGCACTGGCCGGGCAGGTGCTCGCCGGGGTCCGGCCGTGGATCCAGGCGATCCGCGCCTCCGACGGGTTCGACCCGGACCGCCCGGAGGATGACCGGCGACTGGATGCCATCTTCTCCGATCACAACGCCTTCCAGTTGCTCTGCGCCCTGCGTCGGGGCCCGGCCGGGGTCGAGGGACTCAATCGGCAGGTCGAGGACTGGCTCGTGGCCTCCGGCGACATCCGGCCCCCCGCCGGGGAGCGTCGCCGCGGCTGGTACGCGGGTCGCCCGGTCATCGTCACGCGAAACGATCCCCAGCTGGGCCTGGCCAACGGCGACATGGGCCTGACCGTGCCCATGCGCAGCGGTGACGAGACCGTCCTGCGCGTGGTCTTTCCCGCGGCCGTGGACGACGACACCGGGCGCGGCTATCACTGGGTCAGCCCCGCCCGGCTGGCCGGTGCCGAGACCGCCTTTGCACTCACGGTGCACAAGTCGCAGGGCTCGGAGTTCACCCACGTCACCGTCGTCCTGCCCGAGCGCCCCAACCCGATCCTGACCCGGGAACTGGTCTACACCGGCATTACCCGGGCCAGGCGGCGCTTCACGCTGGTCTCGCCCCGGACGCCCGGGGCACGGTCGCCGAAACCGGACGAGGTCCTGACCCGCGCGATTGCCACCACCACGCGGCGCAGCGGCAACCTGCGTCGGCGCATGCAAGCCGCGCTCTCCGACTCGTCCTGATTGGCGTTCACCGGTGGTAGCGATTAGGCTTACGGGTTCCCAATTCAGGCTGACGGGCTGAACAACCATGCGCTTGACCCAGGACGATCGCGGCCGTGCCTTCGTGATCCGCGGCTTCGACGAGAACCATGTCGTTGTCAACGACCAGCGTCTCGAGCGGACCTTCCTCGTCACGCCGGAGCACCTCGACTCCGACGTGCCCGTCGAGGACCTGTCCGCGCTGGAGGAACACGGCGAGTCGCTGCTCACCCGGGACGACCCCGAGGTGGTGATCGTCGGTACCGGAGCGCGCACCCGCATGGGACCCGCGGCGGTTTCCGCGGCACTGATGCGCCAGGGTATCGGCATCGAGTACATGGACACGGCCGCCGCCCTGCGGACCTATACCGTGCTGGCATCGGAGCTCCGCCGCGTCAGCCTGCTGGTGATCTTCTGACCCGCTGCGCTCACCCGCCCCCTTTTCACGCAACCGTAGTGACCGAATGACCGAAACCCTGATTCCCGGCAAGGACGCCCCGCTCGAGCGCACCATCGAGAACGTCCAGAGCCACCTGCGCGCGGCCGGCTTCCAGATCGAGGCCAGCGGGTGGCGCAACCCGCTTCCCAACTGCTGGTCCGTCCACATCAAGGACCGCGGTTGCCCGGCACTGTTCACCAACGGCAAGGGGGCGACCCGCGAGGCAGCATTCGCCTCGGCCCTGGGGGAATTCGTCGAGCGCCTGGCCTCGCAGTACTTCTTCGCCGACTTCCACTGGGACCACCCGTCCGCCAGCGTGGACGGACGCACGCTGCATGACCCGGCCGAGCGCTGGTTCACGCTGGACAGGCCCGGCGTACGCCCCGACGGCCTGCTCGATGATGCCCTGTGGACGTTCTACCAGGGCGATGCCATCGAGAAGACCGCCGACTGGGCCGATCTCAACAGCGGCAAGCGCGAGGGCATCTGCGCGCTGCCCTTCGAGCGGCAACGGGACGGCCAGCGCGTCTATTTCCCGGTCAACGTGGTGGGCAACCTCTACGTCTCCAACGGTCTGTCGGCGGGCAACACGCTGGCCGAGACCCACACGCAGGGACTCGCCGAGGTCTTCGAGCGCTTCGTCAAGGAGCGGGTGATCACCGAAGGCATCGCTCTGCCGGAGATCCCCGACGAGGTCATGGGCGGCTTCCCGAAAAGCGCGGCCGCACTGGCGGCGCTCAACGGCGAGGGATTCTCGGCGCGTGCCTTCGACTCGTCGCTCGGCGGTCGCTTTCCGGTGATCTGCGTGCTGCTCTACGACCCGGAAACCGGAGGGGTCTTCGCCTCCTTCGGGGCGCACCCGCGCTTCGAGATCGCCCTGGAGCGCACCCTTACCGAACTGGTGCAGGGACGTGACCTCGACGACCTGCACGCCTTCCCGCCGCCGACCACCGACATGGAACTGGCCGCGGACCCGGACAACATCGAACTCCACTTCATCGACTCTTCCGGGATCCTCCCCTGGAGCATGCTGCGCGACGAGCCGGATTATCCGTTCACGCCCTGGGGCATGGAGCCGGTCGACGAACACGCCGACTGGCACGCCTGTAACGTCGCGTACGAGCAGGCCCTGGTGGACAGGATCCACGAGTCCGGCCACGACGTGTACATCGCCGACTTCACGCACCTCGGGCTGCCGGCCTGCCGCATCCTGGTGCCGGGGATGTCGGAGATCTACCCGGTCGAGGAACTGGTCGAGCGCAACAACAACCAGGGCCTGACGCTGCTGCCCTGGTTCGAGCGACTCGACGACCTCGATCCCGGGGACAGCGCGGCGTTCGCCGACGCCATCGCGGACCTGGCCCTCGACCCGCTCACGCCGGTCACCGACGTGATCGGGCTGTGCGCCGGACCGGAGTCGGTCTGGGCCGGTGCGCGCATCGGGGAGGTGGAGATCCTCGCCCGCCTGCATGCCGACAGCGTCGAACCGCGCGATCCCGAGGATGTGGGCATGGACATCGACTGGCTCGCCGACGTCCCGCCCGTACCGGCCGAGCGGCGCGAGCGATACCGCGCCGCCCGTACGCTGTGGCAGATCGAGCAGGAAACCGACATGGCCCCGGAGAACCTGCACCAACCGCTGGCCGCCCTGTTCCCCGGCGAGATACTCGGCGAGGCACGCGACCTGCTCGCCGGCCGCCTGGCCTACCGACCGTTCACCGCGCTGGAGCGCGGCTTTCGCAACGAACCCCGGCACGCCGCGCTGATCGATGCGTACCAGCGTGCCTACCAGCTCAAGCTCGACGGAACGACATGACCGCCATTACCGCAGACACCCCCGAACGGATCATCGACCAGACCGCGCAGATCGTGGTGGGCCAGCGACCGGCCATACGCCGCGCGCTGGCCTGCATCCTCGCCGGCGGCCACCTGCTGATCGAGGACCTGCCCGGGCTGGGCAAGACCACGCTGGCACACACGCTCGCCTCCGTGCTCGGTCTCAACTTCAAGCGCCTGCAGTTCACCGCCGACATGCTGCCGGCCGACGTGGTGGGCAGCTCGATCTACAGCCCGACCCTGGGCGAAGGCGGCGGGTTCCGCTTCATTCCCGGCCCGGTCTTCACCCAGATGCTGCTGGCCGACGAGATCAACCGGGCTCCGCCGAAGGTGCAGAGCGCGCTGCTCGAGGCGATGGAGGAACGCCAGGTCTCGGTCGACGGACGGCGCTACGCGCTGCCCGAGGTATTCTTCGTCATCGCCACGCAGAATCCCCTGGAGCAGGCCGGCACCTACCCGCTGCCCGAATCCCAGCTCGACCGATTCGCCATGGTCATCCGCCTGGGCTACCCGGACGCGGACACCGAGCGGCAGATGCTGCTTTCCGGCGGTGGCCGCGCCCATCTCGCCGAGGCCGGGCAGGTCGTCGACGCCCAGGGACTGATGGCCTTGCGGCAGAAGGCGGCCGGGGTCCACGTGGCCGAGCGCGTGGCCGATTACGTGCAACGGCTGCTGGCGGCCAGCCGGGAGACCCCCGAGTTCACCGTGGGGCTCTCCCCGCGCGCCGGGCTGATGCTGCTGTCGCTGGCGCGGGCCTGGGCCCTGATCGAGCGGCGGGACCACGTCCTGCCGGACGACGTTCAGGCGGTACTGCCGGACCTGGTCAATCACCGGGTCGGGCTGGACGATCACGATGGCCACGACGCGGCCGAGATCCTTCTCGGCCGCGTACCTGCGCCGTAGGGCCGGGCCTGCGGCATGGAAGCAGCCCGCCTCTCGCGCATCCAGGTCAGGCCCCGTCGCTGGGGCCTGGGTATGGCGGTCGTGGCCTTGGCCATGCTCGTCGCGGCGATCAACTACGGCAACAACCTGATCTTCCTGCTCGCCTTCCTGCTGATCGCCCTGATGATCAACGGCATCTGGCAGGGTTACCGGCTCCTCCGCCACGTGACGGCAACGACCCGGGGGCCGGCGATGCGCCCGGCCCACACGCCGGGTCGCTGGACGGTCGAACTCGAATCGCGGCTGCCCCTGCCGTCGCTCGCCGTGCAGGTTGATCTCCCCGACAGCGAACCCGTCCACGTTTCCGTGGCGCCGTGCCGGACGACCCGCGCCGAACTTGCCCTGCCCCCGGCGCCCCGCGGCTACCTGCCCCTGCCCTCGCTGACGCTGGGCACCCACTACCCGCTGGGCCTCTGGAGCGTCGAACGCCACGTCGAGCTCCCGGTCGGGCAATGGATCCATCCGGCTCCGGCGGAGGCCGTCGAGCCGCCGGTGGAACAGGCAACGCCCGACACCGGCACGCGAGCGCTGGACGAGGGCGATCCCACCCGCCTGCGTGCCTACCAGCCCGGCGACCCGGTGCGACACATCGTGTTCCGCCATTACGCCAAGAGCGGTCGCCTGGTCACGCGCCGCCCCGAGGGCGAGACCGTCGCGACGCGACCGACGATTCTCGACTACGAGCGCTTTCGCGGTGGACGCGAGCAACGCCTGTCGGCCATGACCTTCCTCCTGCTGCAACATTCGGCCGAAGGGCGATCCTGGCGACTGCTGCTGCCGGGGCAACCGCCGATCGAGGCGCCGGCCGGGGGAAACGACGCCTCGGCCCGGCGTCAGGCACTCCGACAGCTTGCCCGCTTCGAGAGACCCAGGGATGCCGAGGGCTTCGACGCGGTGTCTGCCCACGTCGAGATGGCGGAGACAGTCCGATGACCCCGGTCGCCCGGCTTGACCCTCTGCTGTGGCTGGTGATGATCGGCTCCGTCGGCCTGCTCCTGCCCCACCTGCCGCTTGCGGTCGTGGGGATGGTCGCCGCGTCCCTGGTCTGGCGTCGCCTGCACGAGGTGCGCGACTGGCCCCTGCCCCACCGCGGACTGCTCACCCTGTTCGCCATCCTTGGCGGCGCCTACGTGCTGTTCCACTTCCATGGGTTCTGGGGCCGCGATGCCGGGGTCACGCTGCTGATCGTCGCCGCCGGCCTGAAACTGCTGGAAACCCGCGACGAGCGCGACCAGTACGGCGTGCTGCTGCTGAGCTTCTTCCTGCTCGTCTCGGTGCTGCTGTTCGACCAGGCCATCTGGATCTTCCTGCTGGTCGGGCTGCTCTTCTGGCTGCTGGTCGGCGCGTGGATCGGCGTCAGCCAGCCGGTTTCTCCGCCCATCGGCGTGCGGATGCGCCATGGCGGGACGCTGCTGCTCACCGGCCTGCCCTTCGCCCTGATCCTGTTCGCCCTGTTTCCCCGGCCACCCGGCGGGCTGTGGGGTGTCCAGCAACCCGGGGGCGCCGCCCAGACGGGACTCTCCGAGCAGATGCGTCCCGGGGATTTCGACCAGCTGGGACGCAACCCCGCTCCCGCGTTGCGAGCACGCTTCGAGGGCGAGGTGATCCCGCCGGAGGCCCGCTACTGGCGTGTCCACGTGATGAGTCGGCTCGACCCGGACGACCCGGAAGGCTGGGTCGCCGACCCGTCGGCCGGCACGCCGCGGATCGAGGTGGACGAGGATTCGCTGATCGACTACGAGGTCACTCTGGAACCGAGCGGCGGACGCATCCTGCCCAGCCTCCCGGCAGCCACCGAGACACCGGCAGACACCCGCCTGGACGCCAACCTGCTGGTGCAGCGTCCCCGTCCCGTCGACGACCGCCTTCGCTACTCGCTGCAATCGGCCCTGGAGTACCGGCTCGATGCCGACGGTCTGCCCGACTCGATCCGCGCACGCAACCTGCGCACCGCGGACCTCAACCCGCTGCTCGCCGACCTGGCCGACGAGTGGCGGGACCTGCCACCGACCGACCGGGTCGCGGCGGCACTGGCACATTTCCGCGACAACGACTTCCACTACACCCTCAGTCCCGGCCGACGGGAAAGTCCCGACCGGGCCGACGCGTTCCTGTTCGAGACCCGCGCCGGCTACTGCACCGATTACGCCGACGCCTTCACCCGCCTGATGCGCGCGGCCGGCGTACCGGCGCGCGTGGTCACCGGCTACCAGGGCGGCGAGCTCAGCGATGGCTACCTCGTGGTACGCCAGTCGGACGCCCATGCCTGGAGCGAGGTCTGGCTGGACGGCCGCGGCTGGCAGCGAGTCGATCCCACCGCGGTGATCGCACCGGAGCGTATCGAGGCAGGCGTGGCCGCCTCCATGGCCGACGATCCCTCCCTGCCGGCGAGCGTCCGCCGCGACGACAGCGACTGGGGGCGCCGTGCCCAGATGCTGTTCGAACGGCTGGACAACCGCTGGAACCAGTACGTGCTCGGATACGACGGCAGGATCCAGCTCGACCTGTTCGCCGGGATGGGCATCGCCGGCATGCCGCCGCTGGCACTGGCACTGCTCGCCCTGGTGCTGGCCGTCGTCGCCTGGATCGGCGTACTCTGGGCACTGGCCCGCCGGGCCGAGCGCCGGGCGGCCGGGTCGTTGACCGACTACCTCTGGCAGCGCCTGCAGGACCGGCTGGGTCGGCTGGGCATCGAACGCGAGGCGCGCGAGAGCGAACAGGCCTTTCTCGAACGGGCCGCGCGGGCCCTGCCGCGGGAGGCAGACGATTTCCGACGCATCGGCAACCAGTTGCAGAGCAGCCGCTATGCCCGCCGCGCCACACGCCGGCAGGAGGCACTCCTGCAGACGCGGCTGAAGAACCTGCTCCGCCGGCTATGGCTGCCGCGGCGGATGTCGGGCCGACGCGACTGAGATCCCGTTGCCGTCAGATCGGCATCGTTCATCCGGAGACCGGATAGATGTTATAAGGTAACATTGTTGATCATCGGCCCTGCCGGGCCACGTCCGTCATCCAATCGTTCCCGAGGTTGCCCATGCCCAGTGTTAACGTCTCCTACCTTGCCTCCGACTTCCGGACGACGATCGGCCGGCTCGCCGGAGCGACCTCCCTGTTCCTGATCCTGCTGTTCTCGACCACGCCGCTGCGCGCCGACGGGGAGATGATGGTGGCCGTATCCATCCCGCCACAGGCCTGGCTGGTCGAGACCATCGGCGGCGAGCACGTCGACGTCGAGGTGATGCTGCCGGCCGGCGCCACCCCGGAGACCTACGAACCGAAACCCCGGCAGATGCAGCGACTGGGTCGCGCGGAGATCTACTTCACCATCGGCGCGCCCTTCGAGAAGGGCTGGATGCCGCGATTCCGCGCCGCCAACGACGAGATGCGGGTGATCGATACCATCGAGCGGATCTCGAGACGGCCGATGGTCGAGCATGACCATGAGTCCGATCACGACCACGATGCACCGAAGGGCGGCGTCGACCCGCACGTCTGGCTCGCCCCGCCGCTGGTCCGCCTGCAGGCGCAGGTCATTCGCGACGCGCTCGTCACCGCCGACCCGGACAACGCCTCGGCGTACCAGGCCGGCTTCAATGCCGCGGCCGCCGAGATCAGCGCGGTGGACAACGAAATCCTCGAGGCGCTGGCGGAGGTGCCGGCGGAACGCCGCCACTTCATGGTATTCCACCCGGCCTTCGGCTACTTCGCCGAGGCCTACGGGCTCGAGCAGATGAGCATCGAGATCGAGGGCAAGGAGCCCGGGCCGCGCGAGCTTCGGCGCGTGATCGAGCAGGCACGCGACCGGGAGATCGCCGTGGTCTTCGTCGAGCCGCAGTTTGCCCAGGACGCCGCCCGTACCCTGGCCGACGAGATCGGTGCCGAGGTGGACACCCTCGACCCGCTGGAGCGCGACTGGCCGGCGGGCATGCGCGGCGTTGCCCGCACCCTGGAGACTGCCCTCGGCGACGACGGGGGTACCGGCCGGCAATGAGTGAACCGCTGAAAGCAGGCGGCTCGGCCGTCATCGAGATCCGCGATCTCGACTTCCGCTTCGACCGGGAGCCGGTGCTGGAGTCGGTGAACCTGCGGATACCCGCCGGGGCCTTCAGCGTGATCGTCGGCCCCAATGGCGGGGGCAAGACCACCCTGCTCCACCTCGTCCTCGGCCTGTACCGTCCCGAGCACGGCGCGGTCCGGGTGTTCGGCGAACCACCCGGCCGGCACCCCGAGCGCATCGGCTACGTGCCCCAGCACAGCAACCTCGCCCCCGGGTTTCCGGCCACCGTCGAGCAGGTCGTGCTGATGGGTCTGCCACACGGGCGTCGACACGGCCCGGGCTTCTGGCAGGACGAGCGCGACCGGGCGGCCATGGCGATGGAGCGGGCCGGCGTGCTGCCGCTGGCCCAGCGCTCCTACGGCGCCCTGTCCGGCGGCCAGCGCCAGCGCGTGCTGATCGCTCGGGCGCTGATCACCGACCCGGAGCTGCTGCTGCTCGACGAGCCCTTCTCCAACATCGACCCCTACGGGCGTGCCTGCATCCACGAGACCCTCGAGGATCTCGGCGAGGGTCTGACCCGGGTGATGGTCAGCCATGACCTGGGCATCACCCGCCAGTCGGTCACCCAGGTAGTGGCCGTCAACCGGCTGGTCGTCTCCGGCAAGGGGCCGCAGGTCTCCGACGAGATGCTCGAGCTGATGTACGGACGCCACGGCGAGCAATGCCCCATGCACGAGCACCTGATGGTCGGCTACGGCAAGGAGGCCCCGTGATGGATCTGGAGCTGTTTTCCCACGGATTCGTGCAGCGCGCACTCGTCGCCGCGGTACTGATCAGCATCGCCGCCGGCATCGTCGGCGCGCTGGTGGTGGTCAACCGGCTGGTGTTCATGACCGGGGGCATTGCCCACACCGCCTACGGCGGCGTCGGCACGGCGATCTACGCCGGCTGGCCGGTGCTGCCGGTGACCGGCGCGTTCACCGCCGCCGCGGCCCTGCTGCTGGGGCTGCTCAGCCTGCGGCGACGCGAGCGAACCGATACCCTCATCGGCGTGATCTGGGCCGCCGGCATGGCCTTCGGGCTGATCATGGTGGAATTGTCCCCGGGCTACCAGGCCGGGCTGATGACCTACCTGTTCGGCAGCATCCTCGCGGTGTCGAGCAGCGATCTCTGGATCATGGCGGCCATCGACTGCGTGATCCTCGCCGCGGCCATCTACTACTACCGCGACATCCTCTCGTTTTCCTTCGACCCGGTGTTTGCCCGCACCCGCGGCATCCCGGTGACGGGCCTCTACCTGATGCTGCTGGTACTGGTGGCCGAGACCGTGGTGATGATGATCCAGGTCGTCGGGCTACTGCTGGTGATCGCCCTGCTCACCCTGCCCCCCTATCTCGCCCAGCGATACACCCGCACGCTGGGCGGCATGATGGTGGCCTCGGGCCTGTTCGCCCTGGCCTTCTGCCTGGCGGGCCTGTGGGCCAGTTACCAGTTCGACATCGGTTCCGGCCCGGCGATCATCGCCACGGCCTGCGTGCTGTTCGGCACCATCGTGGGCGTGGAAAACGCCCTGCGCGCCGCCGGCCGTCGCCAAGCCGGCTGACGGCCCGCGAGGCGCCCCTTGCAACTGTTCCCGGTCCCGGCTGTCCTACGTCGGACAAAACGGCCGAGGAACCCCGCCCATGCGTCTTGCCCTTTCCATACTGCTTTTCAGCGCGTCGCTGGCCGCCCACGCCGACGGCCAGGCCACGTTTCGTACCGACAACACCCAGGTACCCACGATGACCTTCGCCTGGCAGAACGCCGACCGCGGCCGGCTGGAGGCACCGGGACAGCCGGCCCACGTGCTCGCCATCGACGGCAAGGCCTGGGGCGTGGCCAACGTGGCCGGACGTCCCGTGACCCTCGACCTGGATGCGCTGGCCACGATGCTCGGCTCGAACAACGGGCTGGCCAATCTCGGCCCCGATACAGTCGTGCCGACCCGGATCACCGCGCTGGAGGCCACTGGGCAGGCCGAAACGGTCGCCGGCATCGAGGGCGAGGTCTACCGCGTCAGCTGGGAGGACAGCGAAGGGGATGCCCGCATCGACGAGGCCGTGCTCACCGAGGACCCGCTCGTGCGCGAGATGCAGGACGCGCTGCTCAAGGGCATGGCGCGAGCGATGGCTCGCGGCACCGGCGTCACGACGCAGGACGACGCGGAACGCGAGCTCGATCGGCGCGGGCTGGCCGTGCTGCGTTTCGCGAAGGACTATCGGCTCGAATCGATCCGGAGCGATCGGCAGCCGGACGATCGATTCGCCCTGCCGAGCGAACCGCTGGACCTCCAGCGCATGATGCGCGGACTGACCGGAGGCTGACCGGGACCCGGGGCTACGCGGAACCCACCACCGAGGAGACCGCGTGATGGGCGCGACGGGCCAGGTCACTGCGCTGGTCCCCCGGCCCGGGATGCACGGGGGGAAGGATGTCGACCACCGCCTCTATCCGCCGGCTCGACAGCACCGACCAGAGCGAAGGCCAGATTGGTTCGCGGTCGATGAATGCCGGTCCCGTCGTCCGACGCCCATCCGCGTCGTAATAGCGCAGGGCGATCGGAACGATCGGCAGACCCGCGTCGATGGCCGGACCCAGCAGCCGGGCGTGAAACCGGCGCACGCGGGTGCCGTCACTGGTCGTGCCCTCGGCAAATACCACCATCTGGCGGTTCTTGGCCAGACCGTCGGCGACCGCCGCGGCCGCCGCGGCACTGCCCTGTCCCCGATCGATGAACTCGGTGCCGCCCAGCCGGGCCAGTCGACCGATCACCGGCCAGGACGCGATCTCGCTCTTTGAAAGGAAGACCGTGCCGGGCATCAGGCCGCCGAGCACGGGAATGTCCAGCCAGCTGACGTGATTCGGCACCCAGAGCATGCCCTGCGACATCCGGCCCTCGAGCCGGTCGAGCCCATGGACGGTCACCCGCACGCCGACGACCGATGCCGCCCCCGCCAGCCACTCGCGCACGAACTCGCGCCGGTCGAACTCGTCCATTTGCGCCAGGTGCCGGGTTCGCCATAGCCCCGCAAGCAGGTAGGCAACCAGACGAAGGGTGCGTCCGAGGCCGCGAAGGAAACCCGGCATGCCGGCGATCAGCGCCCCCGGCCCTGGGCGGTGTCCCGGCGCACGGCGATCACCGCGGCCCGGGCGTACTGGGCCCCGGAAACGAACGTCAGCACGGCGGCAATCATCAGCAGCCAGTAACCGATGGCGTGGACGTCGATGCCCAGGAACGGGGCGTGATGCAGCAGGAAGACGATGGCGAACATCTGGGTCAGCGTCTTGGCCTTGCCCAGTTGCGAGACCTTCACCGCCGCGCTGATGCCCTTGCCGGCCATCCATTCGCGCAGGGCGGAAATGAACACCTCCCGGCCGATGATGACCGCGGTGGCCAGGACGATCGGCAGGTCGCCGTCGCTGTAGACCAGCAGCACGAGTGCCACGGCCACGATCAGCTTGTCGGCCACCGGGTCGAGAAAGGCACCGAAAGGCGTCTCCAGGTGCCAGCGTCGGGCCAGATACCCGTCGAGGAAATCGGTGATCGACGCGATGGCGAAGATCCAGGCGGCCAGCGGACGCCCGAGCTCGGTCGGCACGAACAGGAACACGCCTACCAGCAGCGGGATCGCCGCGATGCGCAGCCAGGTGAGGAACATGGGCAGGTTCATGCCGACGCTCCCGCGGCCGCCCGCGACCACTCCAGCCGGTCGACCACCTCGCGCTCCTCCGGGGTGAAACGCTCGAGCCGCAGCCCGTCGTCGTCGAGCGCGACCAGCCATCCGGCCTCGCCCCAGTCACCGGTCACCACGCGGCAGCGGCCGCCGGCGAGACGATGGATGCCGGGGCGATGCGTATGGCCGTGGATCAGGCAGTCAGCCTGGGTGCGCTCGAGCATCTCGTCGACCGCCGCGGCGTTGACGTCCATGATGTCGTCGGCCTTGTTGGACGACTCGGTGCGGCTCTTCTGCCGCAGGTCCTCGGCAATGGCGATGCGCTCCTCGAGCGAACGGCCGAGGAAATCCCGGATGAAGCGCGGATCGCGCAGCTGCGCGCGCATGGCCTGGTAGGCCGCATCGTCGATGCACAGCTCGTCGCCGTGCAACAGCAGCAGGCGACGGCCGCCGCGTTCGATGGCCGTCTGCTCGGCGATGGCCGTCGCCCCCAGCCGCTCGAGCAGCCCGCTGCCGACGAGGAAGTCCCGGTTGCCCGGCAGGAAACGCACCGGAACGTCGAGGGTCGCGAATCGTTCCAGGCGCCGGGCGATCGCCGGGTCCACCGGCTGATCGTCCCCGATCCAGTAGTCGAACAGGTCCCCCAGGATGTAGACCGCTTCGGCATCCGCCGCCCGCTCCAGGAAGGCATCCAGCAGGGCAAGGGTTCGGTCCTCCGGGCGCGCCAGATGCAGGTCGGCGATGATCAGTGTCTCTGCCATGAGTCGCGTCGCTCCTGCGTGCTTGGGTTCAGTCGAGGCGTTCGGCCTTCTCGATCACCACGTCGTCGACCGGCACGTCCCCGTGTCCGTAGCGCGAACCGGTGGGCAGGGTCGCCATCGAGTCGACCACGTCCATCCCGTCGATCACCTCGCCGAACACGGCGTAACCCCAGCCCTGCGGCGTCTCCGAGGAGAAGTCGAGGAAGGCGTTGTCCACGAGATTGATGAAGAACTGGCTGGTGGCCGAGTGCGGGTCCGGGGTGCGGGCCATCGACAGCGTGCCGCGCTTGTTCTTCAGCCCGTTGTTGGCCTCGTTCTCGACCGGCGGCCGGGTGGGCTTTTGCTGCATGTCGGGGGTCAGCCCGCCGCCCTGGACCACGAATCCGGGGATGACGCGGTGGAAGGTCGTGCCCTCGTAGTGCCCCGAGTCGACGTAGGCAAGGATATTCTCCACCGTCTTCGGCGCCTTGTCGTCGTACAGGCCGATGGTGATGTCGCCGAGGCGGGTGGAAAAGCGGATCTTGGAGCCGATGTCACTCATGCGTTTTATCTCGTCTGTCGGGACCGTTAAACTATGCTGCCTGCCCGGGACGGCCATGCGCCTCCACGGGTCATCAACCTCGCGGAACAGTCTAACGACCTTCGACCCGGAATCGTAGCCAACATGCTCACAATCTATGACAGCGCTTCTCGTGCCAAGCGCGAGTTCACCCCGATCCGTCCCGGCCACGTCGGCATCTACGTCTGCGGGATGACGGTCTACGATCGCTGTCACATCGGGCACGCCCGCGTTCTGGTCGTCTTCGACATGGTGGTGCGCTACCTCAAGGAGCGGGGCTTCGAGGTCAACTACGTACGCAACATCACCGACATCGACGACAAGATCATCGCCCGCGCCGCGGAGAACGCCGAGAGCATCGAGTCGCTTACCGATCGCTTCATCGACCTGATGCACCGCGACGCCGAGGCGCTGGGCTGCCTGCCGCCGAGCGCCGAACCGCGGGCGACCGAGAACGTCGACGAGATGATCGCGATGATCGAGACGCTGATCGAGCGCGGCAACGCCTACCGGGCGGACAACGGCGACGTCTACTTCGACGTCTCGACCTTCGAGCGCTACGGCGTGCTCTCCGGGCGCGACCCCGACGACCTGCGTGCCGGCGCCCGCGTGGCGGTCGACGAGGCCAAGGACGACCCGCTGGACTTCGTTCTCTGGAAGCACGCCAGGCCCGGCGAACCGCAGTGGGACGCGCCCTTCGGCCCGGGCCGCCCCGGCTGGCACATCGAGTGCTCGGCCATGTCCACCGAGGCGCTGGGCACCACCTTCGACATCCACGGAGGCGGCGCGGACCTGATGTTCCCGCACCACGAGAACGAGATCGCCCAGAGCGAGTGCGCCACCGGCTGCCATTTCGTCAACTACTGGATGCACAACGGCTTCGTGCGGATCGACGACGAGAAGATGTCCAAGTCGCTGGGCAACTTCTTCACCATCGAGGAAGTCACCCAGCGCTACCACCCGGAAGTGGTACGCCTGTTCATCCTCTCCAGCCACTACCGCAGCCCGCTGAACTACTCGGACCAGAATCTGGACGCCGCCCAGGCGAGTCTCTCGCGCTGGTACAGCGCGCTGAAGAAGGTCCCGGCGAACGCCGAACCCATCACCGAGGTGATGGATGCCTTCTTTGATGCCATGGACGACGACTTCAACACGCCCAAGGCCATCGCCCTGATCCATGAGCAGTTGCACCTGATCCACAAGATCGGGGAGCAGGACAAGGAATCCGCCGCCCCGCACGCGGCGACCGTCAATGCCATGGGTGCGGTCCTCAACGTGGGTCAGCTCGACCCGGATGCCTTCCTGCACTGGAGCGCGGCAGGCGAGCGCGACGATACGCTGGACGACGCCACCATCAACCAGATGATCGCCCAGCGCGCCGAGGCACGGGCCGCGCGCAACTTCGCCGAGTCCGACCGCATCCGCGACGAGCTGCTGGAAAACGGCATCACCCTCGAGGACGGCCCCCAGGGCACAACCTGGCGCCGGCAATAACCCTCCGCCCGGTCGAATCTGCCGTTTCCCGGCCCTTCGAGGCCGGGGAACCTGCTTGAATTTCCCGGTCCAATCAACACGTTCCCGGCAAGACTTCCATTCACGGGCGCAACGGACGCGCCTGTCATCAGCGAGTATCCATGAGCACACCGAGCATCATTCGCCCCGAAGGCTGGCTTTATCACCTGTCGCACACCGACCTGGACGGCTACGGCGCCCAGTACATGGTCGATCAGACCGACCAGCGCTGCCATTTCTTCAACGCCGACTATCGCGACATCAACCAGGCGATCGACAACATCCTGTCGCAGATCGCCAGGGCGGGCGAGCCGGCGGGACTGCTGATCACCGACCTCAACCTCACCCTCGACCAGGCCCGCTCACTCGACAAGCGCGTCCGCAAGATGAAGGTGCCGGTCGAACTGCAACTGCTCGATCACCACGCCACCGGTGCGGAGTGTGCGGACGCCTTCGACTGGTACTACCTGGACACCGATCGCTGCGCGAGCCTGCTGGCCTTCGAGGCGGTCGCCGATCAGCTCGACGAATCGCGGCGCGCCCTGATGCAGGCCCGGGCCGAGTTCATCGACGTGGGCGACCGCTGGCTGCGCGACCACGACGATTTCCGTCGTGCCATCTACCTGATCGGCCTGGTGATGCAGGACGACCACCTCGCCCCGCCGCTCAAGGACCTCAAGCGCGCCTACCGCTTCCACGTGATGGAGGCTTTCTTCCGCTCGCACGAGTCGGGCGAGTCACTGGAGGCCTTCGAACGCAGCCTGTTCGACGTGCGCAAGGGGTTCCTCAAGGGACGGATCGAGAAGCGCGTGTTCAACGACGAGAACCTGCCGCTCAACGACAAGTACCACGTCCTGTCCGCGTCGGTACTCGACGAGGACTTCGTGCCGGTGCTCGAGATCGAGGGCGTGCGCACGGGCGTGTTCTTCAACTGGCCCCACGATGTCTGGCGCGGCGTGATCATGGACATGATGGAAGTGCGCGGGCGGATCGACATGGCCATGGGCGTGCGCGGCAACGGCCGCCTGTCGCTGCGGGCCAACCCGGGCGTGAACGCCGGCGACATCTCCGCTCGCTATTTCGGTGGCGGCGGCCATCCGGGTGCGGCCGGCGGGGAGCTCAAGGACACCCGCCTGCGCGATCTCGCCCACGCGGTCAGCGCCATCCAGAAGACCCTGGAAGCCGGCGGGGAATGAGCACGCCGATCATCACCCGGGCGGGATTTCGGATGCTGGAGGCCGAACTCGACCGCCTCTGGCGCGTCGAGCGGCGAGAAACCGTTCAGGCGGTCTCCGAGGCCGCCGCCCTGGGCGATCGTTCCGAGAATGCCGAGTACATCTACGGCAAGAAACGCCTGCGCGAGATCGACCGGCGCATCCGCTATCTGCAAAAGCGCCTGCCGAATCTCAAGATCGTGGACCGCGCGCCCGACGACACCGACAAGGTGTATTTCGCCGCCTTCGTCGAGATGGAATGCGAGGCCCACGACCTCGAACGCTGCCTGCGTCTGGTCGGTCCCGACGAGATCGACCCGTCGAGGGGCTGGATCAGCATCGACTCGCCCGTGGCGAGAAAGCTCATCGGCCGCCGCCCGGGTGACACCGTCCGCCTGCCGGCGGGGGACGAACGCGGCCATCTCCCCTGGGAGATCGTCGAGATCCGCTACGAGTAGCGACTAGCGACTCGATTCGAACGTCTCCAGGGCGTTGTGCACCTCGGCGATGTAGGTCATGGCCGGTCCGCCGCCCATCAGGATGGCCACCTTGCACACCTCGATGATCTCGGCGTGCGTGCCGCCGGCCTTCAGCACCTTCTGCACGTGAATGCCGATGCAGTACTTGCAGCGCGCGGTGATCGCCATGCCCAGCGCGATCAGCTCCTTGGTCTTCGTATCGAGCACATCGTCCTCGAGCACCTTCTCCATGAAGCCACCGAAGGCCTGCATGGTGTCGCCGGCCTCGCGCTTCATCATGCCCATGCCGGCCTGAAAGTCCTGCATCGCCTCGGTCATGCCGTTGCTCATCGCTGTCGTCTCCGTCAGGGTTTACGTTTGGGTGTCTGTCCACGAACAAGCTTCGACCATAATCGGCGACAATCAAGCCAGCCTTTCGAGTTACTCCAGGGAAGACCCGCATGATCGAGCAGCTGCAACGACGATTCGACCTGCCCGGCGTCACGTTCTACCGGCACGATCAGGTCACCCTGATGCGACTGGAGAATCACCACGGCAGCGCGACGGTCACGCCGCTGGGTGCCACCGTGCTCGGCTACCGGCCCCGTAACGAGGACGACGTGATCTGGGTCAGCGAGACGGCGCGGTTCGACGGCAGCCGGCCGATACGCGGCGGCATCCCGGTGTGCTGGCCGTGGTTCGGCCCCCACCCCACCGATCCCAACCAGAAGGCCCACGGCTTTGCCCGGCATGCGCTCTGGCACCTCGACTCCGTCACGGTCGAGGCAGACGCCACCCGGGCGGTGTTCCAGCTCGAGCCGGACGAGCGCATCCGCGCCATCTGGCCCTGGGACTTCTCCCTGCGCCTGACCGTGACCCTCGGCGAGGCACTGCGCCTCGACCTGACCGGGGAGAACCGGAGCCGGCAAACCTGGACGGTCTCCGAGGCGCTGCACAGCTATGTCAGCGTGTGGAACGGCGGCGACCTCCGCATCCGGGGACTCGATGGACTCCGCTACTGGGACAAGCAGGCCGGCGGGACACGCGGCGTCCAGGAGGGCGCCCTGCATCTGTCCCCGCCCTTTGACCGGGTCTATTTCGACCATCACGCCCCTGCCGTCATCGACGACGGCAGCCGACGCATTCGCGTCGACAAGCGGGGCAGCGCGAGCACCGTGGTCTGGAACCCCGGCCCGGAAGGGGCACGGGCCTTCGATGACATGCCGGACGGTGCCTGGCGGGAGATGGTCTGCGTCGAGACGGCCAACGCCATCGACAATGCCTACACGCTCCACCCCGGCGAGAGCCACACCCTCACGGCGATCCTTTCCGTCTAGGGAAGGTCTGCACGAATCCGATGCCAGTCTGGCCTGACGAGTCACCCGTGAACAAACGCCTTTCGGCCGTCGTCCACGGATCTCGAATGGGCGAAAACATGTCTTTTGGCGCGATTTGCCGGCACAAAGTGCGGTCGGCCTGGCCCTCGACCGCATTTTCTTTCAGTGACCGGGGCCATGATGTCGTCGCCAAACGAGGCGGCAAAAGATCGTTAATCCGCCGATCAAGGTGCCAACGCCCATATCGATCAGTCCCGACTCGTTGAAAGGTCGACCCGTCGATTGCCGATCCGCCGAAAAAAATTACCGGTTTGCGGCCATGAGGCAGATAATGCGTCTCGAGGAAACGGTCAAGGACTCCTTGATTGCACCAGTAAGAACCCCGCTCGGAACCACAGATTGAATTACCCAGTTTGTTTTACCCGCATCGAATTGCGGTTCTCTGACGCTTTTGCAGTCCTTCAGTACCCCTCATTTCTCATTCAACACATGCAATTGCATCAGAGGTATCCATCATGGCTACAGGCACAGTAAAATGGTTCAGCGACGAGAAAGGCTTCGGCTTCATCGCCCCGTCTGACGGCTCCAAGGACGTTTTCGTCCACCACAGCGCCATCCAGGGCGGCGGCTTCAAGTCGCTGGCCGAAGGCCAGACCGTGACGTTCGACGTCGAACAGGGTCAGAAAGGCCCGGCTGCGACCAACGTCCAGATCTGAACCAACGGCGCCAACGCGCCGCTGACCGAGAATCCCGCCTAGTGCGGGATTTTTTGTGCCCGGATATCCGCGGACTACCTGACGGCGCGACCGCGAAGCTGGCAATGGCCTAGTGCTGGCCTGGCTGGCGCAGGCCCTGCTCACGGCGACGGTCTACCGGTTCCTGACCGGACTGGCACCGGCAGGGATTTACAGGGATCTACCCGGTGGACATGAAGCTGATCGTGAGCTGGTTGTTGCTCACCGGCGCCGTGCGGGGGTATGGGCCATGCATCCTCTGCTTGGCGACCCACCGGATGTTTCCAGCCAGCCGTCATAGCAATGCCCAGACGACCAACCCGGCACTCAGCCCGGTCAGGGCGAACGCAAGCAGCACAAGCAGACCGTCGCGAGCAATCAGGGCGAGACCGAATACCGTCAGCGTCACCCCGGCGGCATTGGCTGAAAACGGAATGAATTCCATCAACGGCATCATAAGAGAAATCAGCATGGCCAGGATGGCCACACCGAAACGCGCACCGCCATTGGCGAGAAATGTCAGACGGGGCCGCAGAAAACGATCCATGAATCGCGCCGTCGGCATCATCCAGACCACGACTTTGTTCAGGGTCTGGCGTCGAATCCGGCGTTCCAGCAGGAACGCCGGCAGCCAGAAGTGATCACGCCCGACCATCAGCTGCAGGGCGATCAGAAACACGAAGATCGCGATCAACGTCGGTACTCCGGGAATGTCGCCGATAAACGGCGCGACGATGATCAGCCCGGCGAGCAGGAGCATCGGCCCGAACGACCGCCGCCCGACCAGATCCAGTACCGTGCCCAGCCGGACCGACGCGCCATCGTCATGGACGTTGGTCAGCAACTGCAGCAGTGAGACCAGTCCATCAGGCCGCGTAGGTGCGGCGTCGGTAGATCCTGGTTCGTGCGGAGATGAATTAGACATCATTGCACCCATGTAGCG
>NZ_JBKGYT010000015.1:0-27874 GCF_046545975.1 Guyparkeria sp. | reverse complement strand
GCGAATTCTTCTCGTAGTCAGAGCTGCTCGAAAGCTTGTCGTAGGTCTGGTCCGCACCCACGGTCACGGAGGTGGAGGGGGCGATGAAGAAGTCGTTCGCCAGAGACAGCGTGTCACGCTGCGTGTCGAACCGAGAGGTGCCGCCGAGCTCGTCCACGCTGTCCTGGTCGTCGATGTGCCGGCCGGCGCGGGCGCGCAGCTGCCAGAACCCGATCCGTCCGGTGGAAGCGGACAGGCCGAAGGTGCGCTGCTCGATCTCCGATTCCTGGTAGAACCCGTCGAATTCGACCTCCGCCGAACTGGCGAGGAACTGACCGCGAACGTGGCCGCCGTTGCCGAAGCGGTAGCCGGCCTGACCCTGCACGGAATCGTTCTCGTAGCCGTCGTCGTCGGGGTCCGTTGCGGGGTCGCTCTGGGCATCGAAGCCATCGGTTTCCCGGTGAGCCACGCCCAGCGAGTAGTCGAACGCCCCTTGCCGGCCACCAATGCGTGCGTCGGCCTCCCGTTGGCCGCGCGAACCGGCGCCGATGCCGCCGGACAGCTGCGTGACGTCTTCGGCGCCCTTGCGGGTGAAGATCTGGATGACGCCGCCCCCGGCGTCCGCGCCCCATTGGCCCGACCGGGGGCCGCGCACGATCTCGATCCGTTCGATGTGCGCCAGGGGAACGTGTTCGAGGTAGGTCTGGCCGGCCGAGACCGAACCGACCCGCGCCCCGTCGACGAACACGGCCGTGCGGCTGGCGCTCTGTCCCCAGATGGACACGTTGGACAGCTTGCCCGGCCCACCCTGGTTGATGACGTTCAGGCCGGCACGGCCTGCAAGCAACTCCTGCAGGGACCGGGCCTGGCTGCGCTCGATCTCGTCGCGGGTGATCACGGTCTCCGGCATGGCCGGGGCCTCGGCCGGTGCCTCGCGGACGGCCGTGATGTTGATGGTGCCCAGGCGGTCGTCGTCGGCCAGGGTGGACAGGGGGGTGAGGCAGAGCAGACCCGCGATCAGGGACGGGTGTCGGGCAGGGATGCGAGTGGTCATGGTTCCGTTGTCGCTTGCCGACCAGCCCACCGCAGGTCGGGAAAACCGATCAGAGGCCGGTCTCCGGGCTCGTGGCCTACCGGCACCGCCTTCCCGATCCTCGATGGACGAGGGTCAGTGGCTGAATGATGCCGGCGTCACCACCTACCGTTGCGGGGGCAGCACAGGCCTTGGACCTGTTTCCCTGTTTCAGCGCCCGTCGCGGTTTCGCGGCGGCGCTACCTCTGATGTCGGGGCGCATTGTTTGGAAAAACCTGCGACAAGGCAAGTGCACAAGGAGAATTTATCTCATGGAAAGCATGAGCCGGACCGACTTCGAGCCGATCGCGGGTTTGCCGGCCTTGTCGGCTACAATGAACGGGATTCCAGAGGTTCGTATCCACGGGTTGCCCATGCCGTCGAAAGCCCCACCCACCATCCGAGCGGTACGTCCGCTGGCCGAGACGCGGCTGTTCCGCGTCGAGGGCGTCGACCTGCGCTTCGCCAACGGGGCCGAGGTGACGTTCGAGAGGCTCCGGGGCAGTCGACACGGGGCGGTGATCGTCGCCGCGCTGACCGACGAGCGCGAGTTCGTGCTCATCAGCGAATACGCCTGCGGCACCGAGCGCTATGAGCTGGGGCTGCCGAAGGGGCGGATCGACGACGGGGAGACACCGGTGGAGGCGGCCAGCCGGGAACTGATGGAAGAGGCAGGGTTCGGCGCCCGCCGGCTGACGCGACTCAACGAGCTGACCATGGCGCCGACATATTCCGGGCAGCGTACGCACCTCGTGCTGGCCGAATCTCTCTACCCGGCGCGCTTGCCGGGGGACGAGCCCGAACCGCTGGAAGTCAGCCTGCTGCCCATGGCCGAACTCGACGAACTGGCCGCCTCCGGCGACTGCTCCGAGGCGCGCTCGCTGGCGGCGATGTTCCTGGTGCGCGGGCACCTCGAGGCACGAGAAAGGGAAGGGACGGCGTGAACGGAAAGCTCGATCAGTACAACGGGCCTCAGTCGGCGGGAAGCGGGGTCGACCGCGCCCTGCTCGAGGCCGTCCGCGAGATCGCCGAACAGGCCGGCCGGGAGATCATGACCGTCTACGAGGGAGATTTCGCCGTCGAGCGCAAGCACGACACCTCGCCGGTCACCGAGGCGGACGTGGTGGCCAATCGGCTGATCTCCGAACGGCTGGTCGCGCTCGACCCATCCATCCCGGTGCTGACCGAGGAAACCCGTGCGCCGGCGTGGCGCGAAAGGCAGGGGTGGGAAACCTACTGGCTGGTCGATCCGCTCGACGGCACGCGGGAGTTCGTCAAGCGAAACGGCGAGTTCTCCGTGAACATCGCCCGGATCGAGCGGGGCGACCCCGTGCTGGGCGTGGTGCTCGCTCCAGCCATCGGCCTTGAATATGCCGCCATCCGCGGCGACGGGGCATGGCGCTACGTCGACGGACGGGCCGATCCCATCCGGGTCCGGCCCCCGGCCTGGCCACCGACGCTGGCGCTGTCACGTTCCCATTCGAGCCTGCGCGAGCAGCACCTATCCGAGACCTTCGGCCAGCCGGAGATCATCCGCTGCGGCAGTTCGCTCAAGACCTGTCTGATCGCCGAGGGCCGGGCCGATCTCTATCCCCGCCTCGGGCCGACCTCGGAATGGGACACCGCCGCCTCCCAGTGCGTGCTCGAGGCGGCCGGCGGCCACCTGACGGATCTGCAGGGGCGGCCCCTGCGGTACAACACCAAGGAATCCCTGCTCAATCCCATGTTCGTGGCGCACAACGGCATGGAGCTGGATTTCGACCGCCTGCACGAGATCGCCGCGCTCTGAGACCACGGCGTCAGTCCCGGGTGTCGGCCATCCAGCCGTCGCGCCCCTCGATCAGCTCCAGCCGCGTGCGGTAGGGGCGCGTGTCCCCGGCCTCGAACTCGCCGAAGCGCAGCATCAGTTCCAGTCGTCCCAGGTGGTCCAGCGCGCCCTCGCCGGAGCTGCCCAGCTCGCGGGCCACGTCGGCGAGATCCCGGGGAAAGAGGAGGGTGGCCTCGACGTCCACCACCCAGACATCCCCGCGCGCCGCGGCGTTCATCGAGTCGATCCGTTCGACGATCACCACCTCGGCCCGCGGGTCGACCCGCTCCTGCAGTACGGCCTGTACCTCGGCCCGGTCGGGGCCCTAGCTGCAGCCGGCCAGGGCCAGGGCGGCCAGCAATCCCAGGACCAGCCGCGTGCCGGCGCGTGAAAGCGGCCGGCTCATCCGGGCCCGGCCTTGCCGGCACGAATGCCCGCCTTGAGGTTGTCCCAGTGCGCCCAGTTGTCGGCGGCCGGCGGCATCTGCAGGTGAAAGCCCAGCGTCTGGATGTGGTGGCGCACGGTGGCCGTGTCGGTGCGGGCGAGTTGGCGGTCGTCCGACAGGTCCAGTTCCATCACGAACTCGAGTGTCCCCAGTTTGTCGAGCACCATCGGGTCGAGTTCCTCGAGGTCCTGCCCGGCCCGGACGAAGAGATACATGTCGGGATTCCTGCGACTCTTGAAGATGTGCGCCTGCATGTCTGATCGTTCGCTGTTGTGGGTGCGGTCGCGGATTATTGCAGATTACGCCCCGGTTCCGAACCGGCGCAGGGCTGGACTAACGATAACCGGGAAAACCGCCGGGATAACGGCCGGAATAGCCCGGTTCCTTGATGGGTTCGCCCGTCGCGGAATACGGGTCGCGGTTGTCGTCCGGCCGTTTCGGCGGGTGCGGCCGATGCGGCGGGCGGTAGTGCGGTGGCCGATCGCCGTACCATAACGAGAATCCGTCCTCGTCGATGTAGAGGCCGCCGCCCGGCTCGCGGTAGCGGTCGTAGAGGCTGCGGGAATGGTAGGGATAGTAGTGGCTGCCGGCGGCGCCCTCCGGCGGGGCGAATACCACGGGCGGCGGCGCCTCGGCGGCCCGTTTCTCGGCGGCCAGCCGCTCGGCCTCCTTGCGCTCGTCGTATTCCCGGGCGAGTCGTGCGATCCCCTCGCGGGCGGCCTCTCCGCCCGTGCCCGCCGCGGGCGCATCGATCACCTGTACCTCCATCTCTCCCTCGCAGGGTTGGTCGGAGAACACCACGCTGCCGTCGGGCTGGAGGCACTTGTAGACCGTGGTCTCGCTCGCCGTCGCCGGCACGACGAGCCAGGCCGCGGCGAGGACCAGTGCCAGCCGGGGTATCAGGAAAGGCGTTGTCGTGTGACTGCCGGTCATGCGGAAGATCCTCTTGTTCCTCCACTCCTATAGACCACTTCGCTTGCCTTGCGAGCGATTCATCGGGCCAGTGCCCCCGCAGGCGGGAGGAGTCGGCCCGCTACGCCTGCTTCAGCGCCGCCTCGACGTCCTTGGCCTTCGGTGCGCCCTTGCCGGCCAGTTCCTGGGTAAAAACGGCCAGGCGGTGGGCCTCGAGCAGGTCCAGCAGTGCCTCGCGACGCTGCCATTCGACCAGATCCGGACTGCCCTTGAGCAGACGATGCCTCACCTGTTCGGCCAGCGGGGCGAACGGCACACGCAGCATGCGGTCCCGTTCCGGTTGGCGCTCGGTCTTCTCCAGGCGCTTTTCCGCGCCCTCCAGGTAGCGGGGCAGCTGGGCCAGCCGGTCGTCGGAGGCCAGCCAGATCATGCCGGGGTGGACCAGCAGGTCGAGCTGGTCGCCGATTTCCCGGGCCGCCTCGATCACGGACAGCGGCAGCCGCCCGCCAAGCTGGCGACGCAGCTGGTGCTGACGTTCGAGAATCGCCCGGAGCTGCTGGGCGAGTTCCATCGCCCGGCCCGGCAGCTCCCCGTCGAGACGCGCCAGGCGCTCGCGGAAGGTGTCGGGGTCGCGCACCGGTGGCTGGTCGGCGACGGCCAGTTGCCAGGCCGCGCGGAAGACAAGCTCCTGGTCGAAGGCGCGGTCGGCGCGCTGCGGCCGTTGCATGCCTTCCGAAGGAATCGGGCGTGGCGATTTCAGCCGGCTGTAGTTCAGGCGAACCGTGTCCAGCGAGCGGTCGCCGCGCAGGTCGGATTCCGCCTGGCGGACCATCTGCGCGCGGGCCAGCAGCATCAGGCGGACCACCCCGGCCTCGTGGATCAGGCGGGCGCGCTCGGGGTCGTCGACCAGTTCGATCTCGACGTGGTCGCCGCGGTCGGCCAGTGCCGGGCGGGCCTCGAGCTGGGCGCCGGCGCTCTCGACGGTGAGCGTCTCCGGCAGTTCGCCGACGTCCCACTCGGTGGTGGAATGATCCTCCAGGCGGTGTCGGGCGCGTTGCTCGAACGCTTCCTTCGCGCGTTCGGTCTGCCGTCCGCGCAGGGCATTGATGTCGCGGTCCGAATCGACCGGCTCGCCGTCCTCGTCCACCGCGACGAAGCGCATGCGCAGGTGCTCGGGCAGCTTGCGCTCGTCGAGCAGGGCGGGGTCGACCTCGTGGCCGGTCATGCGGCGCAGCTCGTCGGCGACGGCCTGGGAGAGCGGGATGCCGGTGTCGGTGATGCGGTCCTCCACCGCCTCGGCGAAGCTCGGGGCGGGCACGAAGTGGCGACGCTCGGCCTTGGGCAGGGCGCGAATCATCGCCTCGATCTTCTCCTGTCGCAGCCCCGGCACCAGGTGCGTGGTGGGCGCGGGGTCGATGCGATCGAGCAACCCCAGCGGGATGTGCAGGCTCACGCCGTCGTCCGGCTCGCCCGGGGCGAAGTGATAGGTAAGCCGCAGGCGGTAGCGGCCCATCGGCCAGTGGTCGGGCAGTTCGGCCAGCCGCCGGTCGTCGGGCTCGGCGGCCAGCAGGTCGTCGCGGGTGAGCTTCAGCCCCTCGGCCTCGGCACGGTGTGCCTTGATCCAGTGGTCGAGCTTGCGCGCGTCGGTCACCTCGGCGGGGATGCGGGCGTGGTAGAAGTCGAAGAGCTTCTGCTCGTCGACCAGGTACGCTGGGCGGCGCAGCTTGGCCTCCAGCGTGCGGATCTCCTCGATCAGCGCCTGGTTGTGCTGCCAGAAGGGTTGGGCCGACTCGAACTCGCCCTCCACCAGCGCCCGGCGGATGAAGATCTCGCGCGCCTCGACCGGGTCGATGCCGCCGTAGTCGACCCGCCGCTTGGTGACGATCGGCAGGCCGAACAGGCGTACGGTCTCGAAGGCGGTCACCCGCCCGGACTTCGGGTTCCAGGCGGGCTCGTTGTACTCGCGGGTGACCAGGTGCCCGGCCATGGGTTCGAGCCAGCGCGGGTTGATCGGCGCGTTCATGCGCGCGAACACCTTCGAGGTCTCGACGATCTCCGCCGACACGATCCACTTGGGCTGCGCCTTGACGGTCACCGAGCCGGGGAAGAGGTAGAAGCGGCGGTTGTTCGCGCCCAAATACACGGTCGGCTGGCGGCGCTTCTTGCCCCGGTGATCGCCGGCGGCCTGACGGTAGCTCTTCGGGGGAGCCGGGTCGCGCATGCCGATCTGGTCGAGCAGCCCGGCGAGCGCGGCCTGGTGCAGCTGCTCGAGCCGGCCGGCCAGGGGGGCGGGCAACTGCTGCTTCTCTCCCTTCTGGTTTTCCCCTTCCCGGGGCGGCTCGGGCATCTCGATCGGCTCGAAGTCGGGCAGGCGGATGCGGAACATCTCGTCGACCGATTGCCGCAGCTGGCCGACGAGATCGTGCCACTCGGTCAGACGGTTGGCGTTGAGGTAGCGCTTTATCGCCCACTGGCGCGCCTGGCGGCGGCTCTTGTGGCGGCGCACCTCGTGCCAGGCCGACCACAGGGCAAGCGCGCTGGCGAAGTCCGAGCCGGCCAGGGCGAACTGGGCATGAGCGGCGTCGGCTGCCCCGCGGGCCTCGGTCGGTCGTTCGCGCGGGTCCTGGATGGCGAGGAAGGCCGCCACGATCAGCATGTCCTCGGTCGCCCGGTCACCGTGCTCGCGGGCCGCGACGATCATGCGACCCAGGGCCGGGTCGATCGGCAGGCGCGAGAGCTGGCGGCCGATCCTCGTCAGTCGGCCACGCTCGTCGATCGCCTGGAGTTCGAACAGGTGCTTGCGTGCCGTGCTCAGCTGGCGCGGGTCGGGCGGTTCGATGAAGGGGAAGTTCTCCGCCTGCCCGAGCTTGAGCGCATCGAGCTGGAGGAGCACCGAGGCGAGGTTGGAGCGCAATATCTCCGGATCGGTGAAGGCCGGTCGGCCCTCGAAGTCATCCTCCTCGTAGAGGCGGATGCACACGCCCGGGGCGATCCGCCCGCAGCGCCCGGCGCGCTGGTTGGCCGAGGCCTGCGAGATCGGCTCGATGCCGAGCTTCTGCAGCCGGGCGCGCGGATGGTAGCGGCTGATGCGCGCCACGCCCGAATCGATCACGTAATGGATGCCCGGCACGGTCAGCGAGGTCTCGGCGACGTTGGTCGACAGCACGATGCGTCGGCCGGCATGCGGGGCGAACACCCGCTGCTGGTCGGCCGCCGACAGGCGCGCGTAGAGCGGCAGGATCTCGGTGTTTCTCAGGCCGTGACGCGATAGCTGGCGCTCGGTCTCGCGGATCTCGCGTTCGCCGGGCAGGAACACCAGGATGTCGCCGGGCCCCTCGTGGACCAGCTCGTCGACCGCGTGCATCACGCCGCGGGCGATGGTCGAGCCCAGCTCCTCGTCGCGGTCGGCCTCGGGGGGGCGGTAGCGGACCTCGACCGGGTAGCCCCGCCCGCTGACGGTGACGATCGGCGGGCGTCGTCCGGCGCGGTCGGCGAAGTGCTCGGCGAAGCGCTCCGGGTCGATGGTCGCCGAGGTGATCACGAGGCGGAAGTCCGGCCGGCGCTCGAGCAGCCGCTTGACCACCCCGAGCAGGAAATCGATGTTGAGGCTGCGCTCGTGGGCCTCGTCGATGATCAGGGCGTCGTAGCGCAAAAGCTCGCGATCGTGTTGCAGTTCGGCGAGCAGCAGGCCGTCGGTCATCACCGCCACGCGCGACTCCGGGCGGGTCTGGTCGGAGAAGCGCACCTTGTAGCCGACCGCGGTGCGCCCGTCGTGTCCCTCGCCCTCGTCGAGCTCCTCGGCCAGCCGCCGGGCGACGTTGCGCGCGGCGATCCGCCGAGGCTGGGTGTGCGCGATCATGCCGCGTCGCCCGTAGCCCAGCTCGAGGAGCATCTTGGGCAGCTGCGTGGTCTTGCCCGAGCCGGTCTCGCCGGCGACGATGGTCACCGGGTGGTCGGCGATGGCGGTCTTGATCCGCTCGCGCGCGCCGGAGACGGGCAGTTCGTCCGGGTAGGCGATGTGGATGGACAGCGCCTCGCGCGCGCTGACCTCGTCCGCGGCGGCCGTCACCTGGTCGAGCAGCGGGTGCAGGGCGCTCTCGGCGCCGGCGGGGGCTTCCTGCAGGCGGTGGATCTGGCGGTCGATGCGCGGCAAATGACGCAGGGCCAGGCGATCGCGGTTGCGCTCGATATAAGCGAGAATGCTGGCCGGGTCGGTGCTGTCGACGGATGTGCTCATCCGGCCCATTGTACGAGAAACGAACCGCAGGCCACGTCGCCGTCGGCGGCGGGCGCACCGCAACGGGAGATCGAATGCCGGAAAACATCAGTTTCTTCGCCGCGCTGGCCGTCGGCTTCTTCGGCGGGGTGCACTGCGTGGGCATGTGCGGAGGCATCGTCGGAGCGCTGACCTTCGGGCTGCCGCCGGAGAAGCGCGAACGCTTCGGGCGGCTGTTCCCCTACCTGCTGGCCTACAACATCGCGCGGATCACGTCCTACACGCTGGCCGGGGCGATCGCCGGCACCATCGGGCTGCTGGGGCTCTCGCTCGCGCCGATCCAGGAGGCGCAGATCATCCTGCTGGTGGTCGCCGGGTTGTTCATGATCCTGATGGGGCTGTACGTGGGTGGCTGGTGGTTCGGCCTGACCCGGATCGAGCGGGCCGGCTCGCGGCTGTGGCGCTTCATCGAGCCGGTCGGCCGTCGCCTGATGCCGGTCAAGACGCCCACACAGGCCTTCGGTCTGGGGCTGGTCTGGGGCTGGCTTCCCTGCGGGCTGGTCTACAGCGTGCTGATCTGGGCTCTCGCCGCGGGCGGGCCGCTGCAGGGGGCGCTGCTGATGCTCGGCTTCGGCCTGGGCACCCTGCCCAACCTGCTGGCCATGGGGGCGTTCGCCGGCCAGCTGGCGGCCTTCGCCCGCAAGCCGTGGGTGCGCCGCGTGGCCGGTGGCATGGTCATCGCCTTCGGCATCTACCAGATCGGTCTGGCGGCCTTCGACCTGGCCGGTTGAGTGCAAGCGGAAACCTTCGGGAGCGCTGCTGGTCGAAAGCTTGAGTTCTGTTCATGGGTTGCGGCTTGCTTTGCCGCGAATCAGGTCTATGCTTATCAGCCATCAGTTAAGCTAATCCATTCAAGGGAGATTCCGCATGAAACGCAGTCTGATTGCCACCGCCCTGGCCGTGGGCATCGCCGGGACCGGTTCGGTCACCGCCGCCACCATGGGAGACCAGTACGTCCTGCGGGCCTATACCGGCCAGGCGCTGGGATTGGCCCTGACCAAGGAGCTGGACGTGCACACCGTGGGTATCGCGCAGAACCGCTCGTCGATCTGCGCGACCCTCGGTGGGGCGATCGCCGGCGAGGCCGTAGCCCACAACCGCGACAACAACGTGCTTTCCAGCGCGGCCCTGAAAGACGCCACAGGGGCTGCCGATGCCATCGAGCCCCTGCTGGACAAGGAGGCGATCGTGCTGGCCTTCGGCGGCGAGATCGCGCCGGAAGAGAACCAGGCGATGGTCACCGCCACCCTCAAGGCGCTGGCCGATGCCGACTACGAGGGGCGTATCGTCCTGCACGTCGCCGTCTGGGCGCCGAAGATGCTGGAAAAGGCCGCCGCCGAGCACGACGGGGTGGCCGAGTACCTCGCCGGCAAGGACAACCTCAATGCCCTGACCATCGATGCCAAGAAGCAGAAGGCGCTGCTGCACGAGGTCGCACTCGAGGACGGCAAGCAGACGTCGCGTGGCGTGGTCCACGAGATGGAGATGAACGATTCCTGGACCGAGACGTTCAAGGCGTCGATGGCCAAGTGACGGCGCGTTCTTCGCCATGCTGACGACAGGACCCCGGCCAGGCCGGGGCCTTTTCGTTGCGGAGCCGGCTTACCGCACCTGGAAGCCGGTGTGCCCCTCGGGAGTCTCGGCGCTGCTGGTCAGCGTGTCGACGCGTGCCTGTGGCGGGCCTTCCCGCAGCCGCTCGAGCACGGCCTCCACGGCTGTCTCCTCGCCCTCGAGCACTGCATCGACACGGCCGTCGGGCAGGTTGCGTACCCAGCCGCGCACGCCGTGCTCGAGCGCCGTGCGCCGGGTGAAGTCGCGGAAAAACACGCCCTGGACTCGTCCGCTGACAAGCACGCGCGTCTGGATCATGCCGAAACTCCCTTGATCTGCCCTGATGTGACGGTGGCCCGATGTCACGGCGGGCCGTTGCGTGCCCCTTCCGGGACGTCGAGTCGCAACAGCGTGCCGGGGCCGGTGCCCTCGTGTACCACGTAAAGGTGCCGCCCGTCCGCGCTGAAGGCAAGGCCTTCCCACTGATCGATCCGAGGCAGCGACCGTGAGGCGACCGGGCGGGAGATCGCCTCGGACCAGTCTGAACGCTTCCCACGGTGGAAGAAGTACAGCGATGCATAGGTGAGCACGGCCAAGGTCGCGCCGTCCGGGCTCAGTGTCATGCCGGTGGGGCGATCCGTCTGGCTGCCGGTCAGCGGGTGGAGCAGCCAGTTGATCGGGTCGGTGGGTCGGAGCCATGCTAGGTCGCCGACCGGTTCGGCGACCTCGACCGGGGCGGATTCGAGCCGCTCGCGCTCCGAGAGTCCCGGCTCGTCCGGGAAGGGTTGACGGGCATCCACGGGCAGGCTGTACATCCGGGGCGGATCGTCCCGCTTGGTCAGCAGCAGGATGCGGTCCGTGCGCGGGTCGAAGACCATCGACTCGGTATCCGCCGGGCCGTCCGGGTATCGATAGCGCAGCATTGCCTCGGGACTGACACGGACTTCCCCGTCGTCCTCGGCAGGCGGGGGTTCCGGGATGAACCAGAGCACGTAATCCGGCCAGGTGTCGCGGTTGTCGCCGCTGTCGGCGACGATCAGGGTCTCCCGGTCGTCGATGCGGGTCGCGTCGATCGATTCCCAGTCACGCTGGACAACCCGTTCCAGACGTAGCCGGATGCGGGACTCGCCGCTCGGGGATATCCCGAAGACGAAGGGGGTGACCCGCTCCATCGAGCCCGGGTCGTTGATGTTGTCGTTGTGGGTCCACAGCAGGTCGTCGTCCTGCTTCGAGAGCGCCAGTCCGGAAGCCTCGTCGATGGCCGACGGCAGGGTGGTGCCTGGGGAGGGGGGCGGAGCGGTCTGCGCGGCAACCGGGCCCCAGCAGGGCAGGAGTGCCAGGCCGAGCAGCCGGGCCAGGGTGCGGGATGTCAGTCGTGGCATCGTGACAGGCAGCGGGATCAGTCAGGCCGGGTGCCGGCCAACGGGTGTCGGTGGCCGGCCGGCGGCTGGGCCGGGCCGGTGAAGGTCCGAAAGAGGGTGGTGGTCAGGACGGGCCGCCGCCGGCCTTCTCGCGCGTGCTCATGCCGAGCAGACGGTACACGGGGCAGAAATTGATCAGTGCTGTCGCCAGCGGGATGATCCCGATGTAGCCCCACCAGCCGATCACGTTGAAGATGGCCAGGGCGATCAGGGCCACCCCGACGATGATCCGCAGCCACTTGTCCACCGTGCCGATATTGGGTGTCATGACTCGCTTCCTCGATGTGTGTGTTCGCAGGAAGTGTAGTCACTATTCGGGCAGTTTCAGGTGCTCTACCCGGTGGATGGCGATGTCGCGCTCGAAGAAGACGCTGAAATCGCTGTAGTCCCAGCGGGTGATCGGCGGGTTCTTCGGCGTGCCCTTGGCCGGCACCGGGGCGTGACGACGTTCCGGCTCGCCGAAGCGGGAGGCCACCTGCGACTGGGTCATGCCGTGGACGGATGCCTTGTCCGCGCCCGATGCGGCCGAGGCCGGTACGGCGGAAAATGCCATGGCCAGCCCCAGCAGCAGGGCCGCGAGCGGGCGGGAGAACTGGGCGAACGGGTTCATGAGAGGCTCCTTTTCTTGCACGTGATGACTCGGTCCCTGATGCCCTTCGAGGGCGCGCGGCGGCCGCGGGTTCCGCCGTGGCGTTGTCCTGCCGCGACAGCCGGAAGCATCCGGACCGTCGCGAACCGCCCGCCGGAGCGCCTCTCCGGGATATTGCGCTAGTCTGCGTCACGGCAGCCCCGGCTGCAAGCGTCCGGGTCGGAACCACCGGTCACGGATCGCGTCGAACGGCGGGACAGCCGGGGCCGGGGCGTATTAGACTGCGCCGTTACTCAACGCGATCGAATCGACAGCACAGGGGTCTGGATGAGGCGGACATTCGAATGGATGATCGGGCTGCGCTACACGCGGGCCAAGCGACGCAACCGGTTCGTGTCGTTCATATCGGCAACCTCGATCATCGGCATCACGCTGGGCGTGACCGCCCTGATCGTGGTTATCTCGGTGATGAACGGTTTCCAGGACGAGCTGCGCGAGCGCATTCTGGGCATGACCGCCCACGTCACCGTCACCGGGCGCGGCGAGGCGCTGGCCGACTGGGAGTCGGTCAGCGAGCGCGTCTCTGCCAACCCTGCCGTGCAGGCCGCCGCGCCCTACGTCCAGGCGGAGGGGATGCTGTCGGCCGAGGAAGAGGTTTCCGGGGCGATCGTGCGTGGCATCGAACCGGAGCTCGAGACCCCGGTGACGGACATCGGCGCCCACATGCAGGAGGGCGCGCTGGACGGTCTCGAGGCGGGCGAGTTCGGCATCGTGCTGGGTTCGGCGCTGGCGCGTTCGCTGGGTGTCGGGGTCGGGGACCGGCTGATGCTGATCAGTGCCGACGTCGCTGTCACGCCGGTCGGCGGCATGCTGCGCCAGCGGCGGTTCACCGTGGTGGGCGTGTTCGAGGTGGGCATGTACGAGTACGACCGCGGCACGGCCATGATCCACATGGCCGATGCCCAGGCCCTGTTCCGTACCGGGCAGGAGGTCTCGGGGCTGCGGCTCAAGCTCGACGACATCTTCTCCGCCCCGGCGGTGGCCCGTGACCTGAACCGCGACCTGGGCTACTCCTACGCCGCGCAGGACTGGACGCAGTCGAACGCCAATTTCTTCCGCGCCATCCAGATCGAACGGACGGTGATGTTCATCATCCTGTCGCTGATCGTGGCGGTGGCGGCCTTCAACATCGTCTCCACCCTGGTCATGCTGGTGACCGACAAGCAGGGCGACATCGCCATCCTGCGCACGCTCGGCGCCAGCCCGGCGTCGATCATGACCATCTTCATCATCACCGGCGTGTTCATCGGCCTGATCGGAACGGCCGTCGGGGTGGGCGTGGGCGTGCTGATCGCCGAGAACATCGACGTGATCGTGCCCTGGATCGAGAACCTCGCCGGCACGCAGTTCATGCCGGCGGACGTCTACTACATCAGCGAGGTGCCCTCGCGGCTGGACTGGGGCGACGTCGGCCTGATCGGGCTGATGGCCTTCGCCCTGTCCTTCCTGGCCACGCTCTACCCGGCATGGCGGGCCTCGCGCGTACAACCGGCACAGGCGCTGCGCTATGAATGATTCACCCAAGGACGAACCCCGGGCCGTGCTGGAGGCGAGCGGGCTGAAGCGACGCTATCGCGAGGGCGACCTCGACGTGGATGTCCTGCGCGGCATCGACCTGGCCATCGCGCCGGGTGAGCGGGTGGCCATCGTCGGCGCCTCGGGCACCGGCAAGTCCACGCTGCTGTCGCTGCTGGCGGGGCTCGACCAGCCCAGCGAGGGCGAAGTCTGGCTGGCCGGCCAGCGGTTCTCGCGGCTGGGCGAACGCCGACGCGGACTGCTGCGCAACCGGCACCTGGGTTTCGTCTACCAGGCCCACCACCTGTTGCCGGAGTTCTCCGCGCTGACCAACGTCGCCATGCCGCTGATCATCCGGCGGCTGGCGCGCGAGGAGGCCGAGCAGCGGGCCGCGACGCTGCTCGAACGGCTGGGCCTGTCGCACCGCCTGCAACACCGGCCCGGGGAGCTCTCAGGCGGCGAGCGCCAGCGCGTCGCCATCGCCCGGGCGCTGGCCGGTCGCCCGGACGTGGTGCTGGCCGACGAGCCCACGGGCAACCTCGACACCCGGAACTCCGAGACGGTGTTCGAGGCCATGCTTGAGCTCAACCGCGAGATCGGCAGCGCCATCGTGCTGGTCACCCACGATCTCGACCTGGCCGCGCGCATGGACCGCATCCTGCACATCGTCGACGGCCTGATTACCGACGGCTGACGTTTCGAAAGCTTGAGGCTGACAGCTGGAAGATTTAAGAGGTAAGAGGGCAGATCAACCGGCTGTCCCCGTTTGAGCTTGCCTTGCAAGCGAAACGCGCCGAGAGGCGCGTGTCCCGCCCCTGATCGCCGCGGCCGGCGGCAAGGGGGACAGCCGCTGTCGCGGCTTTCGCGGGCGAGGCCCGCCCGCACCGGGTGGGTGCCGCGGCTTTTGTGTCAGTGCCATGGGTCGTTGCGCGGAAGGGCCGGCACACCGCAGGCGTGGCATGACATCAGCACATCGCGACCGACCTCCAGGCCTCAGACTTCCAACTTCGCCCCCGCTATCTACCCGACCACACGTTGCGGTAGCGCCCTCAGGGTCTAGCTTCTACGGCATTCCCCAATCCGGACGAGGAGAGACACCGTGGCAACACTGACCATCAATGGGCGATCCGTGACCCTGGAGGTCGCCGATGACATGCCCCTGCTCTGGGCCATCCGCGACTACGTCGGCCTGAACGGCACCAAGTTCGGCTGCGGCGCCGGGCTGTGCGGCGCCTGCACCGTCCACGTCGACGGCGAGGCGGCCCGCTCCTGTGTCACCCCGGTCTCGGCGGTCGACGGCAAGCATGTCACCACCATCGAGGGTCTGTCTTCCGCCGGGGACCACCCGGTGCAGCTCGCCTGGATCGCCGAGGACGCGCCGCAGTGCGGCTATTGCCAGTCCGGCCAGATCATGCAGGCCGCCGCATTGCTCGCCGACAACCCCGATCCGACCGACGAGGAGATCGACGCGGCGATGAAGGGCAACCTCTGTCGTTGCGGCACCTACAACCAGATCCGCGCGGCCATTCGGCACGCGGCGCGGACCCGGACGGCCGGCACCGACGGCGAGGAGGTATCGGCATGATCACGCGCAGGCAGTTTCTCAAGGTTTCGGCCGCCGCCGGTGGCGGTCTGCTAATCGGTTTCCGACTCGGGGCGCCGGAGTCGGCCATGGCGGCCGAGGGCGAGAGCGGCTCGTCGGAGGCCAGCAACGTTTTCGAGCCCAATGCCTGGATCGAGATGCACCCCGACGGTCGCACCATGCTGACCATCTCGGGCTCCGAGATGGGGCAGGGAGCGATGACGGTGATCCCGATGATGATCGCCGAGGAACTCGATCTGCCCTGGGGCGAGTTCGACACCCGTTTCGCCCCGGCCGACGAGACCTATGCCAACCCGGCGCTCGGCAGTCAGGTCACCGGCGGCAGCGCGACCGTGCGCGGCTTCTACAACCAGCTGCGCGAGGTGGGCGCGGCGACCCGCGAGATGCTGATGCAGGCCGCCGCGAACCGCTGGGACGTGTCGCTGTCCGAACTGCGCACCGAGCCGGGAGTGGTGGTGCATCCCGCCAGCGGGCGCCAGGTCGAGTACAGGGACCTGGTGACCGACGCCGCCAGGCTCGAGCCGCCGGAAGACGTCTTCACCAAGGATCGCGAGGACTTTCGCATCATCGGCAAGCCGACCAAGCGCCTGGACTCCCCGCAGAAGGTCAGCGGGCAGGCGGATTTCGGCATCGATGCCCGGCCCGACAACCTGCTGCAGGCCAGCGTCGAGCGGTGCCCGGTGTTCGGCGGCAAGCTGAAATCGGTCGATGCCGGCGAGGCGAAAAAGGCCGATGGCGTCGAGGATGTCATCGAACTCGACCACGGCGTGGCCGTGCTGGCCCGCGACTGGTGGAGCGCCGACCAGGCAAGGAAGAAGCTTTCGATCGAGTGGGAGGAGGGCGAACTGGCCGATCTCGACGACGAGGCGATCGAAGCGCAGTTCCGCGAGGGGCTGGAGCGAGATGCCCGCCCGGCGCGCACCGAGGGGAATGGCGCCGAGGCGCTGGGGGATGATGACGATACCCTCTCGGCGACCTACCGCGTGCCGTATCTGGCCCACACCACCATGGAGCCGATGAACGCCACCGCCTCGGTGACCGATGACGGCGTGACCCTGTGGGTGCCGACCCAGGCCCCGGGTTCGGTGCAGCAGGCGGCCGCCGAGGTCGCGGGTGTCGACAAGGACAAGGTCACGGTGCACACCACATTTCTTGGCGGCGGTTTCGGCCGGCGTTTCGAGACAGACTTCGTCCGCGAGGCGGTCGAACTGTCCAAGCGCGCCGGCCGCCCGGTCAAGGTGATCTGGTCGCGCCCGGACGACGTCCGCCACGACTTCTACCGCCCGGCGGCCTACAACGAGCTGTCGGCCACGCTGGGCGAGAATGGCCTACCACGCGCCTGGGTGCACCGCATCGCGGGCCCGTCGATCTGGTCGCGCGTCTCGCCGGGCATGGTCGAGGATGGCATCGACCCGGCCGCGGTCGAGGGGGCGGCGGATCATCCCTACCGGATCGAGCACATCGAGGTGACCTACGCCAACGTCGACCCGGGCATCCCGGTCGGCTTCTGGCGCTCGGTGGGTCACTCGCAGAACGCCTGGATCGTCGAGTCGTTCATCGATGAACTGGCGCGCCGCGCGGATATCGACCCGGTCGAGTACCGCCTGAAGCTCCTGAAAGGCGATTCGCGTCATGTCGGCGTGCTTGAACGGGCCGCCGAGATGGCCGATTGGGGCGGCGAGGTGCCGGAAGGGCGTGCCCGCGGTGTGGCGCTGGCCAAGTCGTTCGGCAGCTACTGCGCCCAGGTCGCCGAGGTCTCGGTCGAGGACGGCAAGCCCCGTGTGCACAAGGTGTGGTGCGCCATCGACTGCGGCATCGCCGTCAACCCGTCGGGCGTCGAGCGTCAGGTGCACTCCTCGATCGCCTACGGCCTGACCGCCGCCCTGTTCGGCAAGGTCACCATCGAGAACGGCCGGGTTCGGGAGAAGAACTTCGATGACTACCCGGCGCTGAGCATCGACCAGATGCCGGAAGTCGAGGTCGCCATCGTCGATTCCGGCCAGCCACCGGGCGGCGTGGGCGAGCCGGGCCTGCCGCCGCTGGCACCGGCCGTGACCAATGCCCTGCTGGCCCTCACCGGCGAGCCCGTGCGCCGCCTGCCGATCGACCTCGGCTGAGCCATGCCGGCTGCTGACGACTCCGCAGCGGCGCTGCGACTGGCCGTCGACGGGCTGGCCGCCGGGCGCGAGGTCGTGCTGGCTACCGTGCTGCGGACGTTCGGCTCCTCGCCACGCCCGCCGGGGTCGCTATGGGCGATCGTCGAACCGGCCGACGCCCGGCCGGCCATGGAGGGCTCGGTCTCGGGCGGCTGCGTGGAGGACGACCTGCTCGACTGGCTGCGCGGGCCGGGGCGACGGTCCCGCCGCCCCCTCCGACGGTGCTACGACGGCAGCAGTCACCCGGGTCTGCCCTGCGGCGGCACGCTGGAGGTGCTGGTGGAATGGCCGCGCGATCCCGCCACCCTGCGGCCCGCGCTGGCGGCCCTGGAGCGGCGCCGGGGGATCTGGCGCGAACTCGATCTGGCCAGTGGCGCCGTCGACTGGCACGAGGCGACGGACGGGGTCGCCGAGGGCCCCGTGGAGCGTGGCGGTCGGTTGTGGCTGCCGTTCGGTCCGAGTTGGCGCCTGCTGATCGTCGGCGCCGGTCCCGTCGGGGAGCATCTCGCCCGCCAGGGCATGGCGCTGGGCTTCGACGTGACCGTCTGTGATCCCCGTCCCGCCACGCGACTGGCAGTGCCCGGCGTGTCGCTGGACCGGCAGGCGCCGGAGCGGGTGATCGCCGAGCACGGCCTGGATGCCCGCTCGGCCGTGGTCACCGTGGCCCACGATCCGCGCATCGACGACCTCGCGCTGATGGACGCGCTGGAATCACCGGCCTTCCATGTCGCCGCGATGGGCTCCCGGCAGACCAGTGCGGCACGCCGTGCCCGGCTGGCCGAACTGGGCGTGCCGACGGGGCGCCTGTGCGCCCCGGCCGGCCTCGACATCGGTTCGCACACCCCGGCGGAGATCGCCGTGTCGATCGCCGCCGAACTGGTGGCGGCACGGCAGGTCGCCCGTCAGGCCGTCTCGCCACCCTCGGTGCCGGACCGGTTCGCTGGCGTCCGTGTCGATGGTGGCTGACCGCTCGGGGCCGGTCGGCGTGGTCCTGGCCGCCGGCCGCTCCCGTCGCTTTGGTCGTGACAAGCGCTGGGCCACGTGTCGCGGGCGCTACCTGCTCGCGCATGCCGTGGAGACGGCGGCCGCGGTCTGCCCGCGCGTACTGGTGGTGGTCGACCGGTGGCACCCGCAACTCGACGAGTTGCCGGGGCAAGCATCCCTCGAGGTAGTGGTCTGTCCGGGATCCGTGGCCGGTCTGTGGGGCAGTCGCTGCTGTGCGCTGGACCACCTGGCCGCCGGGGGGGCGCTCCCCCCCGGCCTGCTTTTCTTTCTCGGCGACATGCCCGACCTCCGGGCGCCGGAGGCGGCCCGCGTGGCGGCACGGATGCTGGAAAGCGGGCGTCCGGTCCGACCGATCCACGCGGGGCAGCCGGGCCATCCGGTCGCTTTCCCCGGGCGACTGCTTGGGGCACTGCACGCGACGCGGGGCAGGGGCCTCAAGGGCTGCTTTGGTTCGCACGGCGGCATACTGCTCGACTGCGCGGATCCGGGCGTGATCCGCGACGTGGATCGCCCGGAGGACCTCGGCCCGCCGCTCGGCGCGGCGCCCGCCTGCCGGGGTTGAAAGACCGTCCCGCGGCCACCATGCACGAGTTGTGCTAGCTTTTGGATATTCCCGTCCGCCACGGTCGGCCGGTTTGCGCTCCATGCCAGCCCAATGCCCAGCGATTGCTACCAAGGACCCCGGATGAACGAGCGTCCGTCAACGAGTCGTGCCACCGAGCCGCTGCACGCCACGCGCCACGTCTTTGCCGCGCCCCGGTTCGCCGACGACTCGGCGGTGCTGGCGGATGCCTATCGCCTGCTCGACGACGCGGTGATCCGCTACCAGGGCCACCCGATCGGCACCATGGCCAGCCTCGATCCCCGTGCCCCGGCGGACAACTACCGCGACTGCTTCGTGCGCGATTTCGTCTCGACTGCCTTCCTGATGCTGCTCGAGGGGCGTTCGGAGGTGGTGCGGGAGTTTCTCGCCCTGATCCTGCGCATGCGGGGGCAGCAGGAGGAGCTGGAGGGGCAGCAGATCGCGCCGGGCGTCCTGCCGGCCTCGTTCCGGGTGGTCACCCTGGACGACGGCAGCGAGGAGTTGTCGGCCGACTTCGGCGATAGGGCCATCGGCCGGGTCGCGCCGGTGGACTCGATGATGTGGTGGACCGTGCTGCTGCGGGCCTACGTGCGCTTCACCGGCGACACCGCGTTTGCCCACACGCCGGAGGTGCAGCGCGGCCTGAGGATGATCCTCAGCCTCTGCCTGCAGAGCCGTTTCGAGGTCTTTCCCACCCTGCTGGTGCCCGACGGCTCGTTCATGATCGACCGCCGGATGGGTGTCTTCGGCCATCCGCTGGAAATCCAGGCGCTGTTCGACATGACCCTGCGGGCGGCGGACCTGCTGACCGTCGACGAGGGCAGTCACTGGCTGATCGACCTGGCGGCCACCCGTCGACAGGTGCTGCGGGACTACGTGCGGCGTTACTACTGGCTCGACCTCGACGTCCTCAACGAGGTGCACCGCTTCTCCACCGAGAAGTTCGGTCATGACATCGACAACGTCTTCAACATCTACCCGGAGTCCATCCCCGACTGGGTGCCCGACTGGCTGCCGGACAACGGCGGCTACTTCGTCGGCAACCTCGGCCCGGGCCGCATCGACTTCCGCTTCTTTTCCCAGGGCAACTTCCTCGCCTCCCTGTCGGGTCTGGCCACGCACGAGCAGAGCCAGCTGCAGATGCAGACCATGGTCGACCGCTGGGAGGACCTGATCGGCCAGATGCCGGTCAAGCTGGTCTATCCCGCGGTGACGGGTTCGGAATGGCGGCTGATGACGGGGTCCGATCCCAAGAACACGCCCTGGTCGTACCACAACGGGGGCAACTGGCCGGTGCTGATCTGGCCGATGGTGGCGGCGGCGGAGGTCGCCGGTCGCCAGGACCTGGGCGAGCGCGCCTACCGGGTGGCCGAACAGCGGCTGATGCAGGACAGCTGGCCCGAGTACTACGACGGTCGCCACGGCCGGCTGATCGGGCGTCGGGCCAACCTGCACCAGGTCTGGAGCGCGACCGGGCTGCTGCTGGCGCGGCACCTGCTGGAGGACCCGGGCAAGCTGGCGAAACTGGCACTGACCGAGGACGAGGACAGTGGCGCGCGACACCACCGCCGCGGGCATGGGTAGGAGACCAGGGAGCAGACGAGCATGAGCAGGACCGGAGAGAGCGGACAAGACGGACTCTATATTTGCCTGGTCAGCGTCCACGGCCTGATCCGGGGCGAGAACCTGGAACTGGGCCGGGATGCCGACACCGGCGGCCAGACCCTGTACGTGGTCGAGCTGGCCCGCGCGCTGGCCCGTCGGCCTGAGGTGGGGAGGGTCGACCTGCTCACCCGCCGGGTGATCGATGAGCGCGTCGATCCGGACTATGCCGAGCCCGAGGAGGAGCTAGGCGACAACGCCTACATCATCCGCATCGATGCCGGGCCGGACGAGTACCTGCCCAAGGAGCGGCTCTGGGACTACCTCAACTGCTTCGTCGACGGCGCGCTGGCCCACATCTACCGCACCGGCCTGCGCCCGGCCCTGGTGCACAGCCATTACGCCGATGCGGGCTATGTCGGGGTGAGGCTGGCCAACCACCTGGGCGTGCCGCTGGCGCATACCGGCCATTCGCTGGGCCGGGTCAAGCGCCGCCGGCTCCTGGCGCGGGGCGAGAGCGCCGAGACGATCGAGACCACCTACGCCATGTCCACCCGCATCCGCGCGGAGGAGGAGGTGCTGCTCGCGGCCGACCTGGTGGTGGTGAGCACCGCCCAGGAAATCGACGAGCAGTACGGCATGTACGACTGGGCGGATGTCGACAAGATGGCGGTCATCCCGCCGGGCGTGAACCTCGACCGCTTCACGCCGCCGCCCGACGAGTTCTTCCCGCCCATCTGCAGCGAGCTCAAGCGCTTTCTGCGCGACCCCCGTCGGCCCATGATCCTGGCGCTCTCGCGGCCCGACGAGCGCAAGAACATCGGCACCCTGATCGAGGCCTACGGCGAGCACCCGGAACTGCGCGAGCGGGCCAACCTCGTCATCGTGGCCGGCAACCGCGACGACATCCGCGACATGGACGCCGGTCCGCGCAAGGTGCTCACCGATCTGCTGCTGCTGATCGACTACTACGACCTCTACGGCATGGTGGCCTATCCCCGTCATCACCAGTCCGGTGACGTGCCCGACCTGTACCGGCTGGTCACCCATACCGGCGGGGTGTTCATCAATCCCGCGCTCACCGAACCCTTCGGGCTGACCCTGATCGAGGCGGCCGCGACCGGTGCGCCGATCCTGGCCACCGAGGACGGCGGCCCGCGCGACATCATCCGGACCTGCGAGAACGGCGAGCTGATCGACCCGCTGGACTCCCGGCAGATCGGCGAGAAGCTGGCGGCCATCATCGATGATGCCGAACGCTGGAAACAGTATTCCGACAACGGCATCCGGCTCGTGCGCGAGCATTACTCCTGGGACGCGCACGTCGAGTCCTACCTCCGGCACGTCAACGAAATGTACGAGGCCGAGCGCCGCGGTGCGCCGCGGCCTTCGCTCCCCGATCACCTGCTGGTGCAGGTCGATCGGGCGTTGGTGGTCGAGCTGGCGGCGCTCGGGGATTCCACTGACCAGCGCATGCGCCAGCGACTCGTGCGGGAGCTGCGCAACCGGCGTCGCCAGGTCGGTTTCGGCGTGGTGTCCGACCGGCCGCGGCGCGAGGTGCTTGCCGCCCTCAAGGAGCTGGACGTGCCGACCCCGGACGTGCTGATCACGCGGGGGGGCACCCAGATCCACTACGGCCCGCGCCTGTCGCGTGATGAAGGCTGGAGCCGGCATATCGGCTACGCCTGGCAGCCCGATCGGGTCTACAACCTGCTGGCCCAGACGCCAGGCATCGAGCTGCGCTCCCGTGCGGTGCAGGGCGTGCACTCGGTGCATGCCTTCATCGCGGACACCAATGCCTTCCCCGGCCTGGAGGCCCTGGAAAACGAGCTGCATGCCTTGGACATCCACGCCCGCATCGTCAGGATGGGACGCGATGAACTGCTCGCCATGCCGGTGCGTGCCTCGAAGGGCTTTGCCCTGCGCTACTTCGCCACCCAGTGGGGCATTCCGCTTGACCACCTGCTGGTGGCCGGTGGCGTGGCCACCGACGAGGACATGCTCCGGGGCAATCCGCTCGGCGCGGTGGTCTCGCCCGACGGGGACGAGCAGTTGCCGGGCCTGCAGGGGCTCGACCGGGTGGTCTTCACCCGCTCCCACGGGCCGGCCGGTGTCCTCGAGGCGATCGAGTACTACGATTTCTTCGACAGCTGCAGCCTGCCCTGTGAGCGCGGTGACAGTGCCGGGGACAAGGGAGGCCAGGGATGAGCGAGATCGCCCCTATCCTGCTCTGCAGCGACCTCGACCGCACCCTGATACCCAACGGCCGGGCGGACGAGTCGCCCGATGCCCGGGCCAGGCTGGCCCGATTCTGTGCGCACCCGGCGGTGCGGCTGGTGCTGGTGTCGGGTCGGGACCTGCAACGGGTGCTCGACGCCGTCGACGAATGGTCGCTGCCCGAGCCGGACTACATCATCGGCGACGTGGGCACGACCATCTACGCCCCGCGTTCCCGGTCCGGGAGCGGTGACGGCGACTGGGTGCACTGGCGGGACTGGACCGACGAGATCGCGCCGAGCTGGAACGGCCTGACCCACGACGACATCAGCTACCTGTTCGCCGACATCACCGCCATCCGCTCGCAGGAGCCGGAGAAGCAGGGCGCCTTCAAGGCGAGCTACTACGTCGACCGCACGGCCAACCGCGACGTGCTGGATGCCGAGCTGCACGGGCGGCTGTGGCACAACGGCATCGACGCGCGCCTGGTGTGGTCGCTGGACGACGACGCCGACGTGGTGCAGCTCGACGTGCTGCCCACCAGCGCGAGCACGCTGCATGCCATGGAGTTCCTGATCTCGCACCTCGCGTTCGACGAGCGCCGGGCCCTGTTTGCCGGCGACTCGGCCAACGACCTGCTGGCGCTGGGCAGCCATATCAACGGCGTGCTGGTCGCCAACGCCGAGCCGTCGGTCCGGGAGCGGGCGCGGCAGATGGTGGAGGCCGGCGCGCTCGAGGACACCCTGTACCTCGCCCGCGGCGGGCTGTTCGGCATGAACGGCAACTACGCCGCCGGCGTGCTGGAGGGCATGGTCCATTTCCTGCCGGAGACGCGCGACCTGATGCGCCTGGCGCAGGAACTGCCCGGAGACGGGTCGTGAGCCGGGTGGCACCGGGTCGCGCGAGGGCGGGATGTCCGGCGTGCTGAACTGGCTGCTGGATCTGTTGCCGGGGGGGCGTTCGGCAGACCGGGAGGTCGTCATTCCCGACGATCTCTGGCACGAGGTATGCCGCGACCAGCCGGAACTGGCCGGCCTGGGGGACGAGGCGTTCGGGCGCCTGCGACGGCTCGCCGGGCGGTTCCTCGCCGGACGCCCCTTCTACGGGGGCGGTGACTTCCGGCTCGACGACGCGAGGCAGCTGCGCATCGCCACGCTGGCCGTCCTGCCGGTACTCGAACTGGGTCTGGACTGGCTCGACGGCATCCGCTCGGTGGTGGTGTACGCGGATGCCTTTCACGTCGATCACGAGGAGGTCGACGAGGACGGGGTCGTCCATCACGTCCGCGACCTGCGGGCCGGCGAGGCCTGGGAGCACGGCACGCTGGTGCTGTCCTGGGCGGACATCGCCGCCGGGCTGGATCCCGAGCATGCCACCAGTGTCGTGGTCCACGAGGTGGCGCATTTCATCGACGGGGTCAACGGGATGGAAAACGGGTTTCCGCCCCTGCCCAGGGGATACGACCGGGCGCACTGGACCCGGGATTTCCAGGCCGCCTTCGATCGGCTCAACGACGAGATCGATGCCGGCGTCGAGCCGTCCATCGACCCCTACGCCGCCACCAACCCGGCGGAATTCTTCGCCGTGCTCAGCGAGTATTTCTTCCGGCTGCCCGGGGAGCTGCAGCATTTCGACGCCGGGCTCTACCGGCACCTCGCGGCGTTCTACCGGCAGGATCCGATGGCCCGCCAGGCGCCGTGAGGCGGGCGGTTCGTCCGGATCCGGCTGGCAAAATCCGTTCTACCGACTAAGGTCTTCCGCAGGTCTCGGGCGAACGGCCCGACCCGCGCGAGGCATCGCCACGTTGCCGGCCGGAAGCGGTGGCCCGCTTCGAGACACGCGTAACCATCCACGTTCCCACAGGAGGGCACCGACCCATGTGCGCAGCAAAAGCAAAGAAGAGTGACAAGAAGACTCTCGAGAACCTGCAGCAGGCGCTGTCGATGGAGCTCACGGCCGTTCACCAGTACATGCTGCATGCGCACGTGCTGGAGGACTGGGGTCTCGACCGCCTGTCCAAGAAGATGCACGGGGAGGTCCAGGAAGAGCTGGGTCATGCGAGCCAGTTCATCGACCGGATCCTGTTCCTCGACGGCGACCCGGTGGTCACCGAGTCCAAGTCGGCCAAGCGCTCCAATTCGCTGGGCGACATGTTCAAGGCGGACCTCAAGGAGGAGCTGGCCTCCATCGAGTTCTACGGCAAGGCGGCGCTCGAGGCCCGGGACGAGGGCGACGTCGGCACGGTGCACATCTTCGAGGAGATCCTCATGGACGAGGAGGGGCACGCCGACTGGCTCAAGCGACAGCTGGAGCTGATCGAGCGCATGGGCGAGCCGAACTACATCCTCGCCTATCACAGCCCGGACACGGGCGAGTAGAAAGTCGCGTCCCGCGGTCCCGATCGACCGCGCCGGCAAGCGGGCCGACCCCACGGGGTCGGCCCTTTTCGTGCGCACGGCGACCGATATGCCCCGAGGCGCCATGGTGCCGGGGTGACATGGTTCGGGTCAGTCGGTTTCGCTCGACCCGAGGAAGGCGATCGCCTCGTCGGCGACCGGCCGCGAGAGCAGCATGCCGAAGTGGTTGACGGGGAGCGAGCGGTGCTCGGCCAGGCCCGGGACACGGGTCTCGGCGACCGCCACCGTGCCGTCGCTCGGGTCGGGCAGGGCTCCCGGGAACAGCCGCCCGGGTCCGATGGGACGGGTGCCGGCGACCATCAGTGTTCGCGGGGCGCGCCATGCAGGCACGCCGCCGAGCAGGCCGCGATCGAGACAGCCGTCCAGCGCCCACCGGCCGACCCGCGTGCCGCCCAGGCGCCGGGCCACGGCACTGCCGGCCAGGGGCGATCCCAGCAGGACGATGCGGCCGGTCTGCGAGAGCCGGTCGGGGTGACGGTCGAACAGGTGGGCGAGCACCAGTCCGCCCAGGCTGTGGGCCACGAAGTGGGTCGGCCCGAGCTCCCCGAGCCACTTGTCGAGGCGGTCGGCGTCGCGCGGCAGGGGTGCGCGGGTCGGGTAGCCGAAATACCGGACCCGAAAGCCCGCCCGCGTCAGACGCCTGCCAAGGGGAAGCATCGCCCAGCGGCCCATCCACAGGCCGTGGAGCAGGACGACGGTCCGTGAGTCGCTGCCGGCCGCCACCGCCGTGGTCAGACGACCGTGGCGATCAGTCGCCCGACCAGTGCGGTGACGCCCATGGTGGCCGCGCCCCACAGGGTGGTGCGAAAGCCGCCGGTCAGCATCGAGGCGCCGCCGGTACGCGAGCTGAGGCTGCCGAGGACGGCGAGCGCGAGCAGCGTGAGCACAAAGGTGAGCAGGGCCATGCTGCCGGCCGGGGCCAGCAGGCCGACCAGCAGGGGCAGGGCGGCACCCGCGGCGAAGGCCGCGCCCAGCGGGATGGCGGCGAGCAGCGGGCGGGTGTCGGTGATCTGGTGCAGGCCCATCTCCTCGCGGGCATGCGCCCCCAGCGCATCGTGGGCCATCATCTGGCGGGCGACGCGTTCGGCCGTTTCCGGGTCGACGCCGCGACTGACGTAGATGTCGCGCAGTTCGGCGAGCTCGTGCTCGAAGTTGATTTCGAGTTCGTGCGCCTCCATCTCGAGGTCGGCCCGCTCGGTGTCCTGGCGCAGGCGCAGGGCGACGTGCTGGCCGGCGGCCAGGGCGAGCGTCCCGGCCACGAGGGCGATCAGCCCGGTCACCAGCACGGTCGTGGTGGGGGCTCCGCTGGCGACCAGTCCCGAGATCAGGCTGGAGACGGCGACCAGCCCCGCGATCGCGCCGAGCACGCTGGCTCTCAGGCGGCGATAGCGGTTGAGGCGGTGGTGTTCGCCGTGGAGGTCGATCGTCTTTTCCATTGCGACAGGTCCTTTTGCGCCCCGGCCAAGGGGGCAGGGTGATAATGTGGTGTCCAGACAGTCATGATACTGCCATGCCGGCGGTGACAACCCAACGACAGGAGCTTCCCGGAGTGCCCGCAGGGCGGGAATGGCGTTCGGCCGTGCCGATCCTCGCCGCCCGACCGCAGGCGCGGAGTGACTGGAGCGATCATGCAGCATCCACTGGATGAACCCATCGACAGCCTGTGCCGCACGCTGCGCCGGAGCCTGGCCGATGCCGACGAGGCCGGCCGGGCCCCGGACATCGAGCGGTTGTGCCTCGAGATCGGGGAGACGGCGGTGCCACCGGAGGGCGGGGGTGCCGGCGACGAGGCCTGCGGCCCCCGGGTGGCCGTCGCCCTGGCCGACATCCATGCCGATCTGGCCACCCTGGTCGCGGCGCTGCTGGTCGATCGCGGCGCGGCCGGTCGGCGGGAGGAACTGCTCGATCGGCTGGAGCTCGACGCGACGGAGCGGCAGGCGGTCGACGGGCTGCTGGCCGGGATCGATCGCCTTCGCGACTGGGAAGCCCGCTTCCCCGAGGGGCTGGGCGAGCAGCAGCACGAGTACTGGCGCCGACTGCTGCTCGGCGGGGGCGGCGATGCCCGGGCCGTGCTCATCGACCTGGTCTACCGGCTCGAGGGGATGCGGCTGCTGGATCGCGACCCGGACCCGGCCCGCCGGCGCTGCTACGCGGGCATGACCCTGGCCGTGCATGCCCCCATCGCGCACCGGCTGGGGCTGGGACAGATCAAGTGGGAGCTCGAGGACCTGTCCTTCCGGCACATCGAGCCGCGCACCTACAGCGAGATCGCCCGGCTGCTCGACGAGCGGCGTGCCAGTCGCGAGGCCTACCTCGCCGCCGTCGAGACGAAGCTCGAGCGGGCCCTGGAAGACGCCGGCATCCGGGCGGAGGTCTACGGTCGGCCGAAGCACATCTACAGCATCTGGGGGAAGATGCGCCGCAAGCGGCTCTCGTTCGAGGGGCTGTTCGACGTGCGCGCCCTGCGCGTGCAGGTCGATTCGGTGACCGACTGTTACGCGGCGCTGTCGGTGGTCCACGATCTGTTCGAGCCGATCGAGAGCGAGTACGACGACTACATCGCCCGCCCCAAGCCCAACGGCTACCAGTCGCTGCATACCGCGGTGCGTGCCGACGAGGGCAAGGTGGTCGAGATCCAGATCCGCACCGAGCGCATGCACGCCT
>NZ_JBKGYT010000014.1:0-28040 GCF_046545975.1 Guyparkeria sp. | reverse complement strand
TCGAACCCTCGAAGGGGCTATAAACCCCTTACTCCCTTAGCAGGGGAGCGCCTTCAGCCACTCGGCCACCTCTCCAACAAGCGCCGCATGGTAGCGGCTTTGAGAGCAAGAATCAACGCCCGACCGGCGCACTCGTGCCCTCGCCTTCCGACCTCGACCAGGGCCCGGATGGGCAGACGCAACCCACCCGTCACGCCGTCAGACGGCGAGGCGGAAGGGGCAGCGGAAAACGTGGCAGGAAACTCAGGCCGACTCGTTGCTGCCGCCTTCGTCGGTTTCGTTCTTGATGCGCTGGTAGATCTCCTCGCGATGCACGGCGACATCCTTGGGCGCATCAATACCGATTCGGACCTGGTTTCCCTTGATGCCAAGCACGGTGATGGCGACGTCGTCACCGATGCGGAGCACCTCACCAATTCGGCGGGTCAAAATCAACATAACTCGTCAGCCTCTGTGGTAATGGGTCCGTCGATATCTCCGTTCGGACCCTGACTTTCTGATATTAGCCCGTCAGCCGGATCAACTCAGCGAAATCTCGGGAGTATCCAGCTCGAAGGCATCGTGCAGCGCGCGAACGGCCAACTCCAGGTACTTGTCGTCGATCACCACGGAGATCTTGATCTCGGACGTGGCGATCATGCGGATGTTGATCTTCTCCTCGGCCAGCACCCGGAACATCTTCGAGGCGATCCCGGCGTGCGACCGCATGCCGACACCCACCAGCGAGATCTTGACGATGTTGTGGTTGCCGGAGACCTCGCGCGCGCCGAGCTCCTCGGCGGTCTTGCGCATCAGGTCGAGGGCCTTGTCGAAGTCGTTGCGATGCACCGTGAACGTGAAGTCGGTGGTCTCGTCCGCACCGATGTTCTGCAGGATCATGTCGACTTCGATGTTGGCCTCGCCGATCGGGCCGAGGATCTTGTAGGCGATCCCGGGGCTGTCCGGCACGCCCTTGATGGTCAACTGGGCCTCGTCCTTGTGGAACGCGATCCCGGAAATTACTGGTTCTTCCACGCCGTCTTCCTCCAGGGTAATCAGGGTGCCGGGGCCGTCCTGGAACGAGGACAGCACCCGCAGGGGCACGTTGTACTTGCCGGCGAACTCCACCGAGCGGATCTGCAGGACCTTCGAGCCCAGGCTGGCCATCTCCAGCATCTCCTCGAAGGTGATCCGGTCCAGACGGCGGGCCTTGGGCACGACCCGCGGATCGGTGGTGTAGACACCGTCGACGTCGGTGTAGATCTGGCACTCGTCGGCATGGAGTGCCGCGGCCAGCGCCACGGCGGAGGTATCGGAGCCGCCCCGGCCCAGCGTCGTGATCTGGCCGTGCTCGTCCACGCCCTGGAAGCCCGCGACCACCACGACACGACCGGCGTCGAGGTCGCCACGGATCGTGTCCGTGTCGATCGACTGGATGCGCGCCTTGGTGTGCGTGCTGTCGGTGAGGATCCGCACCTGCGCACCGGTATAGGAGCGCGCGTCCTGGCCACGTGCCTGGAGGGCCATCGACAGCAGCGCGATGGTCACCTGCTCGCCGGTGGCCACCAGGGTGTCGAGTTCTCGCGGGGTCGGTTCGGCCTGGATCTCTCTCGCCATGCCGATCAGGCGGTTGGTCTCGCCGCTCATCGCGGAGACCACCACCACGACGGAGTCGCCTTTTTCCACCGACCGCTGCACGCGCTCGGCCACGGCCTGGATCCGGTCGACGCTGCCGACCGAGGTGCCGCCGTATTTCTGAACGATTAACGCCATAGGGTTTCCTTGAGCTTCAAGCGTCGGATAGGGATACGTTTCGCTGACGTGAAAAGGTCAAAGCAGCCGGACAGTATAAACCGACCACTTGACTTTTTCATCCGTGCCGACGAACCGGCGCGGCGGGAATGCCCCGCCGCATCGTCAGCCCAGTTGCCCTTCCACCCAGCGGCGCGCCGCTTCCAGCGCTCGGGAAAGGTTTTCCGGCTCACTGCCGCCGGCCTGCGCCATGTCCGGCCGCCCGCCACCCTTGCCGCCGACCTCGGCGGCGGCGACGTTGACCCAGTCCCCGGCCTTGAAGGTCTTGGTCAGGTCCTTGGACAGCCCCGCCACCAGCCGGACCTTGCCGTCGTCGACGGTGCCCAGCAGGATCGCGGCGGTGCCGAGCTTGTCCCGCAGCTTGTCCATGCTGTCCCGCAGGGCGCCGGCATCCGCGCCGGGCAGCTCGGCGACCAGCACCTTCGCCGGGCCGATGGTTTCCGCACTGTCGGCCAGCTCGTCGCCGCTGACCGAGGCGAGCTCGGCCTTGAGCTTCGCCAGCTCGCGTTCGAGCTGCCGGGAACGCTCCAGCATCTGCGCCACGCGCTCGGCCGCCTCGGTCTTCGGACCGCGCAGGAGCTCGGCGATCTCGCCGACCGTCTGCTCGGCGCGCTCGGCCTCGGCCAGCGCGGTGGCCCCGGTTGCCGCCTCGATGCGGCGCACGCCCGAGGCCACCCCGGACTCGGAAAGGATCTTGAACAGGCCGATGTCGCCGCCTCGTCGGGCATGCGTGCCGCCGCAAAGTTCCATCGAGAAGGGCCCCATGGTCACCACGCGCACGGTGTCTCCGTACTTCTCGCCGAACAGTGCCATCGCCCCGGCGGCACGCGCGTCGTCGATCGCCATCTCCCGGGTCTCGACGGCGTGGTTCTCGCGGATCTGGGCGTTGACCAGCCGCTCGACCTCGGTGAGCTGTTCGCGGCTGACCGGCTTGTCATGGGAAAAGTCGAAACGCAGGGCCTCGGGTCCCACGCGCGAGCCCTTCTGCTGGACATGGTCGCCCAGCACCTCGCGCAGCGCGGCGTGCAGCAGATGGGTCGCGGAGTGGTTCAGGCGGATCGCGGCGCGGCGGTCGGCGTCGATGCGCGCGGTGACCGCGTCACCCGGGGCCATGCGCCCGTCGGTGAGCGTGCCATGGTGCAGGATCACCCCGCCCTGCTTCTGCGTGTCATGGACCACGAAGCGCCCGCTGGCCGACTCGATCACGCCGGTGTCGCCCACCTGGCCGCCCGATTCCGCGTAGAAGGGCGTGCGATCCAGCGCGATCACGCCCTGCTGGCCGCCCTCGAGTGCCTCGGCCTGGCTGCCCTCGCGGGCCACCGCGACCACCCGGGCCTCGAGGGACTCGTTCTCGTAACCCTCGAACGCCGTCGGTTCGTCCGTGCCGATCTTGATCGTCTCGGCGGTGAAATGACTGGCCGCGCGGGACTGGGCGCGTCGCTCGGCCATCTCGCGCTCGAAACCGGCCTCGTCCACCGACAAGCCGCGCTCGCGGGCGATATCGGCGGTCAGGTCGAGCGGGAAGCCGTGGGTGTCGTAGAGCTTGAAGGCGGTCTCGCCACTGATCGTACCGCCAGCCGGCAGTCCGGCGACCGCCTGCTCGAGCACCTGCATGCCCGAGGCAAGCGTCTGCAGGAAACGCTCTTCCTCGGCGAGCAGGACGCGGGCGACCTCGTCGGCCGCCTCGGCCAGCTCCGGGTAGGCCTCGCCCATCTCCCGGACCAGCGGGGTGACCAGCTTGTGGAAGAACGGCGCGTCCTGGCCGAGCTTGTGGCCGTGGCGAGCCGCCCGGCGGATGATGCGACGCAGCACGTAGTCGCGCCCCTCGTTGCCGGGGCGGACGCCGTCGACGACCAGGAAGGCGCAGGAGCGGATGTGGTCGGCGATCACCTTGAGCGAGGCCGAGTCACGGTCGGCGGCCCCGGTCGCCTCGACGGCCGCGTCGATCAGGTGACGGAACAGGTCGATCTCGTAGTTCGAATGCACGCCCTGGAGCACCGCGGCGAGGCGCTCGAGCCCCATGCCGGTGTCCACCGAAGGCTTTGGCAGGTTGCTGAGCGTGCCGTCGGCCGCCCGGTCGTACTGCATGAAGACGATGTTCCAGATCTCGATGAAGCGGTCACCGTCCTCGTCCGGCGATCCCGGTGGGCCGCCGGGGATGTGCTCGCCGTGATCCCAGAAGATCTCCGAGCAGGGCCCGCAGGGGCCGGTATCGCCCATCTGCCAGAAGTTGTCCGAGCCGCCGCCGGGCTTGTCCCCGATGCGCAGGATGCGGTCCTCGGGCAGGCCGATGTCCTCCCGCCAGTGGGCATAGGCCTCGTCGTCGGTGTGGTAGACGGTCACCAGCAGGCGCTCGGCGGGCAGGCCGAGGGTGTCGGTCAGGAAGTCCCAGCCGTAGCGGATCGCCTCGCGCTTGAAGTAGTCGCCGAAGCTGAAGTTGCCCAGCATCTCGAAGAAGGTGTGGTGCCGGGCGGTGTAGCCGACGTTCTCGAGGTCGTTGTGCTTGCCGCCGGCACGCACGCAGCGCTGCACGGAGACGGCCCGCGGGTTGGCGCGCTTCTCCTGGCCGAGGAACGCCTCCTTGAAGGGCACCATCCCGGCGTTGGTGAACAGGAGGGTCGGGTCATTGGCCGGAATCAGCGACGCGGAGGGCACGACCTCGTGCCCCCGTTCGGCGAAGAAATCCAGAAAGGCTTGGCGAATCTCGGCGCTGGTTTTCATGCACGGACCATCTCGGGAAGCGGGTAGACAAAGGCCGCATTGTAGCGCAGCCCCGCGCCTTTTCCGATGGGTCGTGACAGGAGCGACCGGCGTGACCCCGTGTCGAAATCAGGGGTCCTGCCGCGAGTCCTCGGGCCACCAGCCGGCCAACCCGTGCGAGAGGTCGGGTGGGAAGCCGCGGCGGACGAGGTGACGGTGACGGCGCGCCCGGTCGGGAAAGTCCTGCGGCGGGCCGTTGAAACGCGCGAGCAGCTGCTCCCGGGCAATCGCCTCCCAGTCGCGGGGCTCGGCCTCGAAGGCCTCGCTCGCGGTGCCTTCGTCCACGCCCCGCTGCGCCAGTTCCGAGGCGATCCGGTCCGGGCCGTAGCGACGCGCCGCCCGGGCACGGATCAGGCTCTCGGCGTAGCGCCGGTCGGACTGCCAGCCCTCCTCGGCCAGCCGGTCGAGCACCTCGCCGATCTCGTCAGGCGCAAAGCCGCGGTCGGAAAGCTTGCCGGACAGTTCCAGCCGGCTGTGCTCCCGCCGGGCCAGCAGTCCGACCGCGCGCTTCTCGCAGTCGAGCAGGCGCCGCTTTTCCTCGTCGTCCATGCCGTGGCCGGATCAGGCCTGCTCGTCGACAGGCGCCTCGCTGGCCTCGGGCGCGTCGGCGACCACCGGCTTGGGCATCATGATCTCGCGCACCTTGGCCTCGATCTCCTCGGCGATCTCCGGGTTCTCGGCGAGGAACTGTCGGGCGTTGTCCTTGCCCTGGCCGATGCGGGTGTCGCCGTAGGAGTACCAGGCCCCCGCCTTCTGGATGATGCCGTGCTTGGCGCCCAGGTCGACCAGCTCGAGCAGGTGGGAAATGCCCTCGCCGTAGAGGATGTCGCACTCGACCACCTTGAACGGCGGCGCCATCTTGTTCTTGACCACCTTGATGCGGGTCTGGTTGCCGATGACTTCCTCGCCCTTCTTCACCGCGCCGACGCGACGGATGTCGAGACGCACGGAGGAGTAGAACTTGAGCGCGTTGCCGCCGGTGGTGGTCTCCGGGCTGCCGTAGGTGACGCCGATCTTCATCCGGATCTGGTTGATGAACATCACCATGCAGTTGGTGCGCTTGATGTTGCCGGACAACTTGCGCAGCGCCTGGCTCATCAGGCGAGCCTGCAGACCGACGTGGGAATCGCCCATCTCGCCCTCGATCTCGGCCTTGGGCACCAGGGCGGCGACCGAATCGACCACCACGCAATCGACGGCCCCCGAGCGGACCAACATGTCGGCGATCTCGAGTGCCTGCTCGCCGGTGTCCGGCTGGCTGACCAGCAGGTCGTCGACGTTCACGCCCAGCTTCTCGGCATAGCCCGGGTCGAGGGCATGCTCGGCATCGATGAACGCGCAGGTACCACCTTCCTTCTGCGCCTGGGCGATGGTCTGCAATGTGAGCGTGGTCTTGCCCGAGGACTCCGGACCGTAGATCTCAACCACGCGACCGCGCGGCAACCCGCCGATGCCGAGCGCGGCATCCAGCGAGATCGAACCGGTACTGATCACCGGGACGTTCCTTCGTCCCTCGTCGTTCATGCGCATCACCGCCCCCTTGCCGAACTGCCGTTCGATCTGGGACAGGGCGGCACCCAGGGCTTTCTTGCGGTTCTCATCCATCAGTCATCTCCCAGCCGCTCGGGCTTGAAATTCGGGCAAAACACGCGCGGTCGCGCCCCGGCGACCGCGCAGCAGAATGGCACAGGGTCAGGAGGCCGGCAGGATCGCCTCGATGCGACCGATGGCCTCGCGCAGGGCATCCAGCCCGGTGGCGTAGCTCAAGCGCACATGGCCCGGCACGCCGAAGGCCGAGCCGGGCACCACCGCCACACCGGCCTTCTCGAGCAGGTACTCGGAGAAGGCCACGTCGTCGCCGAGGTCCAGCGCACGCATCGCCTCGGAGACATCGGGGAAGCTGTAGAACGCCCCCTGCCCCGGCAGGCAGGACACGCCGGGCAGTTCGTTGAGCGCCTCGACCACGTAGTCGTGCCGCTCGCGGAAGGCACGCACCATCGCGTCGATCTCCGACTGGTCGCCGGCGATCGCTTCCTGCGCGGCCTTCTGCGCGATCGAGCAAGGCCCGGAAGTGCTCTGCGACTGGATGACCTTCATCGCCTTGATCAGGTCGGCCGGCCCGGCCGCGTACCCGATCCGCCAGCCGGTCATCGCGTAGGCCTTGCTCACCCCGTTGAGCACCACGGTGCGCGGGATCAGGTCCGGCGCCACCATCACGATGTTGGAGAACGGCTCGTCGGCCCAGAGGATCTTCTCGTACATGTCGTCCGTGGCGACCATGATCTCGGGATGATCGCGCAGCACCTCGGCCAGCGCTTCCCAGTCCTCGCGGGTGTAGGCCACGCCGGTCGGGTTCGACGGGCTGTTGAGCATCACCAGCCGGGTCTTGTCGGTGATCGCCGCCTCCAGCTGGCGCGGCGTCATCTTGAAGCCCTGCGACTGACCGGCCGAGACGATCACCGGCTCGCCGCCGGCCAGGCGCACCATGTCGGGATAGGAGACCCAGTACGGCGCGGTGATGATCACCTCGTCGCCGGGGTTGAGCAGCGCCTGGCAGAGGTTGTAGATGCTTTGCTTGCCGCCCGTGGAGACGATGATCTGGTCGAGGCCGTACTCGAGCCCCTGGTCGGCCTCGAGCTTGTCCGCGATCGCCTGGCGCAGCTCGACAATGCCCTCGACCGCGGTGTACCGGGTAAAACCGTCGCGGATGGCCTGGATGCCGGCCTCGCCGATGTGCTTCGGGGTGTCGAAGTCCGGCTCACCGGCACCCAGACTGATGATGTCCCGGCCGGCCGCACGCAGTTCGGCGGCCTTGGCGGTAACGGCGAGTGTGGGCGACGGACGGACCCGGCGGACCCGATCGGAAAGGTTCATGACGGCAACTGACTCCCTGGTAGGCGCTCGCTCGCGAGGCGAAAACACCGGACCACTGTGAAATGTAGTGACCCGCATTTTAACGGAAACGCGAAACGGTTTCGAAGCCCGGCGTCCGCCGGGCGGTCAGCCCCCGGCCAGACGCTGTCGACGGAACTCGAACAGGCAGACGGCCGAGGCCACCGATACGTTGAGGCTTTCCACCCCCGGGGCCATGGGGATATGGATCAGCTGGTCACAGCGTTCCTGGGTCAGCCGCCGCAGCCCGCTGCCCTCGGCGCCCATCACCAGGGCCACGGGCTCGCGGGCGAAGTCGCATTCGTACAGGGACACCGGGCCGCTGCCGGCGGCACCGACGATCCACACGCCCTGCTGCTTGAGGTCCGCCAGCGTGCGCGCGAGGTTGGTGACCTGGATGAAGGGGATACGCTCGGAAGACCCCGCCGAGGTCTTGCGCGCCGCCGGCGTCAGTCCGCAGGCCCGGTCCTTCGGCGCGATCACGGCCAGCGCGCCGGCGGCCTCGGCCCCGCGCAGGCAGGCGCCGAGATTGTGCGGATCGGTGACCCCGTCGAGCACCAGCAGCAGCGGCGGCTCGGTCGCGGCGGACAGCCGTTCGCCCAGTTCCGCCTCGTCACCAGCAGGGCGCAGCGCCATGCGGGCAGCCACGCCCTGGTGTCGCAGGGGCCGGCCGTCGCTGCGCAGCCGGTCGAACCAGGCATCGGGACGATCCTCGACCGCGACGCCGGCGGCGGCCGCCTGCGACCGGATACGCCGGACGCGACGGTCGGAACGCCCCTCGCTGACGGCGATCTCCGCGATCCGCTCCGGGTGACGATCCAGCGCCGCTTCGATGGCGTGAAAGCCGCCAATCCACGTCTCTTCCGCCACGACGCGAACCGTCAGCGGTTGCCGACGTTGTCCGCGGCCTCGTCGGCCGCCGCGTCGTCGTCCTTCGGCTCGCCGCCGTCCCCGCCCGTGTCTTCAGCCTTCCCGCCGGACGTGTTGCCACCGTTCTCGCCACTGTCCGGCTTGCGGCGCTTGCGCCGGCGCGGGCGGCGTTTCTTGGATCCCTCGCCCTTGTCCCCGGCGGCCGAGGCGCCGGATTCCTCGGCCTTGCCGCCGTCGGACGACTCGTCGTCCTCTTCCGGCAGCATGAAGTCGATCTTGCGCTCGTCGAGATCCACCCGGGCGACGCGCACGCGGATGGTGTCGTTGAGCGAGTAGGTCTTGCCGGTCCGCTCGCCCTTGAGCGACACGGACACCGGGTCGAAGTGGTAGAAGTCCTTGCTCAGGGCGGTGATGTGCAGCAACCCCTCGACGTAGAAGTCCTTGAGTTCGACGAACAGGCCGAAGCCCAGCACGGAGGCGACGCGACCCTCGTAGACGTTGCCCACCTTGTCGAGCATGAACTCGCACTTGAGCCAGTCGGTGGCATCCCGCGTGGCCTCGTCGGCGCGTCGCTCGTTGTTCGAGCAGTGCTCGCCGATCAGCAGCATCTCGTCGTGGCTGTAGGGGAAACCCTCGGCACTGCCGGTACGCAGCACGTGCCGGATGGCGCGGTGCACCATCAGGTCGGGGTAGCGGCGAATCGGCGAGGTGAAGTGCGCGTAATGCTCGTGCGCCAGGCCGAAGTGCCCCAGGTTCTCCGGCGCGTAGACTGCCTGCTGGAGCGAACGCAGCAGCAGGGTCTGGATGGTGGCGAAGTCGGGGCGGCCCTTGGCCTCCTCGATCAGGGCGTTGAAGTCCGCCGGGGTGGGCTTCTCGCCGCCGCCGAGGGTCAGCCCCTTCTCCTTGAGCGCGGCGCGCAGGTCCTCGATCTTCTCCGCCCCCGGGCGGTCGTGCACCCGGTAGAGCGACGGGATCTTGCGCCGGGCGAGGAAGCGACCGGCGGCCACGTTGGCCGCGATCATGCATTCCTCGATGATCTTGTGCGCGTCGTTGCGCTCGTAGGGAACGATCGCCTCGATCTTGCGGTCCTCGCCGAAGACGATCTTGGTCTCGATGGTGTCGAAGTCGATCGCACCACGGCGCTCGCGCTCGGCCCGCAGGACCTTGTAGAGCTCGTAGAGGGCCTCGACCGGCTTGATCACGTGGGCGTACTTCGCGCGCTCGGCCTGGTCGTTGTCCAGCAGCATCGCCGCGACGTTGTCGTAGGTCAGGCGCGCGTGGCTTCTCATCACCCCCTCGAAGAACCGCGAGCGGATGATCTGCCCCTGGTTGTTGATCAGCATCTCGGCGCAGAGGCAGAGGCGATCGACGTCCGGGTTGACCGAGCACAGGCCGTTGGAGAGAAGCTCGGGCAGCATCGGCACGACGCGGCCCGGGAAGTAGACCGAGGTCCCGCGGCGGAAGCCTTCCTGGTCCAGCGGCGCGCCGATGCGCACGTAGTGCGACACGTCGGCGATCGCGACCATCAGGCGGAAGCCCTTGGGGGTCGGCTCGCAGAAGACCGCGTCATCGAGGTCCTTGGAGTCGGCCCCGTCGATGGTGACCAGCGGCACGTCGCGCACGTCGACCCGGCCGATCTTGTCGGACTCGGCGACCTGGTCGCTCATGCCCTCGATCTGCTCCCTGACGGCCTCCGGCCACTCGTGCGGGATGCCGTGGGCACGGATGGCGACGTCGATCTCCATGCCGGGCGACATGTGATCGCCCAGCACCTCGACGACCCTGCCGACCGGCTTGTGCCGCTGGGTGGGCTGCTCGACCAGTGCCACGCGCACGATCTGGCCATCCTTGGCCCCGCCCAGCGCCTCCATGGGGATCAGGACGTCCTGGGTCATGCGCTTGTTGTCGGGGATGGCGAAGGCCACGCCGGCCTCGATCACCAAGCGTCCCACGATCTCGGCATTGGCGCGTTCGATCACCTCGACCAGGGCGCCCTCGGGACGCCCGCGACGGTCCTCGCCCACCACCTGCACCACGGCGCGATCGCCGTGCAGCAGCGCGCGCATGACGCGCGGGGAGAGGAACACGTCGTTGCCGCCCTCGTCGGGGACCAGGAAACCGAAGCCGTCGCGGTGGCCGATCACCCGCCCGCGCACCAGTTCGGCCTTGGTCACGGGAACGTAGCCGCCGCGGCGGTTGCGGATCACCTGCCCGTCACGCTCCATGGCACGCAGGCGCCGACGCAGCCCCTCGATGCGCTCCTCGTCGCCGTCGTAGCCCAGCTCGCTGATCAGCCGGTTGAGCGTGGTCGGCCCCTCCTGGCCCGCGAGGAAATCCAGCAGGAACTCGCGGCTGGCCACCGGGTTGTCGTATTTCTCGGCCTCGCGGGGGGCGTTGGGATCTTCGAGGTGTGATTCGGTCATGGATACCTGAAAACTGGAACTGGAAAGCCGATCTAGGCGATGGATCGGGTCATCATAAAGCAAAAGCCGCCGGAAAGCCGAGATCGGGTCATTTATACTGCAAGGTTATGTCAGAACACCGTTTCCAGATCGCAACAGACTACCAGCCGGCCGGCGACCAGCCCCGCGCCATCGAGACCCTCGTCGAGGGGCTGACCGACGGGCTGATGCACCAGACCCTGCTCGGGGTGACCGGCTCGGGCAAGACCTTCACGATGGCCAACGTCATCCACGAGGTGCAGCGCCCGGCCATGGTGCTCGCACCCAACAAGACGCTGGCCGCCCAACTCTACGGCGAGCTCAAGGGCTTCTTCCCCAACAACGCGGTCGAGTACTTCGTCTCCTACTACGACTACTACCAGCCGGAGGCCTACGTGCCGGCCTCGGACACCTTCATCGAGAAGGACGCCTCGGTGAACGAGCACATCGAGCAGATGCGCCTGTCGGCCACCAAGGCGCTGTTCGAACGCCGCGACGTGATCATCGTCGCCACGGTCTCGTCCATCTACGGGCTGGGTGACCCCGAGGCGTATCTCAAGATGATCCTGCACCTGGTGCGCGGCGACCAGGTCACCCAGCGGCAGATCATCCGGCGGCTGGCCGAGATGCAGTACACCCGCAACGACATGGAGTTCCGTCGCGGCACGTACCGGGTGCGCGGCGACGTGATCGACATCCACCCGGCCGAGGCCGACGACGAGGGCGTGCGCATCGAGCTGTTCGACGACGAGATCGAGCAGATCACGCTGTTCGACCCGCTCACCGGGCAGGTGCGCCGGCGGGTGCCGCGCTACACGGTCTACCCGTCCTCGCACTATGTGACCCCGCGCGAACGCCTGCTCAACGCGATCGAGCAGATCAAGGTCGAGCTCGACGAACGGCTCAAGGACCTGGAGTCCGAGAACAAGCTGGTCGAGGCGCAGCGCTTGGCCCAGCGCACCCGCTTCGACATCGAGATGATCCAGGAGCTGGGCTACTGCAACGGCATCGAGAACTACTCGCGCTATCTCTCCGGGCGTCAGCCGGGCGAGCCGCCGCCCTGCCTCTACGACTACCTGCCGGCCGACGCGCTGCTGATCATCGACGAGTCGCACGTGACGGTCCCGCAGCTCGGCGGGATGTACAAGGGCGATCGTTCGCGCAAGGAGACCCTGGTGAACTTCGGCTTCCGCCTGCCCTCGGCGCTGGACAACCGCCCGCTGAAGTTCGAGGAGTTCGAACGGCTGATGCCGCAGACGGTCTACGTCTCGGCGACACCCGGGCCCTACGAGGAGAAGCACAGCGATCAGATCGCCGAGCAGGTGGTCCGACCGACCGGGCTGGTCGACCCGCAGATCGAGGTCCGTCCGGTCGCCAGCCAGGTCGACGACCTGCTGTCCGAGATCCGGCTGCGGGCCGAGAAGAACCAGCGGGTCCTGGTCACCGTGCTGACCAAGCGCATGGCCGAGGATCTGACCGACTACCTGATGGAACACGACGTGCGGGTGCGTTACCTGCACTCCGACATCGATACCGTCGAGCGGGTCGAGATCATCCAAGACCTGCGCCTGGGCGAGTTCGACGTGCTGGTGGGCATCAACCTGCTGCGCGAGGGCCTCGACATTCCCGAGGTCGCCCTGATCGGTATCCTGGACGCCGACAAGCAGGGCTTTTTGCGCTCGGAACGCTCGCTGATCCAGACGATCGGCCGGGCGGCGCGCAACCTCGAAGGCAAGGCGATCCTCTACGGCGACACGATCACCGACGCCATGCGCAAGGCCATCGACGAGACTGAGCGGCGACGCGAGAAACAGCTCGCCCACAACCAGGCGATGGGCATCACGCCCAAGGGCATCGAGAAACGCATCGACGACATCCTGGAGTCCGGCGAGTCCCGCATTCCCGGGGCACGCCCGGGTCGTCGCCGTCAGGCCGCCGGCAAGGTGGCGGAAGGGCCCAGCGGCTACGCTGCACTGACACCGGAGCAGGCGGCCAAGCGCATCAAGGCGCTGGAGGCCGAGATGCACCGCCATGCACGCGACCTCGAGTTCGAAGCCGCCGCACGGGCGCGAGACGAACTGCAGAAACTCAAGGAAGCGTTCTTCGGTGCAACGGACCCGGGATACAGCCAGGAATTCGAGTGACGGCTGAAACAAAAAAACCGGGCTTTCGCCCGGTTTTTACGTATCGGCCATTCCGCTTGCGCGGCGATTAGCCGCCTTGCTGCATCTGCATTGCCTTCTCGCGCAGCTTCTCCATCTCCGCGGACTTCTCGTCCATCTCGTTGAACAGCTGTTCCGCTTCCGGGTTGCTCTGCTTCATCTCGGATTCAACATCCGTACGCAGCTTCTCGGCCATCTCTTGAACGTCCTCGTCCTGGAAGGCCTGCTGCTGGCGCTGCTGGAACTTCTGCTGCTTCTCCTGGAAGGCCTGCACCTCGGACTCGGACGGTTGCTGGTCGCCATCCTGGTACTTGGACATGGTGGCCTTCATCTCCTCGAATTCCTTCTCGGCATCATAGCCATCGCCCGACATCTTCTCGGCGATCTTGTCCTGCAGCGCATCACGCTGATCACCGAGCTCCGGCTTCTTCTCGTAGGCCTGCTGCTCCATCTCACTCAGCTTCTCCTGCGTCTGCTGCAGTTCCTGCTGGACAGCACGCATCTCTTCCATCAGCTCACGCTGCTCCTCGCTCATTTCGGGCATCTGGCCCTGGGCACCGCCGCCCTCAGGCGCCGGCTGCTGCCCTTGAGCAGCGCCACCTTCAGGCGCCGGCTGCTGCCCTTGGGCACCGCCCCCGTGCGGAGCTTGCTGCCCGCCTTGCTGAGCCAGCGCAGTACCCCCGAAGCCGAGGGCAGCGCAGACACCGGCAGCCAACATGGATTTGCGCAACTTCTGGTTCCAATTGGACATGCATTCACTCCTAGGTTCGTATGTGACGGCTTCACACCGGAAAGGTGTGGGGCACCGTAGCCCCGAGAACTCTTGCGACACGCACCGAGAACGAAAAGTTCCGGAGGATCCGGACCAATCGCGTAAACGAACTGGGAACCCCAACGAAGCAGCCCCGAAAGCCCCCGCCATCGGTCCGAATCGGGAACCGCTTCCACCCGGATACGGAAACGGTCCCGAGACTAGCAGACCATGCACGGCCATTCCACCACGGCCCCGTCGGGGCCGAGCCGCCAAGGAAGCAACCGCGAGTCATGGACCTCACCGGGCCGCCCTGTCTGCTAGAGTCCCCGGTCCGCCCAAGCTGAACGGAAAGGCATCCATGATGATCGACGAAACCGCCAGCCCGCACGACTTTGAGACCACTTGCAAGCGCCTGACCGACGCCGTTGCGGCAAACGGCTTCGGCCTGCTGCATACACATGACATCCACGCCACGCTGAATTCGAAGGGCGTCGACTTTGCCCCCGAATGCCGGGTCTTCGAGGTGTGCAACCCCCGGCAGGCCGCCGAAATACTGGCCGGGCGCCTGGACCTGTCGAATGCCCTCCCCTGCCGCATCGCCGTCTACGAGCAGGATGGCCGGGCACAGGTATCGATGATCCGACCGACCGAACTGCTGGCCCAGCTAGCTACCGACGACAAACTAGCCGGTGTCGCTCGCGACGTCGAGGCCAGCATGGACCAGATGATTCGCGAAACGGTCGCGACCTGACCCGCCGATGGCGACCGACAGCAAAAAGGCCCGCACAACGGCGGGCCTTTTCCGATTCAGGGCAGCGCATGCCCCGCGATTGCCACTTACTCGGCAGCCTGCTCTGCCGGCTCGGCTGCGGCCGTCTCGGGCTCGGCCGCGCGCTCGACCAGTTCCACGTAGGCCATCGGTGCGGCATCCCCGGCACGGTAGCCGCACTTGAGAATGCGCAGGTAACCGCCGTTGCGCTCCTTGAAACGCGGGCCGACGTCCGAGAACAGCTTGCCGACGGTTGCCTTGTTGCCGACCTTGGCGAAGGCCTGACGGCGCGCGTGGACGCTGTCTTCCTTGGCCAGGGTGATCAGGGGCTCGGCCACGCGACGAAGCTCTTTCGCCTTCGGCACGGTGGTCTTGATGACTTCATGCTCGATCAGGGCATTGGTGAGCGAACGCATCAGCGCCTTGCGCTGGGAGGCGTTCCGACCCAATTGCCGACCGGATTGACGGTGACGCATGTCAGTTACTCCAAATCAATTCGTTCAAATCTTGGATTCGCTCAGATTCTGGAGCTCGGCCGGCGGCCAGTTCTCCAGCTTCTGACCCAGCGAAAGACCCTGCTTGGCCAGAACGTCCTTGATTTCGGTCAGGGACTTCTTGCCCAGGTTCGGCGTCTTCAGCAGCTCCATCTCGGTACGCTGAATCAGATCGCCGATGTAGTAGATGTTCTCGGCCTTCAGGCAGTTCGCCGAGCGAACCGTCAGTTCCAGGTCGTCCACGGGGCGCAGCAGCACCGGATCGACGGACGGCGCCTGCTCTTCGACCGGCTCGGCCTTCTCGGCCTTCAGGTCGACCAACACGGACAGCTGGTCGACCAGGATGCCGGCCGCCTGGCGGATGGCGTCCTCGGCGGAGATCGAGCCATTGGTCTCGATGTCCAGCACCAGGGAGTCCAGGTCGGTACGCTGCTCGACACGTGCCCGCTCGACCGAGTACGCCACGCGGCGTAGCGGCGAGAAGGACGCGTCGACCAGTAGGCGACCGACGGTGGTCTCCTCGTCTTCGCGACGCGCGCTGGCCGGCACGTAGCCCATTCCACGCTCGACCTTGAAGGTCATGTTGAGCTCGGCATCGTCACGCAGGGTGGCGATGACGTGGTCCGGGTTCATGATCTCGACCGAGTGGTCGGCCTTGACGTCCGCGGCAGTCACGGTGCAGGGACCGGTCTTCTTGATGCTCAGCACCGCTTCGTCGCGACCGTGCATCGTGATCGCCAGACCCTTGAGGTTGAGCAGGATCTCGAGCACGTCCTCCTGGACACCCTCGAGGCTGCTGTACTCGTGCAGCGTGCCTTCGATCTCCGCCTCGGTGACCGCAACTCCGGGAATGGACGAGAGCAGGATACGCCGCAACGCGTTGCCCAGCGTATAGCCGAACCCCCGCTCCAACGGCTCCAGCACCACGCGCGCATGTGTGTCGTCGATCGTTTCCACGTCGACCAGGCGCGGCTTGAGAAGCTCTGTAGAACCCAGTTGCATTACGTACCCCCGAAAACCGTTACTTCGAATACAGCTCGACGACGAGCGATTCGTTGATGTCCGCCGGCAGTTCGTCCCGAGTCGGAACCGCCTTGAAGACGCCTTCCATCTTGCTGGAATCGACCGTGACCCACGGCACCACTTCCCGCTGGGAAGCGAGCTCCAGCGCATCTTTGACGCGCTGCTGCTTCTTCGCCTTTTCGCGAATCGCAACCACGTCCTCGGCAGACACCTGGTAGGAGGGGATATTCACGACTTCACCGTTCACGGTCACGCCGCGATGGGAAACCAGCTGGCGCGCCTCGGCACGCGTGGCACCGAAGCCCATGCGATAGGCAACGTTGTCCAGGCGGCACTCGAGGATCTGAAGGAGGTTCTCGCCGGTGGAACCCTTCATCTGCGCGGCGCGCTTGTAGTAGTTACGGAACTGGCGCTCGAGCACACCGTAGGTGCGCCGCAGTTTCTGCTTTTCGCGCAGCTGCAGACCGTAGTCGGAAACCTTCTGCCGACGGCCGGAGCCGTGCTGGCCAGGAGCGCGATCGTGGTGGCACTTGTCTTCAAGGGCACGGACGCCGGATTTCAGGAAGAGATCCGTGCCTTCGCGCCGAGCGAGTTTACAAGTAGGACCGAGATAACGAGCCATAAGTCAAATACTCCTTACAAACGCACCGTCAAACGCGACGCTTTTTGGGCGGACGGCAACCATTGTGCGGGATCGGGGTGACGTCGGTGATCACACCCACCTTGAAGCCAACCGCGTTCAGTGCGCGGATGGTCGACTCGCGACCCGGGCCGGGGCCCTTGACTTCGACGTCGACGTTCTTCACCCCGTACGCCTTGGCCGCCTCGCCGGCGCGCTCGGCCGCAACCTGGGCGGCGAACGGCGTGGACTTCCGCGAACCGCGGAAACCGGAGCCGCCCGACGTCGCCCAACTCAGGGTATTCCCCTGACGGTCGGTGATCGTCACGATCGTGTTGTTGAATGACGCATGGATATGCGCGACCGCATCAGTGACGACGCGTTTTACCTTTTTACGGGTAGCTTGACTTGCTTTAGCCATTAAGAATCCTACTCTCGAAAGAATATTAAGCCTGATTAGCGCTTGACCAGGCGACGCGGACCCTTGCGAGTCCGTGCGTTCGTGCGTGTGCGCTGACCACGCAGCGGCAGGCCGCGACGGTGACGCAGACCGCGATAGCAGCCCAGATCCATCAAGCGCTTGATGTTCATGGACACTTCGCGGCGCAGGTCACCCTCGACCACATACTTGCCGACTTCCGTACGCAGGGATTCGACCTCTGCTTCCGAAAGATCGCGCACCTTGCGATCCGGTGCGACGCCGGTGGCCTCGCAGATCGCCTTGGCGCGGGTCGGCCCGACCCCGTAGATGGAGGTCAGGGCAATCACCACATGTTTCTGAACGGGAATGTTGATCCCAGCAATACGTGCCATCGATATATCACCCCAAAAAAGAAGCGCGCAAGCTTATCGCAACGCGCCGTCAATAGCAAACGGAAACCGACGGACCGTGCGTCACAGCCCGTTCTTGAAATGTGCCTTGCGGACCAGGCTGTCGTACTGGTGCGAGACCAGGTGCGACTGGACCTGCGACATGAAGTCCATCAGCACGATCACGATGATCAGCAGGGACGTGCCGCCGAAGTAGAACGGAACGTTCCAGTACAGGATCAGGAACTCCGGCAACAGGCAGACGGCCGTGATGTAGATCGCCCCCCAGAAGGTCAGTCGCGTGAGCACCTTGTCCACGTAGCGGGCGGTCTGCTCACCCGGGCGGATGCCCGGGACGAACGCGCCGGAACGCTTCAGGTTGTCGGCGGTCTCGCGGGCGTTGAACACCAACGCCGTATAGAAGAAGCAGAAGAAGATGATCGCCGCGGCGTAGAACATGACGTACAGGGGCTGCCCCGGGGACAGCGTGTTCGACAGGTCGGCGAGCCAGCCCATGCCTTCCTGCTGACCGAACCAGTTCCCGACCGTCGCGGGGAACAGGATGATACTGGAGGCAAAGATCGGCGGGATCACGCCGGCCATGTTCAGTTTCAGCGGCAGGTGCGACGACTGCTGGCCGGCCATCCCGCGCCCCTGCTGCCGGCGCGCGTAGTTGACCGTGATGCGACGCTGGCCGCGCTCGACGAACACCACGAACGCCGTAACGGCCACGATCAGCACCCCGAGGATCAGCATGGTGAACAGGTGCAGCTCGCCGGTGCGCACCAGTTCCGCTGTACCGCCAATGGCGCTAGGCAGCCCGGCGACGATGCCGGCGAAGATGATCAGCGAGATGCCGTTGCCCACGCCTCGCTCGGTGATCTGTTCACCGAGCCAGACGAGAAGCATGGTGCCGCTGACCAGTGTCAAGGTGGCGATGAAAACGAACGCGATGCCCGGCTGAAACACCAGTGGCGAATCACCCACCGACTGACCCTGCAGCGCGATCGACACACCAAGCGCCTGGATCACGCCAAGCCCCAGCGTGCCGTAGCGGGTGTACTGCGTGATCTTCCGCCGACCGGCCTGGCCTTCCTTCTTCAGTTTCTCCAGCGACGGGACGACCGCCGTCAGCAGCTGCACGATGATGGCCGCAGAGATGTAGGGCATGACACCCAGGGCAAACAGGGACATGCGCGACAGCGCCCCGCCGGAGAACATGTTCATCATGCCCAGCACACCGCCGGAACTCTGCTCGAACAGCGCCTTCATGACGTCCACGTCGATGCCCGGCAGCGGGATGAACGTCCCGATGCGGTACACCACGAGCACCATGATGACGAAGAAGATACGTTGCCGGAGCTCGGTCAGACGACCGGCCCCGGCAAGAGCGCCTATCCCTGAATTTGCCTGTGCCACACCTTACTCCGCTGAACCACCGGCCGCTTCGATCGCTTCCCGCGCACCCTTGCTGATGCCGAGACCCTTGACCTGCAACGCCTTCTCGACCTTCCCCTGAAGGACGATCTTGACGGACTTCACGTCGTTACGGATGAGGTTGGCCGCCTTGAGCGACTCGAGGGTAACCTCGCCGTCCAGTCGGTTGAGTTCCGCGGTACGGATCTCGGCCCGGTACAGCGACTTGGCCGCACGGAACCCCATCTTCGGCAGCCGACGCTGCAGCGGCATCTGGCCGCCCTCGAAACCGGTCTTGTGGAAACCGCCGGAGCGAGACTTCTGGCCCTTGTGACCACGGCCACCAGTCTTGCCCAGCCCGGAGCCGATGCCGCGGCCGACGCGCGTGGCGTCCTTGCGGCTACCCTCGGCGGGAGAAAGTTTGTTCAAACGCATTACTTAGCTTCCTGTACTTCGAGCATGTAGTGGACACGATTGATCATGCCCCGGTTTTCCGGGGTATCGGCCACTTCCACCTCTTGGTGCATTCGACGGATGCCCAGCCCACGCACGCAGGCCTTGTGGGATTCCAGCCGATTGTTCATCGACCGGACCAGGCGCACCCGGATCTTACCCTTGGCAGTCTCACTCATGCTTCATCTCCCAGGATTTCCTCGACGCGCTTGCCGCGCTTGGCTGCGACCGCTTCCGGCGACTGGATCTGGGAGAGACCATTGAGGGTCGCCCGGATCACGTTCATGTGGTTGCGCGTACCGATACACTTGGCCAGCACATTGCGCACGCCGGCGGCCTCGAAGACGGCGCGCATCGCGCCACCGGCGATGACACCGGTACCTTCGGACGCGGGCTTCATGAAGACACGACCGGCCCCGTGAACGCCCTTGGTCTGGTAGTAGAGCGTGCCATCACGCAGCGGCACGTCGATCATGCTGCTGCGAGCACGCTCCATCGCCTTCTGGATGGCGGCAGGAACCTCCTTCGCCTTCCCGTAACCGAAGCCCACACGGCCTTCGCCGTCACCCACCACGGTCAGCGCGGTGAACGAGAACTGACGGCCACCCTTGACAACCTTGGATACGCGGTTGATGGCGACCAGCTTCTCGATCAGGCCTTCGTTCGAGACGTCGTTTGCATTACGGCTCATAGTTGCACCCCTTTAGAACTTCAGGCCGGCTTCGCGTGCCGCATCGGCTACCGCCTTGACACGCCCGTGGTAAATGAAACCCGAGCGATCGAACGCAACGGAGTCGATACCCTTCTCCAGGGCTGCCTTGGCAATCGCTTCGCCGACCTTCTGGGCCGCGGCGACGTTACCACCGTACTCGCCCTCGGCCAGCACGCCCTTGCCTACCGTGGAGGCCGTCGCGACGACGGTGCCTTCCGGGGCGAAAATCTGGGCGTAGGTATGGTTGCTGCTCCGGTGCACGCTCAGGCGATGCACGCCGAGCTGCTTGATCTTGGCCCGGGTGCGACGTGCGCGGCGCAACCGCTGTTTTGTACTTTCATTCATCGCGTCACCCTCGATTATTTCTTCTTGGCTTCCTTGCGCAGGATTCTCTCGTCCGCGTACTTCACGCCCTTGCCCTTGTACGGCTCGGGCGGACGCAGGGCCCGCACGTTGGAAGCCACCTGACCGACCTTCTGCTTGTCCGCACCCTTGATGATGATGTCGGTCGCGGACGGCGTCTCCGCAGTGACGCCCTCCGGCAGCGGGTAGTCGATGGGATGAGAGAAACCAAGCTGCAGATTCAGCGTACGGCCCTGCACCTGGGCACGGTAACCGACGCCAACCAGCTGCAGCTTGATCTCGAATCCGTTGGCGACACCATCCACGCTGCCCTGAGCCAGGGAACGCATGGTGCCGGCCATCGGGATGTCGTTGTTGCTGTTCGGCACGAACCGAATCTCGTTGTCCTCGAAGGTGACCCCGACAGTCGGGTGCACGTTGAGGGTCAGCTCGCCGTTCTTGCCCTTGAAGGACAGGACCCGGTCATCCAGCTTGACCTCGACACCCTTGGGGACCGCGACCGGCTTTCTTGCTACTCGACTCATATATCCCCCAAGCGCTTACGATACAAAGCAGACGACTTCGCCGCCGATGTTGCGACGACGGGCCTCTCGGTCCGGCATCACACCCTGAGAGGTGGACACCACGGCAACACCCAGGCCGCCGATGACCTGCGGCAGGTTCTCCGCGCCGAAGAACTTGCGCGAACCCGGGCGAGAAACGCGGTCGAGCTTCTCGATGACCGGCTTGCCCTCGTAGTAGCGCAGGCCGATGACCAGCGTCGGCTTGGCATCGCCCTCGGTACGCACGGACTCGATGTAGCCTTCGTCGAGCAGCGTCTGCGCGACGGCCTTCTTGAACTTGGAGGCCGGCATGCGGACTTCGGTCTTGCACGCTGCCTGGCCGTTGCGGATGCGGGTCAGCATGTCCGCGATCGGATCGTTCATACTCATGTCGCGTACCCCTTACCAGCTAGACTTGCGCAGGCCCGGGATTTCCCCGGCCATGGCCAGTTGGCGGAGCTTGTTGCGCCCCATGCCAAACTTGCGATAGACGCCCTTCGGACGCCCGGTCAGGGCACAACGGCGCACCTGGCGGGTGGACGAAGAGTCGCGCGGCAGCCTCTGCAGTTCGGCAGACGCGGCCATCTTCTCTTCGAAATCGACTTCGGGATCCGCGACGATCGCGCGCAGCTTGGCGCGCTTGTCGGCGTACTGGCGAGCAAGCTTCTGGCGCTTGACCTCGCGAGCAATCATGCTTTTCTTAGCCATTTCTCAATTCGTCTCCGTTAACGACGGAAGGGGAAACCGAAGCCGTCGAGCAGTGCCCGGGCCTGGTCGTTGTCCTTCGCGGTCGTTGTGATCGTGATATCCATACCCCGGACCTGATCGACCTTGTCGAAGTCGATTTCCGGGAAGATGATCTGTTCGCGAACCCCGAGGCTGTAGTTGCCACGACCGTCGAACGACTTCGGAGACAGGCCCCGGAAGTCGCGGATACGGGGGGTCGCCACATGGATCAACCGATCGAGGAATTCGTACATCGTACTTCCCCTGAGGGTGACCTTGACACCCAGCGGCATGCCCTCGCGGAGCTTGAAGCCCGCGATGGACTTGCGCGCATACGTTACCACCGGCCGCTGACCGGTGATGAGACCGAGCTCTTCCACTGCGTTGTCGATTACCTTCTTGTCACGAGCGGAATCACCCAGACCCATGTTCAACGTAATCTTGGTCAGCTTCGGAACGGCCATTACGTTATCGATGCCCAGCTTCTTGGCGAGCTCGGCACGCAACGTGTTGGAGTAGTATTCCTGAAGTCGAGCCATTTCTCTGTTTCCTGTTAAGCGTCAACGACTTCGCCGTTGGATTTGAAATAACGAACCTTGCGGCCATCTTCAAGCGTCTTGAAGCCGACCCGGTCGCCCTTGTCGGAGGCCGGATTAAACAGCATCACATTCGAGATATCAACGGGTTTCTCCATCTCGATGATGCCGCCGGTGCGCCCGATCATCGGGTTGGGCTTCTGGTGCTTCTTCACCATGTTCACACCCTCGACCACGACCCGGGCCCCGTTTTCGACCACCCGGAGCACCGTCCCGCGGCGACCCTTGTCTTTTCCGGCAACGACGACCACGTCGTCGCCCTGGCGAATCTTACGCATCTCGACCCCCTCTTAAATCACTTCTGGCGCAAGCGAAACGATCTTCATGAACTTCTCGCCACGCAGCTCACGGGTGACCGGGCCAAAAATCCGGGTACCGATCGGCTGAAGCTGGGCGTTGAGCAGGACCGCAGCGTTGCCGTCGAAACGGATCAGGGAACCGTCCGGACGACGGACACCCTTGGCAGTACGAACGACGACGGCGTTGTAGACCTCGCCCTTCTTAACGCGGCCCCGCGGAATGGCGTCCTTGACGGACACCTTGATCACGTCGCCGATCTCGGCATAACGGCGATGCGAGCCACCCAGCACCTTGATGCACTGGACCTTGCGCGCGCCACTGTTATCTGCCGAATTCAGCACGGTTTGCATCTGAATCATGACAAAACTCCTTACTCAGCAGAGCGCTCGACCACGCGTACGAGGGTCCAGCTCTTGTTCTTGGAGATCGGCCGCGTCTCGCGAACTTCGACGCGGTCACCCTGGCGACAGGTGTTCTCCTCGTCATGCACGCGCAGCTTGGTGGTGCGCGTCATGTACTTGCCATACAGCGGGTGCTGAACGCGACGCTCAACCGCAACCGTGATGGACTTGTCGCCCTTGTCGCTGACTACGACCCCTTCGCGGGTTCGTACGTTCTTTTCTTCGGATACCGTCGTCATCTCAGGCACGCTCCTTTTCCGCAATCACGGTCTTGATACGAGCAACGTTGCGACGCGCTTCCCGAGCCAGGTGAGTCTTCGACTCCTGGCCCGTGGCATGCTGCATCCGCAGGTTGAATTGCTCGCGCTTGACGGCCACCAGCTCTTCGCGCAGCTCGTCGACGGATTTATCACGCAATTCTGTTGCCTTCATCACATCACCAACCGTGTTACGAACGTGGTCTTCACGGGCAGCTTGGCGGACGCACGCTCGAACGCTTCGCGCGCCACGTCCTCGCTGACCCCCTCGATTTCGTACAGCATCTTGCCCGGCTGCACCTTGGCAACCCAGTGCTCGACGCTGCCCTTACCCTTACCCATACGGACTTCCAGGGGCTTCTGGGTAATCGGGGTGTCCGGGAAGATCCGGATCCAGATCTTACCGCCCCGCTTCACGTGACGAGAGATGGCACGACGGCCAGCCTCGATCTGACGGGAAGTAATGTTTCCGCGCTCCAGCGTCTTCAGGCCGAACTCGCCGAAGCTGACCTTGTTGCCGTTATTGGCCACGCCCCGGTTCTTGCCCTTGAACTGCTTGCGGAATTTTGTACGTTTTGGCAGCAGCATTTTTCAAAGCTCCACTTCAATTCGTTGATCAGGCGGCCGACTTGCCGTCGTCGCTGCCCGGCACACCGAACACCTCGCCTTTGAAAATCCAGACCTTGACACCGATGATGCCGTAGGTGGTCTGGGCCTCTGCCACGCCGTAGTCAATGTCCGCACGCAGGGTGTGGAGCGGAACGCGGCCTTCGCGGTACCACTCGGTCCGCGCGATCTCTGCACCGCCGAGACGGCCGGCTACGTTCACCTTCACCCCACCGGCACCCAGGCGCATCGTGGTCTGCACAGCGCGCTTCATGGCCCGACGGAACATGACGCGACGCTCGAGCTGCTGAGCGATCGACTCGGCTACCAGCTGGGCGTCCAGCTCGGGCTTGCGAATCTCTTCAACGGAAACCTTCACCGCACTGCGCTCGAGGCCCAGCATCGGGGCGATCTCCGTACGAAGACGCTCGATGTCCTCACCCTTGCGGCCGATCACGATGCCCGGACGGGCAGTGTGAATGGTGACCGCGGCCGAGCGCGCCGGGCGCTCGATCTGAACGCGCGATACCGACGCGTCCTTCAGACGCTCACGGATGTATTTACGTGTACGAACATCCTGCTCGAGGTGCTCGGAAAAGTTCTTGCTATCGGCGTACCAGCGAGAGCTCCAGTCGGAGGAGATCCCAAGCCGGAAACCTACCGGATGTACTTTGTGACCCATGTCTGCTCCTTACCGCTCGCTGACGACGACTTTGATGTGGCTGGTCCGCTTCAGGATCCGCACACCGCGGCCCTTCGCCCGCGCCCGGAATCGCTTCAGGGTCGGACCTTCGTCAACCATGATCTCGGAGATGCACAGACGATCGACGTCTGCGCCCTCGTTGTTCTCGGCGTTGGCGATCGCCGACTCGACGACCTTGCGGATGATCGCGGCACCCTTCTTGGTCGAGAACTGCAGCGTCTCCAGTGCGTTGGCGACGTTCACGCCACGCACCTGGTCGGCCACGAGCCGCGCCTTCTGCGGGGAGATCCGCGCAAACCGGTGTAGTGCTTGTGCTTGCATCACGGAACCTCCTTAACGCTTGGCTTTCTTGTCGGCGGCATGGCCACGGTAAGTGCGCGTGGGCGCGTACTCACCGAGCTTCTGGCCGACCATGTTCTCGTTGATCAGCACCGGAACGTGCTGACGACCGTTGTGCACCGCGATGGTCAGCCCGATCATGTCGGGCAGGATCATCGAGCGGCGCGACCAGGTCTTTATGGGCCGACGGCTGTTGGCGGCCGCGGCCTCTTCCACTTTCTTCATCAGGTGGTGGTCCACGAAGGGACCTTTCTTGAGTGAACGTGGCACCTTGAACCCCTCTTAAATTGACTTATTTCTTGTTGCGACGACGAACGATGTACTTGTCGGTACGCTTGTTCGTGCGCGTCTTGTAACCCTTGGTCGGCACGCCCCACGGGGTCACCGGATGACGCCCCCCGGAAGTGCGGCCCTCACCACCACCGTGCGGGTGATCGACGGGGTTCATGACCACACCGCGAACGGTGGGACGAACACCACGCCAGCGCTTCGCGCCGGCCTTGCCGAGCTGACGCAGGCTGTGCTCCTGGTTGGACACCTCGCCGACCGTGGCACGGCACTCGGCGAGCACCTTGCGCATCTCGCCCGAACGCAGGCGGATGGTGGCGTAGGAGCCTTCACGAGCGACGAGCTGGACCGCGCCACCGGCGCTGCGCGCCAGCTGGGCACCCTTGCCCGGCTTGAGCTCGACCGCGTGGATCGTCGTACCCACCGGGATGGAGTACAGCGGCAGCGCGTTACCCGGGCGAATCGGTGCCTCGACGCCGGAAACGATCGCCTGGCCAACCTGCAGACCGCGCGGGGCGATGATGTAGCGACGCTCGCCATCGGCGTACTTCAGCAGCGCGATGTGGGCGGACCGGTTCGGGTCGTGCTCGATACGCTCGACCTCCGCCGGAATGCCGTCCTTGTTGCGCTTGAAGTCGATGATCCGGTAATGCTGCTTGTGACCGCCGCCCTTGTGACGGGTGGTGATCCGACCAGCGTTGTTCCGGCCACCGGTGCCGTGCTTCTTCTCGAGGAGCGGCGCGTAGCCCGGACCCTTGTGCAGTCCGGAGCGATCCACCTCGACGACGCCACGGCGGCCGGGTGAAGTCGGTTTTGCAACTTTCAATGCCATGAGACTGATCCCCTTGGTTTAGCCGGCCGCGCCGAAGTCGATGGTCTGACCTTCGGCCAGCGTCACGTAGGCCTTCTTCCAGTCGGCCCGGCGACCCGGCATGCCGCGGAAGCGGCGGGCCTTGCCGCGCTGATTGACGACCTGAACCGCCTCAACGCTCACCTCGAACACCTGCTCGACGGCGGCCTTGATCTCCGGCTTGGTTGCCGACGTGGCGACCTGGAAAACGTATTGATTGAACTCACCGGCGCGCGCGGTCTTCTCGGTGACCACCGGGGCGCGCAGGATGTCGTAAAGCTTTTCCGTATTCATGACAGCCACTCCTCAACCATCTTCAGGGCGCCCTGGGTGATGATGACGTGGTCGGCATCCACCAGGCTGACCGGATCGAGCGTCCCGGCAGTGCGGTAACCCAGCTCGACCACGTTGCGCGAACCCAGCAGCAGCGCTTCGTCCATCGCCTCGGTGACGATCAGGCGCTTGCCGCTGTCCATGCCGATGTCGGACAGCGCCTTGATGACCTGCTTGGTCTTCGGGCCGTCGACGGCCAGCGCATCGACCACGACCAGACGGTCCTGGCGCAGCAGTTCCGAGAAGATCGAACGCATCGCGGCACGGTAGGCCTTGCGGTTCATCTTCTGCCCGAAATCACGCGGGCGGGCGGCGAAGGTGACGCCACCGGTACGCCAGATCGGCCCCCGGGTGGTGCCGGCACGAGCGCGGCCCGTGCCCTTCTGACGCCAGGGCTTGGTGTTGCCACCGGCCACTTCGGCGCGGCTGAGCTGACGCTTGGTGCCGGCACGGCCACCGGCCAGATACGCGACCACGGCCTGATGGACCAGTGCCTCGTTGTATTCCCGGCCGAAGACCTGCTCGGAGACGTTCAGCGCGGAACCGTTCTTCACTTGGATATCCATACCTGCCGACCTCACGCTTTGTTCTTGACCGAGGGACGAACCAGCACATCGCCGCCGGTTGCGCCCGGCACTGCACCCTTGACGAGCAGCAGGCCATTCTCGACGTCAACGCGAACCACCTTGAGGTTCAGCGCGGAGACGCGCTCGTCACCCATGTGCCCCGCCATCTTCTTGCCGGGGAATACCCGACCCGGGGTCTGGTTCTGACCGATGGAACCCGGAACGCGGTGCGACAGGGAGTTGCCGTGGGTGGCATCCTGAGTGCGGAAGTTGTGACGCTTGACGGTACCGGCAAAGCCCTTGCCCTTGCTGGTACCCGCCACGTCCACCGCGGGAACGTCGTTGAAGATCTCGACGGTGATCTCGGCACCCGTCTCGTATTCGCCCAGCACCGACTCGTCGACGCGGAATTCGCGGACGGCACGGCCAGCGGCCACCGAGGCCTTGGCGAAATGCCCGGCCATCGGCTTGGTTACACGGTTGGGGCGACGCTCGCCGACGGTTACCTGGAGCGCGGTGTACCCGTCGACATCCTGGACCTTCTTCTGAGTCACGCGATTCGGCTCGACCTCGATGACGGTCACCGGCGTCGAAACGCCGGAATCGTCAAATACTCGGGTCATGCCGACCTTGCGACCGACAACACCTAAAGCCATTGTTATTTCCTCGTTTTTGCCTTTCGACGCCGATTTCGATTGACCGGATCGCCGGAAAAAACCAGCCCGACGCGTCCCATTTCGGCGCATCGGGCTGAACAGAGCGCGGCACTATAACAGAAAACGCGCCGACCCAAAAGCCCTTTGGATCGGCGCGTTTCGCTGGCGACGGGAATCAGTTCAGACGGATCTGAACGTCCACCCCGGCGGCCAGGTCAAGCTGCATCAACAGGTCGACCGTCTTGTCGGTCGGGTCGATGATGTCGAGCACGCGCTTGTGGGTGCGGATCTCGTACTGGTCGCGCGCGTCCTTGTTGACGTGCGGCGAGGTCAGCACGGTGTACCGCTCCTTGCGGGTCGGCAGCGGGATCGGGCCTTTGATCCGCGCGCCACTCCGGCGCGCGGTCTCGACGATCTCTGCCGTCGAACGGTCGATCAGGCGGTGATCGAAGCTCTTCAGACGGATGCGAATCGTTTGTCCTGCCATATCTGTTTACTCGATGATCTTGGAAACGACGCCGGCGCCGACGGTACGGCCGCCTTCGCGT
>NZ_JBKGYT010000013.1:0-29724 GCF_046545975.1 Guyparkeria sp. | reverse complement strand
TTCCAGACCTTGCCGCTCTCCGCGCGCAAGAGGATGTCCCGGTAGCGCACGCCCAGCCGGGTGAGGGTGAGCATCCATACCGCGCAGAAGCCGATGACCAGCCAGCTCAGGTGCGCGGTCTCGAGGGACCAGGGCAGCCACTGGGTGAGCAGCAGGATGAGCAGGGAGCCGGCGACCTTGAACAGGCGGTAGCCGAACATGTCGATCCAGGCCTTGGCGCGGAACATCAGAAGCGGCTCGATGGGGACGTACAGCAGTTCCTTGGAGGCGCGGTTGATCGAGTAGGACAGGCCGCGGTCGGCGATCTTGAGGAAGGCACCGGCCATCAGCGAGGCCTGCGACATGAACCACAGGCTGCCGATCGTCACGGCGATCGGCTGGGCGAACAGGCCGGCGAGCACGCCCAGCCAGCGGTGTACCAGCGGCGTGATGGCGAGGTTGATGCCGATGGCCACGGCGCTCATCACGCTGAAGAAGGCACCCAGCCAGGCGGTGCGCTCGTCGCGGCCCTCGATGGTGGCCTCGAGGGCCTTCATGAACTGGTACTCGATGATCGGCTCGGCGATCTGGGCGAGCAGCAGGATGGTGGCGATCAGCATCAGGTAACGGTGGTGCAGCAGGCTGCGCCAGTTGCCGTCGGTGGACGGGTCGTGGTTGGAGACGCCGGCCTTTTCCTCGTACAGGCCGAGCCTTCCCATGAGCAGGGTGAGTGCCACCAGCAGGCCGATGATGACGGCGGCGACGAGCAGCAGGTCCATGGTCTCGAGCCCGAGCTGGCGGATGAACAGGCTCGAGGCGACGCCGCCGACCACGCCGCCGACCAGCCCGCCGGTGGCGATCAGACCGTACCAGCGTTTGCCGGCGTGGGTGCTGAAGATGGTGTTGGTCAGGCTCCAGAACTGTTCGACCAGGATGACGCTGGTCATGTCGACGAAGATGTAGAAGGCGAAGGCCTGCACGAAGCCGCTGTCGCCGAGCAGGGGGAAGAAGATCAGCAGCAGGGCGATGACGATGCCGCAGGTGCCCAGCACCACGTGGAAACGCGAGTAGTACGCGATCAGGCGATGGTAGATGCCTATCGTCAGCCCGAGGGTCACGGCGGTGGCGATCCAGACGTAGGGCAGCAGGTCGGCGCCCAGCGAACTGATGAAGATCGAACGGCTCGCCGGCTTGAGGTGATAGACCGCGGCGATGATCAGAAAGAAGTTCGTGAACAGCAGCACGCCGCGCATCAGGTTGGGGTGTCGCTGGGCTGTTCGCTTCATCGGTGCTTGATTCTCACGCACATATCCTCATGACTTTACGGCAATATTGGGTTATGGTGCCGCAATCTTAAGCTTATGGGGGTGCTCCATGTTCCGGAGACTCTTGATTGTCGCCGCCCTGGCGACGAGTCTGTTTTCCGCCGCGCATGCGGCCCTGCCGGCGGATGCCGATGCCCTGCGAGACGCCGCCGACCCGACCCTGCAGGCCAGCCTGGAGGACCGTCTCGGCGAGCTGTCCCTCGACTCCAGCGTGGCGGCCGGTCAGTTGTCGGTGGCCCTGGTCGATGTCACCGATCCCGATCGGCCCCGGCTGGCACACGTCAACGGCGACGAGATGCTCTACGCGGCCAGCCTGCCCAAGATCGCCATCCTGTTCGCGGCCTTCCAGCGCATCGACGAGGGCAAACTGACGCTGGACGCGGAGACGCGGGATCTCATGACGCGCATGATCCGCCAGTCCTCCAACTCGGCGGCCACCGAGATGATCCACCGGGTCGGTCGCGAGTACATCAACGACCTGCTTCGCTCCCCCGAGTATCGCCTTTACGACGAAGAGCTCAATGGCGGGCTGTGGGTCGGCAAGGAATACGGTCGCGGGTCCGCCTACATGCGCGATCCCCTGCACAACCTCTCGCACGGTGCGACCGCCTTCCAGGTGGCCCGGTTCTACTACCTGCTCGAGACCGGCCAGTTGGTCTCCCCCGAGCTGTCGCGCGAGATGAAGACCATCCTCGGTGACCCGGGGATCAACCACAAGTTCGTCGGTGGACTGGCCGCGGCCGTGCCCGGTGCCTCGATCTACCGCAAGTCCGGCAGCTGGCAGGACTGGCACGCCGACAGCGCCATCGTCGAGCACGACGGCCGCACCTACATTGCCGTGGCGCTGGCGCAGAACCCGCGCGGCGGCGAATGGATGGAGCAGCTCATCGTGGAACTCGACGGCATCATCATGGAAACGCCCACCCGGACCGCCGGGCTCTGATCGGGACACGGACTTCCGAAACATGCGCAGTTGCTCCTGCGGGGGCAGCGAGCCGCTCTGGCGGGGATGCCCTGCAAGCGACCGTTGCCGCGAGGCAGGGGCCTCCGATGTCTGCCGGCGGCTGGTTACCGATGTCGTTCCTGCATGAGCCGATGCAGGCGGGTGGCGAAGGTCTGGTGGGCCACCGCGGAATTCACGTTGAGCACGTTCGAGGTCATCGTCACCAGGTAGACCCGTTCCGGGTCGTCGGCCGGGTGTTCGACGATCGCGACCGAGTGCATGTAGTTGTAGACGTTGCCGCGGTACTTGCCGCAGTCCGGGTTCTTCTCCCGGTCGCACTTGTAGAGCGAGCCGGACTTGAAGTAGACGGCCGCGTCCTGCAGTGCCGGTGACGAGGCATAGCGGATGCGACGCTCGGTCATGTACAGCAGGCGCTTCAATTCCCGGCTCGACCAGGCGTCGACCAGCTCCCCCTGTTCCATTTTCACCAGCAGTCGCATCAGCTCGCGGGTGGTGCTCAGGCTGTTGGTGCCCGAGATCCGCCCCTTGCCTCCACTGGTGAAGAAGGCCCCCTGGCGCAATTTTTCCGTGTCCAGCCCGTTGCGGGCGATCGGCTCGACCAGCGCTTCGAGCAGGATGTCGCGCCGCTCGGCCGGGGGGCGGTCGAACAGTTCCGCCTCGCGCTCGACCGGCACCGGGTACTCGTCGTCGAAGTGGTGCAGCAGTACCAGTTCCTTCATCACCGCGCTGGCCGCGGCATTCGAGCTCGCCGAGAGCGCCCAGTCGAGGTAGCTCCAGAGGTTGGCGGTATCGCCCACCTGTAGCGGCCGTCGCGTGAATCGTTTCGCCTCCCCGTCCCAGAACGGCACCGTGTGGCTGTCCCACTGGATGAACTCGTCGGCGGTGACCTGCGTCTCGCGCAGCAGGCGTTCGCGGGCCCCGATGTCGTCGGGGAACCGGTCGGCGATCGCCTGGAGCAGCGCCGTGGCCAGCATGACCTTGCCGACGCTGCCGGGTGTGCGCGTGGTCCGGCCGTTGTGCTCGGCGTAACGAGGCCGCTGTGGGTCGCTGATGTCCAGCACGCTGACGCTGTAGTGGGGTGCCTCGGCGCCCAGCAGGTCGACGACGCGGCGGGTCAGGTCGGCATCGACCTCGGGCAGTTCGAATTCCGGCTGATCGGCCAGGTGCAGGCGGATCTGTTCTCGGTCGAGCAGGGCCCCGGGGGGCAGGCGATTGCCCGCGATCTCGCCCTCGTTCGCCAGCCGGTAGCCTTCCAGGCGTTCGATGCCGGTCTCCTCGGCGGCGTCCAGCGGGTAGGCCCCGGCACCGGGGGCGGCCACGGCGAGCACGCCGCCGACGATCAACGGGGCGAGCCGGAACGGGACATGGTGCATGATCGGGTTCATACGTCGAGCATAGGTCATGACCGGACGGTGATCAGTCCCCGGGGCGGGGTGGTTGGTCGAGGTCGACCGTTCCGCCGCCCTGCGACTCGCGCTCCCGGTCGAGCTCGCCGAGGTACAGGTTGCGCCTGGCCTGGCGGTTCTCGACCAGGGGGCGGATCTGGAACAGTGCCAGCCGGCCGTCGCGAAAGCCGAACTCGATGTCCACCGGCGGGGTAGCCCCGTCCTCCTCGGGGAGCGGAAAGCGGGCCTCGACGTCGTTGGCGAGTTCACGCAGGGTGTCCACTTCTCCCGGCGAGAGCAGGTGGTCCGGTGCCCCGGCCGGGACGCGGCGCATGCCGCCGGCCGGGGCCGGCTCGGTACGGGTGGGGGCGGTCGCCTGGGCGAGCAGGCGGATCTCGCCGGTGTGACGGTGCACGCGCAGTTCCTCGGCGCTCTGCCCGTCGACGGCGCCGCCCACCCCTTCGTTGGCGGCGATGGTCATCCAGTCGCGACCACCGGTTTCCATGTCGGCGGTCACCAGCACGCCGGACTTGTCCGCGGGGACGGTCTGCTGCAAGAGCACGGCGGGATAGACGTGTTCCGGGTCGGGCATGTGCGCCTGGCGCCAGGCATGGGCGCGCTCGGTGAAGGGCGAGGCCCAGACCTCCTGGACGGCGTCCACGATGGCCTCGAAGCCGACCACGTTGGCGACCGTGCGGTTCAGGCCCGCCCCGGTGAAGCCGGGCAGGTCTTCGACATTGGTGTCGCTGCGCACGAACACGCCCGGGGTGTCCCTGTTGTCGAACTGTTCCTCCAGCGCACGGCGCAGCCGTTCTCGGAATGCCTCGCCGGGGTCGGTGCTCGTGATCCATTCGCGCAAACGGGCAAGCATCTCCCGCGTCTCGTCCCGGCGCCGCTCGGCGTCGTCGATGCCGGCCAGCCGGTCATACTCGTCGCGCATCCAGTCGAAGGCCGTCGGCCCGCCGGGCTCGATCGGGCGATCGAGCAGCTCGCGGAACGCGCCGAAGGGCACGACCAGCCCGGGACTGACCTGCCCGGGGTAGTGGTGTGCCAGTTCGCCGAGATTGGCGGCCTTGGGACCGACGCGACGCCCGGAGTCGCTGCTCCGCAGGTCGGCCAGGGAGATCATGTCGGTAGTCTCGAGGTCGAGCTTGTCGAGATCCGGGCGGATGGTCACGTCCTCGCCGCGGGGTTCGGCACCGAAGATCTCGTCCCATTCGGGACCGTCGGCGGCGAGCTGAACGCGGCCCGCGGGGGTTGCCGCGAGCACGACGCGCCGGCCGAGATGGCGCTCCAGCCGTGGCATCAAGCCATCGTCGACCACCGCGTTGGGGATGCCGAGGTTGCGGGCCAGCAGCTGCACGTGCGAGAGCGAGCTGCCCTCGCCACGGGTGAGGATGCCCGCGACCGGTGGCAGCTCGGGCGTGGTCGAGGGCATGAGGTAGATGCCGTCCGGGCGGAAATCGCCCGGGTCGTCGGGCGGTTCGAGCAGCACCCCACGGCGCAGTCCCGGGTTGAGCGCGCGCAGGCCGGTGGAGGTATCCTCGCCGAACACCTGGTGGCGCACGTTCGACCGGGCATGGGAGTCGTCGAGCAGCCTGTCGAGCACGCGCGTGTAGGGGAGCAGCGGGCTGTCCCGCAACCGGTCGGGGATGTAGTGGGTAGCCAGGGGCGTGATGGCGGACCAGTGCTCGACGGTGGGATCGAAGTGGTATCCCATCGCGCGCTGGGCCCACTGCGGGATACGCGCGAGGTAGCGCAGCTCCGCCTTCCATGTGTCGACATCGGGTTCGTCCTCGTCGGCCAGCTCGGCGATGCGGCGGGAGACGTGCTCCTTCTGGCGGGCCGAGAGCAGCCCGCTGCCGTGGAGCGCCGCGGAGAGATCGGCCAGCCAGGCGAGCTGCCGACGGCGGTCGGCTTCCCCGGTCGCCTCGGCCAGCCGGCTGCCCACGGCATAGGCCTCCTGTTCGAGTGTCAGGCCTGCCTGCAGCAGGCGCAGCCGGTCGGTGGGGTCGAGCCCGTCGTCGTCGAGAAACCGGTCGCGCCAGGCAACCGCGTATTCCGCGGTCAGGCCCAGGCGTGCGTCGAGTGTCCCGGCCCGGTCGAGCCGCTCGGCCGCCTCGCGCAGGATCGGCCCAACCGCACGGCCGCGGCTTTCCCCGGCCAGCGTCTCCAGTCTCCGGATCGCGGTCTGCGGTTCGTGGAGGACATCCAGTTCAGCGGCGAGCCGCCGGTAATCGTCGGCCAGGTCCGCCTGGCCTTGCTCCCGGGCGTACCGGCGAACCCGCTGGGCATCGCCGGCGTCGGGCATGCCGTGGATCTTCACGCGCAGTTCCTGGAAGCCGGGATCTTCCTCGGCGATCCGGGTGGACAGTTCCCGCACCCGGGTGGCGGCCGGGTGGTCGCCGTCCACCGGCAGCAGGCGGGCGGCCTCGCGCAGCAGCAGGTAGCGTTCGCCGCGGCGCCAGCCGGGATCGTCGACCATGGCGAGCAGCATCTCGCGGGCCTGGCGCTGCTCGTCCTCGACCTGGATCGCCCCCCGGTAGTAGCGCGCCTGGCGGAAGATCCAGCCGTCGTCGAAACGGATCAGGAAACGTTCGAGCAGGATCTGGCGGAGTTCGTCCAGCCGGGGCTCGGCACCCGCGTAATCGCCGGGGTCGAGGTCGGCGAGCAGGGTGGCGACGAGGTAGCCCTGTTCGCGGATCGCCACGGTGCGTTCGCTCCATTCGCCATGCTGCACGCCGCCGCCGTGCGGGCGACAGGCGTAGGGCTCGGGGGGCAGGATGGTGCCGTCCTCGCAGAACCAGCGGATCCGCTTGAACGGGCCGCGCGGCGCGGATTTCATGTCCTCGATCCATCCCCGCATTTCGGCGGGCCCCGGCGACGAGGGTGGCGAGTCGGCGAGCAGGGGCGTGACAAACAGTGCCAGCCCGGCGACTAGGCACGCGAGCAGGCCGCGCCGGCGTGACAGGGCGCGGGTGGTCACCGTGGGGGCGTTGGCGGACTGCGTTTGCTTGCTGCGGGACACGGCCGTGAACTTGTTCATCCGGGTCAGTGGGCGGCGGGCACGCTCCGTGCCCGGCTTCCTTTGGATGAGAGTAGCTCAACGGCACATCCCGCGAGCGGCCGTGCCGACCGGGCAGGGTCAGGCGCGGGAGGAGAGCACCAGCTGCTGCAGGTTGTCGTAGCCGCGAGAGCGGACGAAGCGGTTGAGTATCTGGTAGGCGGGTTCGAAGCGGCGGGCATCGGCGTGGCCCGACTTGCGCTCGGCCACCCGCATTTCGGCGAACAGCGTTTCCCAGTCCGGGATCAGGTCCGCCCGCGGCAGGAAACGGGCCGAGGTGTAGCCCACCCGCTTGCCGGCCTGCATGATCGGCGCGGCGCGCATCATCACCCAGTAGTGGTCGCCGTTCTTGCAGCGGTTCTTGACCAGGCTGAAGAACTCCCGTCCGGCCCCGATCTCCTCCCACATCAGGTGGTAGACCGTGTCGGGAACGTCGGGGTGTCGCAGGATGTTCTGCGGCTGGCCGATCAGTTCCTCGCGGGTGAAACCGGAGATCTCCGCCAGGGACTGGCTGGCATGGGTGATCACACCGTCGAGATCGGTCTTGGACTGCAGGGCACGGCGGCCGCCCACTTCCACGTTACGGTTGGTCACCTGCCGGATGTCGACCGGCGGCTGGAAGCCCATTGTCAGCATGTTCGCTCCTGGTAGTGCTGTTTTCTCGCCACGCACCTTCCGATCGGTGTCGGCCGGGCGGCGATCAATTGAAATCCGTTAAATAAAATGAATTCAACGCGGGTGCCGGGTGTCCGGTAGCGAACCGGCATACGGCGCCCGGCCGGGTTCTGCGGGCCGAACCACCCAGACGCGACCCGGCCCGACTTGTTATCCTTGTATACGGGACAACGAATCAAGTCGGGCCGGGTGAGGCGGAGGTTCTGGTCAATCGAATTTTCGTATCCTACCAGAGGCCGGAGGAGCACGCGAGCCGGGGCGACGTTCTCCGTCAGGCTTGCAGGGAAGGGGTCCGCGCCGGCTCAGAATGCCTCGTCGAGCAGGTCGGCGAATGCCTGCCAGGACTTGCGGTCGGCGCGTTCCTGGTAGGCTTCCGTGTCGAACACGGTGAAGGCGTGGGGCGCCCCTGAATACACCTCGATCTCGTAGGTGGCGCCCACGGACTCGAGTTCGCGCGACAGGGAGGCGACGTCGTCCATGGAGATCATGGAGTCGGCGCCGCCGTGGGCGATGAGCACCGGCGCCTCGGGGTCCTTCCACTGCTGGCCCTCGGGCGTGGCGAGCCCGCCGTGGAAAGAGGCGTACCCACGCACGTCGTCGACGATGCCGTTGCGGGCCGCCTCGAGGACGACCGCGCCGCCGAAGCAGTAACCCATGATCACCGCCGGCCCGGCCACGTCCTGCTCGCGGGCGAACTCGGCCCCGGCACGCGTGAGTGCCTGCATGCGGTCGCGATCCTTGTAGAGCCGTTCGGTCTCGGCCTTCTTCGCCCCTGTTTCTTGCGGGCGGTTGCCTTCGCCGTAAAGGTCGACGGCGAACGCGTCATAGCCCATGTCGGCGATCATGTCGGCGCGCTTGCGCTCGTAGTCGTCGATGCCGTCCCAGTCGTGGATGATCAGCACCGTGCCCCTTGCCTCGCCCTCGGTCTTCGACAGGTAGCCCTCGAAGGACTCACCGTCGACCTCGTAGGCCAGGTCCTCGCCAGCCGGCTGCCAGGCCAGCGCGCCGGGGCTGCTCATGCCGGCGCCCAGGCCGACGGCCACGGCGAGGGGCAGCAGGATGGAGCGGTGACGGGTTTTGTGCTGGTGAGGTGACGGCATGACTGGCTCCCGATTGGTTTGAATGCCCGGCGAGTATAGGCAACCGGTCGACGGGTATGCCCGGGTGCCGACGTGGCCCCGCCCGCCGACCGTGCGGTACCCCATGCCCGATACCGGCGGGGCCGATCGCCTGAGGCGGCGAATCGGGTGCCCGGTGCCGGTCTCGACATTGACAGTTTGGCCGCCGCTCCTTACTGTTCGTAGTCTTTGCCCGCTGTCGGCCCGCGTTCCGCGTCATGGGCCGGCAGCGGCGCTTTTCCGTTCCCATTCCACGCAACGTGTCAGAGTCCAAGTGAACGAACATTTCGCCCGCATCCAGCGACTGCCTCCCTACGTCTTCAACATCATCGGGGAACTCAAGGCGAAGGCGCGTGCCGCCGGCGAGGACATCGTCGATTTCGGCATGGGCAATCCCGACCAGCCGACGCCGCCGCACATCGTCGAGAAGATGGTCGAGGCCGCCCGTCGTGGCGACACGCATCGCTATTCGCAGTCCAAGGGCATCCCGCGGCTGCGCCGGGCCATCGCCAACTGGTACGAGCGCCGCTACGACGTCGAGATCGACCCGGATTCCGAGGCCATCGTCACCATCGGTTCCAAGGAGGGTCTCGGCCACCTCGCGATGGCGACCATGTCGGCGGGGGACACCGTGCTGGTGCCCAACCCGGCCTACCCGATCCATCCCTACGGCTCGGTGATCGCCGACGCGGACATCCGCCACGTGCGCCTGACGCCGGGCGTGGACTTCTTCGAGGAGCTCACCCGGGCGATCAAGGAAACCTGGCCCAAGCCGAAGATGCTGATCCTCAACTTCCCGGCGAACCCGACCACGCAGTGCGTGGACCTGGAGTTCTTCGAGAAGGTGGTCGAGATCTGCCGCGAGGCGGGCATCTGGGTGGTGCACGATCTTGCCTACGCCGACATCGTCTTTGACGGCTACAAGGCGCCGTCGATCATGCAGGTGCCGGGCGCCAAGGACGTGGCCGTGGAGTTCTTCACCCTGTCGAAGAGCTACAACATGCCCGGCTGGCGCGTGGGCTTCATGGTGGGCAACCCGACGCTGGTGGGCGCCCTGTCGCGGATCAAGTCGTATTTCGACTACGGCACCTTCACGCCGATCCAGGTCGCCTCGATCCTCGCGCTGGAAGGCGACCAGAGCTGCGTGGACGACATCTGCGACATGTACCGCCGTCGGCGCGACGTGCTCTGCGAGGGGCTCAACGCCGCCGGCTGGCCGGTCGAGCCGCCCAAGGCGACCATGTTCGTCTGGGCGAAGATCCCCGAGGCCTTCGCCCACATGGGGTCGCTGGAATTCACCAAGCTGCTCCTGGCCGAGGCCAAGGTGGCCGTCTCCCCGGGCATCGGTTTCGGTGACTACGGCGACGATCACGTGCGCTTCTCCCTGATCGAGAACGAACACCGTACCCGGCAGGCCATCCGCGGCATCAAGGCGATGTTCCGTGCCCACAACGTTCCCGTTCCGTCGGAGGGAGGTCAATGAGCCAGAACCGCACACAGGAAAACGAGGCGTTGCCGCCGGTTCGCGTCGGCCTGCTGGGTCTGGGTACCGTCGGCGGCGGCGTGGTCAACGTGCTGCTGCGCAACGCCGAGGAGATCGCCCGGCGTGCCGGGAGGCGTATCGAGGTGCTGCACGCCTCGGCGCGCAACCTCGACGCCCCGCGCATTTGCCCGCTCGAGGGCATCATGCTGACCACCGACCCCATGGAGGTGGTGGAGAACCCGGACGTGGACGTGGTGGTCGAGCTGATGGGCGGGATGAAGCCCGCCGGTGACCTGATCCGCCGCGCGCTCGAGCTGGGCAAGCCGGTGGTCACCGCCAACAAGGCATTGGTCGCCCACGAGGGGATGGAGCTGTTCGAGCTCGCCCAGAAGCACCACACCATGGTCGCTTTCGAGGCGGCCGTGGCCGGTGGCATCCCGATCATCAAGGCGATCCGCGAGGGTCTGGCGGGCAACCGCATCGAGTGGCTGGCCGGCATCATCAACGGCACCGGCAACTACATCCTCACCGCCATGCGCGACGAGGGCCGGGCGTTCGCCGAGGTGCTGGCCGAGGCCCAGTACCTGGGCTACGCCGAGGCCGATCCCACCTTCGATGTCGAGGGCATCGACGCGGCGCACAAGCTCACCATCCTCGCCGCGATCGCCTTCGGCATGCCGCTGAAGTTCGACGAGGTGTACACGGAAGGCATCTCGGGCATCGAGACCGACGACGTGCGCTACGCCGGCGAGTTCGGCTACCAGGTCAAGCACCTGGGCATCGCGCGTCAGCGCGAGGACGGCGTCGAGTTGCGGGTGCATCCCACACTCATACCCGAGCGTCGTCTGCTGGCCAATGTCGATGGCGTGCAGAACGCGGTGCTTGTCTGGGGCGATTCGGTCGGCCCGACCCTCTACTACGGTGCCGGTGCCGGGGCCGAGCCGACCGCCTCGGCGGTGGTCGCGGATCTCGTCGACGTGGTGCGCACGCTCACCGCCGACCCGATGCACCGCGTGCCGCACCTGGCCGTGGTGCCGGACCAGATCAGCGACATGCCGGTCGTGCCGATGGAATCGATCGCCACGGCCTACTACCTGCGCTTCGCCGTCGAGGACAAGCGCGGCGTGCTGGCACGCATCGCCCAGATCCTCGCCGACCACGAGATCTCCATCGAGGCGATGATGCAGAAGGAGATGACCGAGGACGAGCGCACGCTGCCGATCGTCATGCTCACCCACCAGGTGCGGGAGAAGGACATGGACGATGCGCTGGCCGAGATCGAGGCGCTCGACACCGTCCGGGCCCCGGTGGTGCGGATGCGCGTGGAGACCCTCGACGCTTGAACCGTTGACTGACCTTCTGCAACCCGGCATGCGCATGGAGGCGCTGGCAGCCCTGCCAGCGCCTTTCGACCGTCTGGCCTTCGTCGATATCGAGACCACCGGCACGCGCCCGACCCGCGACCGGATCACCGAGATCGCCGTCATCCCCGTCGACCGGGGCGTGGTCGGCGAGCCGTTTCAGAGCCTGGTCGACCCGGGCGTGCCGATCCCGCCGACCATCACCCGGCTGACCGGCATCAGCGGCGCCATGGTGGAGGGGGCGCCGGTGTTCGCCCGGCTGGTCGACGACTTGCTCGGCCTGCTGGACGGCCGCCTGCTGGTCGCCCACAACGCCCGTTTCGATGCCGGGTTCCTGCGCAATGCCTTCCGCGAGGCGGGGCAGGTGGCCGCGCTGCGCGAGCTGTGCACGGTCAAGCTGTCCCGGTTGCTGGACCGCGGCGAGCGTCGTCACAACCTCGATGCTCTGATCGCCCGCCACGGACTGCCCGTCGGCGATCGTCACCGGGCGATGGGCGACTGCCGGGCCCTGCCGACGCTGATGGCGCGCTTCGTCGAGCGTGACGGCGTCGAGGCGGTCCTGGAGGCCCTCGGGCGGCAGACCCGCCGGGCCAGTACCCCGCCCAACCTCGACCCTGCCCGCCTCGACGAGGTGCCCGCCGTGCCCGGCGTCTACCGCTTCTTCGGCGAGGAGGGGGCGCTTCTGTACGTGGGCAAGAGCGTCAACCTGCGCTCGCGGGTGCGTTCGCACTTCGCCGACGATCACCGCAACGACCGCGAGATGCGCATCGCCCAGCAGACGCATGACATCGACTGGATCGAGACCGCCGGCGAGATCGGGGCGCTGCTCACCGAGGCCCGCCTGGTCAAGCGCGAGCAGCCGATCTTCAACCGCCGCCTGCGGGCGCGCCGGGGCCTGCTGGCCTGGTACTGGGACGACGAGGCGGGCGCGCCGCCGACGCTGGTGCAACTCGATGCACTCGACCCGGCCGAGCTCGGCCGGGCACATGGCGTGTTTCGCTCGCGGATGAAGGCCAGCGAGCGCTTGAGGGAGCTGGCCAAGGAGTACCGCCTCTGCCCGCAATACCTGGGGCTGGAGAAGGGGGCGGGGCGGGCCTGCTTTGCCCACCAGATCGGCCAGTGCGGCGGGCTGTGCGCCGGGCGGGAACCCGAGATCGCCCACCGGCTGCGCCTGAAGCAGGCCCTGGGGCCGCTGGCGTTCGAGGCCTGGCCCTACCCCGGTGCGGTGGCGATTCGTGAACTGCGGGACGGGCTGGAGGAACGCCACCTGTTTCGCCACTGGCGCTACCTCGGCACGGCCCGCTCCGAGGCGGAAGCGGCCGAGCTGCTCGCCGGCGGCGATGACCACCCGCTGGACATCGACATGTACCGGCTGACAGTCGATGCCATTCGTGGTGGGGCGGTGGTCGAACCGGTGGAGTAGGACGGCCTAATCACGGCGGTCGAGGTAACGGCGGACGCGCTTCGCGGCTAAAGCCGCGAAATCTCTACAGGTGCCCCGACGTCACGTCATCCTCGCCGAACGGGGCACGGTCCTGATGCCGGTCAATCCAGCCGTTCGGCGATCTGCGGGCCGAAGGGAGCATCGCATTTCAGGCGCAGGCAGTGTTTCGCCTCGTCCGGTGTCAGAGGCTCGAGCTTCTGCAACTGGTGTTCGAGCACCTGTTCGTCGGCCTCGGAGATGTCGCTGCCATGGGCCCGGCGTTCCCGCAGGTACTCGAGCAACTGCTCGTTGTCGCACTCGATGAACAGGATGGTGTAGGGAACGCCGAGTTCGTCGGCCAGCCGCTCGAAGCGGTCTCGGCGCGCGCGCTCGAGGAACGTGGCGTCCATGGCCATGGGCCACCCGGATGCCGCACCCAGGCGGGCGATCTCCTCGAGGCGGGCGTAGGTCTGGTCGGTGGCGAAGGGGGCGTAGCGCTCGGCCGGGTCGGAGAACAGGCGCAGGCGCTCGGCGTCCGATCGTACCCGGACCGCACCGCGAGCCAGCACCAGCTCCCGGCTGGCCAGCGACTTGCCGCTGCCGCTCGCGCCCATGGTGATGAAGATCTCGCCCTGCCTCGGCTCGAAGAAGGTGCAGGCAAGGTCCACGTAGTCACGGAAGTCCGCCCAGGCCGCCTCGCGCTCGTCCGGCGTCATGTCGTCGCGCAGGCCGAGCAGCGCGATCTTGGCGCGCACGGCGGCCCGGTAGCCCTGGTAGAAGGGCAGGGTGGGCAGTGCCTCGTAGTCGCCGCTGATCTCGAGGTAGCGGTCGAGCAGCTGGCGGGCGGCGGCCACTAGTCGACGCTTGTGCAGGTCCATCAGGGCGAAGGCGAGATCGTTGGCGGTGTCGGTCCAGCGGAAGTCGTCGTTGAACTCGATGCCGTCGAAGATCGTGACGTCGTCGCCCTGCAGGGCCATGTTGGCCAGGTGCATGTCGCCGTGGCACTCGCGCACATGGCCGGCGTGCTTGCGGCGGTCGATGGCCGGACGGGCAGCCTCGAAGGCCGCCCGGGACAGCCTGTCCAGACGGTCGAGGCGTTCGTGGTCCTCGTCGGTCTCGACGAAGGGCGCGATCTGTTCGAGGTTCTGTTCCATCGGCGCCCAGACCGTCTCGGGCTCGCCGAAGCGCGAAGTCGGGTCGGCTGCCGCGGCACGGGAGTGGAACTCGGCGATGCGGTCGGCGATCCGGTTGACCAGTGCCTCGTCCAGCCCCGCCCGTCCGGCGACGTTGTCGAGCCGGTCGGCCTGGTCGAAGCGCTGCATGCGGATGACGTATTCCTCGGCGCCCTCGAGGTCGTCGAGCAGCCGGCCCTCGGCATCGATGCCCAGCACGCCGTCGTAGAGGTCCGGGGCCAGCCGGGTATTGAGCCGCAGTTCCTCGAGACAGAAGTGTCGCCGGCGGTCGAGGCTGGAGAAGTCGAGAAAGCCGAAATTCATCGGCTTCTTGATCTTGTAGGCCCAGGGGCCGGTGAGGAACACGTGGGAGATGTGCGTCTGGAGGTGTTCCAGCGACGGGTCGGCGGATGCCAGGTTCGCCTTGAAGCGCTCGACCAGTCGCTCGTGTTTTTGCTCGGCCATGGGGTCTCCCGGTGATGATTCTCGTTCGTGACGCCGGTCTGTCCCGTGGTCGGGAGACCGAACTTACTCGTCTCCCGCCGGTCTTCCGGGACTGATAGACTGGCGCTCCGGCCGCGTTATGCCGCGGCCGGAGTCAATTCCAAAAGTGTAACAGTGTGGTCGCGACGTGGCATCCAGCAAGGGTAGCAAGGCAAGGAGCAGGGCAGGGAGCAAACGTCATTCCCGCTCGACCGGGAGGACCGGCGCATCCCGGGGAAGTGCCCGACGGAGCGGGGCAAGGCGTTCCGGTCGCCGGCAGCCGTCCTTCCGTGGAAAGCTCAGGGGCTGGCTGATCAGGCTGGTCCTCGCGGGCGCGCTGATCGGTACCCTGCTGCTGGCCGCCTGGGCCTGGTATCTCAACGAGAAGGTCACCGAGCGTTTCGAGGGTGCGTTGTTCACCATGCCGGCGACCGTCTATGCCGCGCCCGACGAGATCTACGTTGGCCAGTCGATGACCATCGACGATCTGACCGCTGCGTTGAAGCGACTCAATTACGTCGCCGCCGATTCCCTCGACGAAACCGGAACGTACCACCGGCGCGGCAACCAGGTCTCGTTCCATCGTCGAGCGTTCGATTTCCCGGATGGCGAGCAGCCGTCGCGTCGGGTCGATGTGCGTATCGTCGGCGGCCAGGTGATCGAGCTCGACGACCCGGACGGCGAATCGCTCGGCATCGTGCGTCTGGAGCCGCGCTCGATCGGCACGCTCTACCCCAACCGGGCCGAGGATCGGGTGCTGCTCGCGATCGAGGACGTCAAGGAGGAGGCGCCCCTGCTGCTCGATACCCTGCTGGCCGTGGAGGACCGCGCCTTCGACGAGCACCATGGCGTGGTGCCCACGGCGATCCTGCGCGCCTTTCTCACCAACCTGATCTCCGGCGGCCGGGTGCAGGGCGGTAGCACCATCACCCAGCAGCTGGCCAAGAACCTCTTCCTCACCCACGACCGCACCTATCGGCGCAAGTTCGCCGAGATGATCATGTCGCTGGAGATGGAGTGGCATTACCCCAAGGACAAGATCCTCGAGGCCTACCTCAACGAGGTCTACCTGGGGCAGGATGGCGGCCGCGCGATCCACGGCTTCGGTCTGGCCTCGAGCTTCTATTTCGGCCGTCCGATCGACGAGCTCGAGCCCGAACAGATCGCCCTGCTGGTGGGGATGGTCAAGGGCGCGAACTACTACAATCCGCGCCGCCACCCCGAGCGGGCGCTGGCACGACGCAATGTCGTTATCGACGTGATGATCGACCTGGGCGTGACCGATCCGACCACCGGCGCCGAATGGCAGGGACGGCCGCTGGGCGTGCTCGACGCGGCCGGATCGCGGGCTCGGCACCCGGCCTTCGTCGACCTGGTGCGTCGGCAGCTGACCGAGCAGTACGACGCGGACGATCTCAAGACGCGCGGCCTGAAGATCTTCACCACCCTGCGCCCCCGGGTGCAGGAGGCGCTGGAGGAGAGCACGGGCCGTCTCGACGATGTCGAAGCCGATCGAGGTCTCGAGCAGGGTGTACTCCAGACCGCCGGGGTGATCGCATCGGTCAGCACCGGCGAGATCGAGGCGATGATCGGCGGGCGGGAAACGCAGCACGAGGGATATGACCGGGCCCTGGATGCCCGCCGTCAGGTCGGTTCGCTGATCAAGCCGGCGGTGTATCTGACAGCCTTGTCGCGGCCGGCCGAGTACAACCTGATCACCCAGCTCACCGACGAGCCGATTTCGGTGGCACAAGCCGGATCGGAGGACTGGAAGCCGAAGAACTACAGTGGCGAGTTTCACGGCCCGACGCCGCTCATCGAGGCACTGGCCCATTCGCGCAACATACCCACCGTGCAACTTGGGCTGGATGTCGGGCTGGAATCGGTCGCCGATACGATCGAGCGGTTGGGCGGGTCGCGGCCGTCAACGCTCTACCCGTCGATGCTCCTTGGCGCCATGGGCATGACGCCACTGGAGGTCGCGCAGATGTACCAGACACTCTCGGCGGACGGATTCATGACACCGCTGCGCGCCATCCGCAGCGTGGTCGATCGTGACGGCGAGCCGTTGTCGAGGTATTCGCTCGACGTCCGGCGCGCCGCCGAACGTGAACCGCTCTACCTGCTGCAATACGGGCTGCAGACGGTGGTGGCCGAAGGCACCTCGACCCGCCTGAACCAGATGATTTCGCCCTCCGTGGGCGTGGGGGGCAAGACCGGAACCACCAGCGACGGCCGCGATGCCTGGTTCGCCGGTTTCACCGGCAACCGCGTCGGCGCGATCTGGGTGGGGCGCGATGACGATGGTTCGGCCAACCTGACCGGATCGTCGTCGGCGCTGCCGCTTTGGGGCGAGGCATTCGCGCGGCTCGATAACCAGCCGCGCGACATGGCTCCGCCGCGGGGAGTGCGTTTTGCCAAGGTCGATTCCGAGCGGCGGTTCGTCGTGCCGGAACGCTGTACCGGCGAATCCCTGCCGTTCATTGCCTCGCACCTGCCCGAGCGCGCCGGGAACTGCGAAGGGGGGTCAGGCGACGACGAGGGGAGCGGTGGCATCTGGAACTGGTTCCGTTGAGCGGTGTCCCCAGCCGGTCGCGACGATTTCCGCCTCCCGCCGTCGGCGGTCGCCGGGTTACGATAAGCGCGAATTCCGAGACATTTCAGGTATCGAGTAATGGACAGTAAAAAGCCGATCAGCCACTTCCTTTTTCGAGGTCTTTCCCTTCGCGTGGCGGTTTTCCTGTCGGGCGGGTTTCTCGTAACCGCCTGCGCGCCGATGACACCGCCGCCCGAATCGAGCGAGCCTGAGAGAAAGGAGGCGCCGAAGGAGGAGCCCAGGCCCGAGGTGCGTTCCACTCCGCTGGAGAGTCCGGATCTCGACGAAGAGGAGTTGCCCAGCGAGCGTGACGAGGAGGCAGAGGAGTCGGGCACCTCGCCCGCCGTCATGGCCCTGGTGCGCCAGGCCGACGAACGCCGGGAATCGGGAGATCTCGCCGGCGCCCAATCGACGCTGGAGCGCGCCGTCCAGATCGAGTCCGACAACGCGCGCCTGTGGCTCGATCTCGCCCAGCTTCGCCTGGCGCAGGATCAGCCTGAGCAGGCCGAACAGCTGGCCCTGCGGGCCGTCGAGCACGCCCGGGACAACGCCACGCTGTCGGCCGCGTGGAAGCTGGTGGCCAAGGCACGCCGGGCCCAGGGGGACGAGGACGGTGCCCGCGAGGCCGAGGAGCGCGCCGGCAGCGAGTCGGTCAGCCGCGGCGTCATTCGCCTGCCCGCATGAGCGAACAGGCCCGCCTCGGTCTCGACGAGGTCTTCGGCGAGGAGGGCAGGCTGGCCGGGGCGTTCTCCGGCTACCAGCCGCGTCCCGGCCAGCGCCGGATGGCCGAGCTGATCCGGGACGCGATCACCGACCAGCACACCCTGGTGCTCGAGGCCGGCACTGGTGTCGGCAAGACCTTCGGCTACCTCGCCCCGGTACTGCTCTCGGGCAAGCGTGCCCTGATATCCACCGGCACCAAGCACCTGCAGGACCAGCTGTTCGACCGCGACCTGCCGCAGTTGCGCGACCTGCTGGGGGTCAATACACGCGTGGCGCTGCTCAAGGGGCGCGCGAACTACCTGTGCAAGTACCGGCTCGACCTGGCGACCGAGCAGGCGCAGCTGCCGCGCCGGGAAGACGCCCGGGCGCTGCAGGCAATCCGGGACTGGGGCGAGCGGACGCTCGACGGCGACCGGGCCGACTGCGTCGAGGTCGGTGACGATCACGACATCTGGCCGCTGGTCACCTCCACCAACGACAACTGCCTGGGGCGCGAGTGCCCCCTCTATGACGAGTGCTTCGTGGTCAAGGCCCGCGAGCGCGCGCAGAAGGCGGACATCGTGGTGATCAACCACCACCTGTTCTGTGCCGATCTCGCCCTGCGGCAGACCGGCTTCGCCGAGCTGCTGCCCGACACCGACGTAGTGGTGCTCGACGAGGCGCACCAGATCCCCGAGATCGCCTCGATGTTCTTCGGCGAGTCGGTCGGCTCGCGGCAGGTGCGCGAACTGGCACAGGACACCCGTACCGAGCAGAAGCACGAGGCGCGCGACCAGCTCGGTCTGCTGGATGCCGCCGAGGCGCTCAAGCGCTCGATCGACCCGGTGGTCGAGGCGCTGGGGCGCATCGAGGCCGATCGCCTGCCCTGGGCGGAGCTTTCGGAGAACCAGGGGGTGGTCGATCGACTCGACGAGCTGGCCGCCGCCCTCGACCGGCTGGTCGCCGAACTGGAGATCGGCGCCCCGCGGGGCAAGGGGCTTGCCAGCCTGCTGGGCCGGGCACGGCAGTTGCGGGATGACTTGGGGGCGTTCCGCGAGGGCCGGTCGGAGGCGGACGGGCACGCCGTGCGCTGGGTGGAGCGGCGCACGCGCTCGTTCACCCTGCACACCACGCCGGTCAACGCCGCCGGGCAGCTCAAGTCGCACGTCGAGTCGGCCCCGCGGGCGTGGATCATGACCTCGGCAACCCTGGCCGCCGGCCGGGATTTCTCCCACTTCACCCGGCGCATGAACCTCGACGATGCCCGCTGCGAGCAGGTCGAGTCGCCGTTCGATTTCGCCAGCCAGGCCGTGCTCTATCTCCCGCCGAACCTGCCCGAGCCGGCGGGCCGCGACGGGGCCACCGAACACACGCTGGCCGCGTTGCGGGCCGTCTACCCGCTACTCAAGGCCAGCGGTGGCCGAGCCTTTTTGCTGTTCACCTCGCACCGCGCGCTGAAACTCGCCGCAGAGACACTCGGCAAGCACCTCACCGAGCTGCCGCTGTTCGTGCAGGGCACGCGTTCGAAGTCCGCGTTGCTCGACGAGTTCCGCCAGGCCGGCAACGGCGTGCTGCTGGGCACGCAGAGCTTCTGGGAAGGCGTGGACGTGCGTGGCGAGGCGCTCTCGCTGGTGATGATCGATCGCATTCCCTTCGCCGCCCCGGGCGACCCGGTGCGCGCCGCGCGCGAGCAGCGCCTCAAGGACAAGGGGCTGGTGCCGTTCGTCCACATGGCCCTGCCCGAGGCGATCATCACCCTCAAGCAGGGCGTGGGGCGCCTGATCCGCGACACCGGCGACCGCGGCGTGATGGTGCTCTGCGATCCCCGCCTGCAGACCAAGGGCTACGGCCGGCAGATCCTCGACGCCCTGCCGCCGATGCGGCGTACCCGGGACGGTCGCGTCGCGCGCGACATGCTCCTGCCGGCGGACGTCGCCGGCTGACCGTCCCCGCCTGACCGTCCAGGGCACCCGCGCCTTCCCGTCAATACCCGAGCGTTCCGCTCCGTTGCCGTCGAATGGGCGGCCTCCCTACTATCGATGCTTCTCCCTAGAGGTTCCCTCGCTCCTTGCCTGATTGAGTCCGTCCGGGGTGCATGCGACAATCACGCCTTTCCCCGCACGTGACCATGTCCCATGACTGCAAGACTCCTTGATGGGCGAGCCGTTGGCGCCACCGTGCGCGCCGGGCTGGCCGAGACGATCGCCGCCCATACCGAGAGCGGGCACCGTTCACCCGGGCTGGCCGTGGTGCAGGTGGGCGGGGATCCGGCCTCGTCCGTGTACGTGGCCAACAAGCGCAAGGCCTGCGCCAAGCTCGGCATCGCCTCGTACTCGCACGATCTGGACGAGTCGGTCACCCAGGCCGAGCTCGACGCGCTGGTCGACGAGCTCAATGCCGACGAGCGGGTCGACGGCATCCTGGTGCAACTGCCGCTGCCCGAGCACCTGAGCGCCGACTCGATCATCGACCGCATCGACCCTGACAAGGATGTCGACGGGTTCCACCCGGCGAACATCGGCCGGCTGGCCATCCGCCGGCCCGGCCTGCGTCCCTGCACGCCCTATGGCGTCATGCGCCTGCTCGAGGAAACCGGCCGCGACCTGCACGGCCTGGAGGCGGTGGTCGTGGGGGCATCGAACATCGTCGGCCGTCCCATGGCGCTCGAGCTGCTGCTGGCCGGCGCGACCGTGACGGTCTGTCACCGCTTCACGGACGATCTGGCCGCTCATGTCCGCCGTGCGGACCTGGTGGTGGTGGCTGCGGGCAAGCCCGGGCTGGTCAAGGGCGAGTGGATCCGGGACGGGGCCATCGTCATCGACGTGGGCATCCATCGGCGCGAGGACGGCTCGCTGCACGGTGACGTCGACTTCGAGGCCGCGGCCGAGCGGGCCGGGTTCATCACGCCGGTGCCCGGCGGGGTCGGGCCGATGACCATCGCCATGCTGATGCACAACACCGTCACCTCCTGGGCTCGCCGTCTGGGACTGGACTGAGCCGGCCGTCATGAGTGCAGAGCGGACCGAGCAGGAACCTCCCAACATCGCGCGCCGCTTTCGCGGCTTCGTCCCCGTGGTCGTGGACGTCGAGACCGGCGGGCTCGACCCGCAGGGGCACGCCCTGCTGGAACTGGCGGCCGTGCTGCTGGACGTCGACGAGCACGGGCGGCTGTATCCCGCCGAGGAGATCGCCGTGTCGGTGCACCCGAGCGCCCTGACGGCGGTCGACCCTGTCTCGATCAAGATCCATGGCATCGACCCGTCTGATCCCGAGCGCGAGGCGATGGAGGAGCGCGCTGCCCTGGATGCCTTCTTCCGGCCGATCCGGCGCCAGGTAAAGGCGCTGAATGCGCGTCGCGCGATCCTGGTGGGGCACAACGCGCCGTTCGACCTCGCCGTGGTCAAGGCCGCCTGCGAGCGCACCGGCTACAAGCGCAATCCCTTCCATCCGTTTTCCACGTTGGACACGGTCACCGCCGCCGCGGTGGCCGTCGGCGAGACCGTGCTCGCCAAGGCGGTCACGGCCGCCGGGTTCGACTGGGACAACAGCCGGGCGCATGGCGCCCTGTACGATGCGCAGAAGACCGCCGAACTCTTCTGTCACATCATCAACAGCCTGTCGACCGAGACCGGACAGGCTGCCCTGCGGGTGCGCGAGCCCCGGATCTGAAGGCCGACGTCGTCGGCCACCCGTCTCCTCGGTATCTCCACTGACGTCGTCATGTAATTGCTCGGGCCATCGCTCGCCACGGGCAATGGCGACCGTCCCATTGACACGATGCGGGGTCAGGCGGTAATTTTCCTGCAAAGTTAGATTAGGCTAATTCTTCTCTGTGGCCGTGATGTGCAGACGGGGCGATCGCGGACTCGGAGAGGCGACGAAGGGGAATCGAGAATGGGAACGGGTTCGCTGGTTGCGTGGTGGCGCGCGGTGGTGATGTCGCTGGCCGGTCTGCTGTGCCTCTTCGGCACGGCGCAGGCCGGGGAGCGCCTCGAGGTGGTCGCGACCACGGGGATGATCGCCGACGCGGTCCGCGAGGTCGGTGGCGACCGGGTGGAAGTCCGGGCGCTCATGGGCCCCGGCGTCGACCCGCATGGCTATCGCCAGACGCGGTCCGATATCGTGGCGATGACACGCGCGGACCTGGTGCTCTGGCACGGCCTGTATCTCGAGGCACAGATGGAGGGTTTTCTCGAGAAGCTCGCCCGTCGCCAGTCCGTGGTCGCCGTGGCGGAATCCCTGCCGAGGCAGGATCTTCTCGCGCACGCCGACCACGACGACCGGAACGACCCGCATGTCTGGATGGATCCCGAGTTGTGGTCGCAGGTGGTGCTCGTCGTCCGCGATGCCCTGGTCGAGGCGCGACCGGAGTCGGCGGAGACCTTCCGCAGGAACGCCGATGCCTATCTCGACGAGCTCGACCGCCTGGCCGATTATGCCCGAGAGGCGACGGCCACCGTGCCCGCCGAGGGCCGGGTGCTGCTGACCGCCCACGACGCCTTCGGTTACTTCGGCCGTGCGTACGACTTCGAGGTGGTCGGCATCCAGGGTATCTCGACGCAATCCGAGGCCGGACTGTCCCGCATCCGTGCACTGGTCGACATGCTGGTCGATCGTGACGTGCAGGCGGTGTTCGTGGAAAGCTCCGTGTCCGACCGCAACATCCGCGCGCTGATCGAGGGAGCGGCCTCCCGGGGGCAGGAAATCTCGCTTGGCGGGGAGCTGTTCTCCGATGCGATGGGGCCGGACGGTTCCTACGAGGGTACCTATATCGGCATGATCGATCACAATGTCACCACGATCACCCGTGCGCTCGGGGGCGAGGCACCGGCAGGCGGCATGCAGGACCGCCTGGCGGGCCGATGATCGCCGTGCCCGTCGCCGGTGGTGTGCCTTGCCGAGAAAGGATGAAACCGGATGCTTGATGCACTGAGAAGCGCCGCCCAGGGGAAACGCCGACTGCCGGAGCTGGCGGACAAGCCGCTGGCGGTCCGTGGGCTGACGGTGGCGTACGGACAGAAACCGGCGGTGTTCTCGCTGGACATGACCGTGGAGCCGGGTTCCATGACGGCCATCATCGGGCCGAACGGCGCCGGCAAGTCCACCACGCTCAAGGCGACGCTCGGCATCATTCCACGGCTGTCCGGCACGGTGACGGTCTTCGGCGAACCGTTGCCGCGGGCCCGTCACCGGATCGCCTACGTCCCGCAGCGTGCCACGGTGGACTGGGATTTCCCCACCCGCGTGATCGACGTGGTGCTGATGGGGATGGCCCGCGAACTCGGGTTGTTGGGGCTGGTGCGTGATCGCCACCGTGCCCGGGCGCTCGACTGCCTCGACCGGGTGGGGATGAAGGAATTCGCCGACCGGCAGATCGGCCAGCTTTCCGGCGGGCAGCAGCAGCGGGTGTTCCTCGCCCGTGCACTGGCACAGGGGGCCGACCTGTACCTGCTCGACGAGCCGTTCGCCGGCGTGGACGCCGCTACCGAGCGGGCCATCGTCGAGGTGCTCAAGTCGCTGCAGGCCGAGGGCCGTACCGTGGTGGTCGTCCACCATGACCTCTCCACGGTCAACGACTACTTCGACCATGTCCTGCTGATCAATGTCCGCAAGGTGGCCGAGGGGCCCGTGGCCGAGGCCTTCACCGAGGACAACCTGCAGCGTGCCTACGGCGGCCGCCTGGCCACCGCACAGATCGACCAGCTTCAGCTCGGTGGCCACTGATGCTGCTCGAGGCCCTTACCCTCCAGCTCGGCTACAACGCCACCCTGGTAGCCGTCGGCGCCGGCCTGCTGGGGCTGGCCGCCGGGGCATCCGGCACCTTCCTGTTCCTGCGCAAGCGCGCGCTGGTATCCGATGCCATCAGCCACTCGACCCTTCCCGGCGTGGGGCTGGCGTTCATCGTGATGGTGGCCCTCGGTGGGGAGGGACGGAATCTCGCCGGCCTGCTGGTCGGCGCGGCCTTCAGCGCCGCCGTGGGCCTGCTGGCGATGCACTGGCTGACCCGCCACACCCGCCTGGCCGAGGATGCGGCGATCGGCGCCGTGCTTTCCGTGTTCTTCGGCTTCGGTGTGGTGCTGCTCACGGTGATCCAGACGATGTCGATCGGGCGCCAGGCGGGACTGGAGGAGCTGCTGCTCGGGGCGACCGCGGGCATGGTCTACAGCGATGCGGTGCTGATCGCCGTGGGCGGGGCGATCGCGGTCTCGCTGGTGTATGTCCTGCGCCGTCCCATGACCATGGTGGCGTTCGACCCGGGCTTCGCGGCCTCCGCCGGCGTCAATGTCCGCCATGTCGATCTCGCGATGATGGGGCTGGTGCTGGCGGTGACCATCATCGGCCTCAAGGTGGTCGGCCTGGTGCTGATCGTCGCCCTGCTCATCATTCCGCCGGTGACCGCCCGTTTCTGGACCGATCGGACCGAGCGCGTCGTCTGGATCGCCGGGCTGGTCGGCGGGCTGGCCGGCTTCGTCGGCGCTGCCATCTCCGCGACCGCCCCGGCGCTGCCGACCGGACCGATCATCGTGCTCACCGCCTTCGCGCTGTTCGTGCTCTCGCTGCTGCTCGCGCCGGGACGCGGCGTGGTGGCGGCCGCCATGCGCCACCGGCGCCAGCAGCGGCGGATCCACCTGCGCCAGGGGTTGCTGTCGCTGGCTCAGGACCAGCCGATCTACGAGCGATTCACCCTGTCCCTCCTGGTGCGTGAAGGCCTTGCCCGTCCCGACGGCGTGGCGACGGAGAAGGGCCGTGCGAGAGCGGCGAAGGCCTGCCGTGACGAGGCGCGCTGGGCGATCGCGCGTCGACTGCACTCGCATGAATCCGTGGCGGCCCGCTACGACGGGCTCACGCCGATCGAACAATGGCTGACCGATGACGAGATCCGTGACATCGACCGACGGATCGCAGGGGATTGCGGGGTGAGCGCGTGATGGGAAGCGAATTCGTCATGCTCTCGCTCGTGCCGCTGCTGATCGGGGTGCTTGCCGCTATCGCCTGCGCCTTGCCGGGCAATTTCCTCGTGCTGCGCCGACAGGCCCTGATCGGGGACGCGATCAGCCACGTGGTGCTGCCGGGGATCGTGGTGGCGTTCCTGCTCACCGGGGTGGTCGGCTCGATTCCCATGATGCTGGGCGCGGCGGGGGCGGCCATCGTGGCCGTCATCCTGATCGAGGCGATCAGGCGCCTGGGCCGCATCGAGCCGGGTGCGGCGATGGGCGTGGCCTTTACCGCGCTGTTCGCCGCCGGCGTGCTGCTGCTCGAGCAGTCCGACACTTCCTCGGTGCACCTGGACGTCGAGCACGCACTGTACGGGAACCTCGAGAGCCTGATCTGGGTGGAGGCCGAGGGCTGGGGGTCCCTGCTCGACCCGGCGGCCCTCGCGGGCCTGCCGCCCGAACTGCCGCGCATCGCCATCGTCTGCCTGGGTGTCCTGCTCTTCACGCTGCTCTTCTGGCGCCCGCTGAAGATCTCCACCTTCGACGAGGGGTTTGCCCGCGTGCTCGGCATGCGCACAAACGCCCTCGGCCTGGCTCTGGTGATCGTGGCCGCCGTGGCCGCGGTGGCGGCCTTCGATGCGGTCGGCTCGATCATTGTCATCGCCATGTTCATCTGCCCGCCGGCCGCCGCCCGCCTGATGACCAATCGCCTGGAAGTACAGGTGCTCTGGTCGGTGGCCTTCGCCGTGTTCTCCGCGGTGATCGGTTACGTGCTTGCCGGCCACGGCCCGCTCTGGTTCGGTGCCGACGACGCGGTGAGCGCCGCGGGCATGATCGCCACGGTCTCCGGCATCGTGCTGGCACTGGCCGCCATCTACGGGCCACACCGCAAGCGCAGCGGCGCTCCGACCGACGACTGACCTGCCTTTTCGATCCTTCCTTCCCCGTGCTGCCCGATGGGCCGCCTGTCTGAAAGCGCCACCCGGCAAACCGGCCCGGCAGGCACTGCGAATACCGAAACGAATACGAGTTGAACTAGGAACGATTCGCATTTAAGATGCTTGCTCATGGAGCAGGTGTTCGTCCTGCTCCGACGATAGAACGGGGCAAGCCAGCCGTCGCCAGCCAGCCCTCGAATGCAACGGGTCCTCCCGGACCCAGGGACATCGAGGAATGGACATGAAACGGATCACGCATCACGGTCGGCTGGCGGCCGCCGTATCCCTCGCCATGGTCTCTCAGGCGGCCATGGCCCAGCCGGTGGACGACAAGGTCGACGAGTCGGAGCGCTACCCGCAGGTGAACGTCGGCGGCGCCGTCGAGGTGGAGGCCTATCAGGCAAGCCCCTTCACTGGCAGCGACGAGAGCGACATCGTGCTTGCCACCGGGGCGTTGGGTCTCGAGGCGGCGATCAACGAGTGGATCACCGCCGAGGTCTCGACGCTCTACGAGGAGAACGACACCCCGCTGGAGATCGACACGGCGAGCGTCATGCTCGGCTCGGAGGAGGGCGTCTGGTCGGCGCGTGCCGGCCAGTTCTACGTGCCGTTCGGCGTGTACGAGACCGCCATGGTCTCCGACCCGCTCACCCTCGAACTGGGCGAGACCCGCGAGACCGCGATCGCCGCGGGTGTCGGCCAGGGCGGCTTCAATGCCCAGGTCTACGCCTTCAACGGTGACCTCGACGACCAGAACCAGGTGGACAACGTCGGTGCGACCGCCGGCTGGGCGGGCAACGTCGGCGAAGCCGAACTGGCACTGTCCGCCGGCTACATGAACAGCCTGGGCGAGTCCGATGCCATCGAGGGAACCATCGAGGAAAGCACCGACGAGGTCGGCGCCTGGACCGCCAGTGCCACGCTCGGTCTCGGCGAGGCGATGCTGGTGGGCGAGTACCTCACCGCCAGCGATTCCTTCGACGCCGCCGAACTGGCCTTCGACGGCGACGGAGCCCGGCCGGCCGCCTGGAATGTCGAGGCGAGCTACGGTTTCGACCTGATCGGCCGGCCGGCCCGCGCCGGCATTGGCTACCAGGGTACCGACGAGGCCCTGGCCCTCGAATTGCCGGAAAGCCGCGTGATCGCCGCGCTCTCGGTCGAGATCTTCCCGCGCACCGCACTTTCCTTCGAATACGCCGCTGACGAGGACTACGCCGTGGCCGACGGCGGCACCGGCGAGTCGGCCGGCACCTTCACCACGCAGCTCGCCGTCACCTTCTGAGCGCCTCCCGACCGGCACCATCGCATTACGAGGAACATCGCATGAACGACATGACCCGAAACCCGAAGTCCTTCCGCCTCGCCACCCTGACGCTCGCCTGCGGGCTGGCGCTGGGTGTGCCGTCCGTGCAGGCAGCGTCCGGCGACATGGATGCAAAGGCCGTGCTGGACCACACCGCCACGCACGTCATCGCCCGCAACTATGCCCGCCTGGCCGACGCCACGGAGCGGCTCGAGGCGCGACTGGCCGCACTCGAGGAGGACCCCGTCGCCGAGAACGTGATCGCCGCCCGGGCGGCCTGGCGGGCGGCGCGTGCCGACTGGGAGACCGGCGAGGCGCACCTGTTCGGTCCGGTGGATACTGACGGTCACGACCCGGCCATGGACTCCTGGCCGATCGACCTGCGCGAGCTCGACGGGCTGATCGACGGCAACGCCCCGCTGGATAGCGCGGCGGTGGATGGGCTCGACGGCGACACAAAGGGCTTCCATGCCATCGAATACCTCCTCTGGCAGCAGCCGGTGGACGAGGGACGCGAGTCCGCCGATACGGCCGCGAACCGCCTGGCGGACGCCCCGCGCCAGCGCACCCTGCTGGTCTCGCTGAGCGGCGACCTGAACGACCACGCCACGGCCATGGCCGCCGCCTGGCAGGGCGACGACGGCCACGCACGTCAGCTTGGCGCGGCGGGCACGCCAGACTCGCGGCTGTACCCGGCCGTGCGGGGCGCATTGCAGGAGCTGGCCGAGGGCATGGACGCGATCGCCGACGAGCTGGCCGCCGCCAAGCTGGGCGAACCGCTCGAATCGGGCCGCCCGGACGGCGTGGAGTCCCCTTACGCGCGCAATACCCGCGCCGACATGCACAACAACGTCACGGGCATCCGCAACCTCTGGCTCGGCTCGCTCGACGGTGTCGATTCCGGTCACGGGTTGCGGGCACTGGCCGCGGCGAACGACGCGGACGTCGAGGCGGTCGACCGGGCCTTGCTGGTGGCCTTGGGGTGGATCGAGGCGATCGGAGAGAGCGCCGATGCCAGCGGGCAACTCGCCTTCGCCGAGGTGGTCGCCGACGGCAAGCCGGTTCATGAAAAACAGGTCAGCGCGGCGGTCGATGCCGTGAGTGACCTGCGGGCGCGACTGGCCGCTGCCCTCGAGTGAGGAAGGGCGACATGAGGCGTTCGTATCGAGGAGGGCGCATCGTGGGCCGCGGTCCTGGCCTGCGCTGGCTGTTGCTGCCGTCGGTCGTGGCGTTCGCCGTGGCGGGGCAGGCCGGGGAGCGTCCGCCGGTGACGGTCGATTCGGCCACCAGCAACGCATTCTCGCATCCGCTGCCGGGGCTGTCGGACGAGGACGTGGCCCGCTTTACCCGCGGGGATGCCGACTTCGAGACGCCGTTCGTCTCCAGCGGTAATGCCATTCGTCCCGGGCTGGGGCCGGTGTTCAACGCCTCGAGCTGCGAGGCCTGTCATCCCCGCGACTCGCGGGGCGCGCCGCCACCCCATCCGGCGGACGGTCGCAGCAATCTCGCGGATACCGAGTCGATGTTCCTGCGCGTGAGCGTGGGCAACGACCCCGAGACCGGGCCGATCCCGGTGCCGGGCATGGGCACGCAACTCCAGCAGCAGGCGGTGGACGGGGCGGTGCCCGAGGCGGATGTCACGGTGCGTTGGCGCACGAAGACAGGAGAGTATGCGGACGGTACCCCCTACGAGCTGCGCTGGCCCGAGTTCGAACTGGAGGATCTGGCCGATCCCGAGGCACTGGCCGAGGCCGGCTACACCGTCGAGGACATCCAGATCTCGCCGCGGGTCGCGCCACCGATCCACGGGCGCGGCTACATCGAGGCGATCGACGCGGAGACCCTGCGTCGCTGGGCCGACCCGGACGATGCCGACGGCGACGGCATCAGCGGGCGGGTCAACCGGGTGCTCGACGTCGAGAGCGGCGAGCGGGTCATCGGCCGGATCGGCCTGAAGGCCAACAACCCCTCGCTGCGCCAGCAGAACGCGGGTGCCTATCACCAGGACATGGGCGTGACCAACACCGTGTTCCCCACGGAGTCCGAGGGCGCGAGGGTCAACCGGGACGGGGCCGATGACGACCCCGAGCTGGGCTGGGACAGCCGGACCGGGCGCCCCGATCCCGAGGCCGGCGAACGCATCCTGGGGGACGTGACCTTCTACACCCAGGCCCTGGCCGTGCCGTCGCGGCGATTCGTCGACAACCCCGAGGTCCGGCGCGGCGAGCGGCTGTTCGAGCAGGCCGGCTGCGCGGCCTGTCACCGGCCGAAGGTGGCCACCGGCGAGCACCCGGACGGCATCGAGCTGCTGTCGAACCGCGAGATCGCGCCGTACTCGGATTTCCTGCTGCACGACATGGGCGAGGGACTGGCCGACGGACGGGGCGACTTCGAGGCGACCGGGCGCGAGTGGCGGACCCCGCCGCTCTGGGGCATCGGGCTGAACGAGCTGGTCACCGGACACCGCTTCTACCTGCACGACGGGCGCGCCCGCGGGCTGGCCGAGGCGATCCTCTGGCACGGCGGCGAGGCCGAGCCGGCCCGCGAGTCCTTCCGCCGGATGACCGCCGAGGAGCGCGAGGCGCTGCTGACGTTCCTGCGCAGTCTCTGAAGGAAACCCTGCACGATCGCCGGAGGCGATTCATGACGGTTCTTCGAGGTCCCCGCTCGCTGGGATCGGGGCGCGCGGCAGGGTCACGGTGACGGTCAGCCCGTCGTCGTGATTGGCCAGCCGGATATCGCCCCCGTGTCCGCGGGCGATTTCGCGGGCGATGGTCAGGCCCAGTCCGGTGCCCCCGGTGGCGGGATTGCGCGAGGG
>NZ_JBKGYT010000012.1:0-30154 GCF_046545975.1 Guyparkeria sp. | reverse complement strand
CGGTAGATCCTGGTTCGTGCGGAGATGAATTAGACATCATTGCACCCATGTAGCGAAAGGTTCGGGCGTTGCCCTCCCGCTCCGCCCCCTAAGGATATGCCCACCCGGTCGGGCCACAGAGCCGCGACCGACATCCGACGGATTTCCCGGCCACCGGAGCCGCCGCCCGTCGCGGTTTCCGGCCCGGTCGGACACAGAAGTATGGTGTAGAATTCGAGGTTGTTCCGCCCGGGGTCCCTGCCCCGGGTTTTGCCATTGGCGACAGACAGCGCGGTCCGTCCGATTTCGTCGTCCGATCAGCCACTTGCGGGTTTCGAGGTTGCCACTCCCATGATCTTCCGCTTCCCCATCGTCATCATCGACGAGGATTTCCGTTCCGAGAACGTCTCCGGTCTCGGCATCCGCGCACTGGCCGACGCGATCCGTGCCGAGGGCGAGGAAGTGCTCGGGGTGACCAGTTACGTCGATCTCGCGGCATTCGCTCAGCAGCAGAGCCGGGTGTCGGCCTTCGTCATCTCGATCGACGACGAGGAGTTCCACGGGGGCAACGAGCCGGTCGACGAGTCGCTCGAGGTGATCGTGCAGTTGCGCAATTTCATCCAGGAAATCCGCTTTCGCAACGCCGACATCCCGATCTTCCTCTACGGCGAGACCCGCACCAGCCGCCACCTGCCCAACGACGTGTTGAAGGAGCTGCACGGCTTCATCCACATGTTCGAGGACACGCCCGAGTTCGTCGCACGTCACGTCATCCGCGAGGCGCGCAGCTACCTCAACTCGCTCGCCCCGCCGTTCTTCCGCGCGCTGACCGGCTACGCCGCCGACGGCTCGTACTCCTGGCACTGCCCGGGGCATTCCGGCGGGGTGGCCTTCCTCAAGAGCCCGGTGGGCCAGATGTTCCACCAATTCTTCGGCGAGAACCTGCTGCGTGCCGACGTCTGCAACGCCGTCGACGAGCTCGGCCAGCTGCTCGACCACACCGGCCCGGTGGCCGCCTCGGAGCGCAACGCCGCGCGCATCTTCAACGCGGACCACCTGTTCTTCGTCACCAACGGCACCTCGACGTCCAACCGCATGGTCTGGAACTCGAACGTCGCTCCCGGGGACGTGGTGGTGGTCGACCGCAACTGCCACAAGTCGATCCTGCACTCGATCATCCTCACCGGGGCGATCCCGGTGTTCCTGATGCCGACGCGCAACCACTACGGCATCATCGGCCCGATCCCGCGCAGCGAGTTCTCCAGGGAGAACATCGAGAAGAAGATTGCCGAACACCCGTTCGCGGGCAAGGCCGACGACCAGCAGCCCAAGATCCTGACCATCACCCAGTCGACCTACGACGGCATCCTCTACAACGTCGAGGAGATCAAGGACGAGCTCGACGGCTTCGTCGAGGTGCTGCACTTCGACGAGGCCTGGCTGCCGCACGCCGCCTTCCACGACTTCTACGGCGACTACCACGCCATCGGGGCCGACCGGCGGCGCTGTGACGACTCGGTGGTCTACTCGACCCAATCGACCCACAAGCTGCTTGCCGGCCTGTCGCAGGCTTCCCAGGTGCTGGTGCAGGACTGCGAGAAGGAGCGTTTCGACCAGGACGTGTTCAACGAGGCCTACCTGATGCACTCGTCGACCTCGCCGCAATACGCGATCATCGCCTCCTGCGACGTAGCCGCCTCGATGATGGAGCCGCCGGGCGGCACCGCCCTGGTCGAGGAGTCGATCTTCGAGGCGATGGACTTCCGTCGCGCCATGCAGAAGGTGGATGCCGAGTACGGCGACGACTGGTGGTTCAAGGTCTGGGGGCCGGATGCCATCCCCGAGGAAGGCATCGGCACGCGCGATGACTGGATGCTGCACGAGGACGACCGCTGGCACGGCTTCGGGCAGGTGCCGACCGGGTTCAACATGCTCGACCCGATCAAGGCGACCATCATCACGCCGGGCCTCGACGTCGACGGCGACTTCCACGACTGGGGCATCCCGGCGGCGATCGTCACCCGCTATCTGGCCGAGCACGGCGTGGTCGTCGAGAAGGCCGGCCTCTACAGCTTCTTCATCATGTTCACCATCGGCATCACCAAGGGCCGCTGGAACACGCTCCTGACCGCGCTGCAGCAGTTCAAGGACGAGTACCAGCGCAACCAGCCGCTGTGGCGGATCATGCCGGAGTTCGTCAACAAGCACCCGCGCTACGAGCGGGTCGGGCTGCGCGATCTCTGCGAGAAGCTCCATGCCGTCTACCGCGAGCACGACGTCGCCAGGCTGACCACCGAGATGTACATCTCCAACATCGAGCCGGCCATGCGCCCGGCCGATGCCTGGTCGAAGATGGCGAGAAAGCAGATCGAACGGGTCTCGATCGACGATCTCGAGGGACGGATCACCGCGTCGCTGGTCACACCCTACCCGCCCGGCATCCCCCTGCTGATCCCCGGCGAGCGCTTCAATGCCCGCATCGTCGAGTACCTGCGGTTCGTGCGACACTTCAACCGGCAGATGCCCGGCTTCGAGACCGACGTGCACGGACTCGTCGCCGAGGAGTCCGACGACGGGACCCGCTACTTCATCGACTGCGTGCGACAGGACTGATCCGGGCGGCAGGCCCTCCCCCGCGGCCCCGCAACGGGACCTTGTGGGGCTCCGGTCAGGCCAGTCCGCCGAGGGCAAGGCAGCCGACCGACACCAGGTACGCCACGGCGAGCAGGACGAACACGCCGTCGAACGACACCATTGCCAGCCCGAAGAGCACTACGCTCAGTCCCGCCGCCGTCGCGGAGAACGGCACCACCTCCATCACGGGCATCATGAGTCCCAGCATCACGCACGTGAGGGCGATACCGATCGTCCCCCCGTTGGCGACAAGGAAGCTCAGCCTCGGCCGCAGGAACCAGTCGACGTAACGCGCCGGACGCTGCAGCGAGTTGAGCGCGCGAAGGAGCCGGTCAGTCGATACGGACCGGGACAGCAGCCAGCGCGGCAGCCAGAACACCTTGCGCCCGAACAGCAGCTGCAGCGAGGTAAGAACGAGCGCGATCCCCATGGTGGTTGGCACACCCGGAATGCCACTGAGGGGGGAGACGAGCAGCACGCCGATCAAGAGCAGAAAGGGACCGAAGCTCCGTGTGCCAAGCGCGTCGATGATGCGGCCGAGATCAAGCCGCTCGGTCTCGGCGGCGACGGCAGCGATGCGTGCCAGCAACTCGCCGAGATTGCGTGGCTCGGCCGGATCGAGTGGTGTCAGGCTGGTGTCGCGTTCGGACATGGCCGTTGCGCTCGTATGCTGCGGCGCAGAGAGAGCCCCGGGTCAGGGGCGCTGGTAACGGCAGCGACGGGAGGACGCCCGGGGACGTCTTGCCGGAAACCGGGACACGGAGAGCAGACGAATGAAGCCCGCGGCGATCCCGATCCCATCCGTCCGCCCTGCCAGTCCACCGGCAACCAGGGCCCCGGCGAGCGATGCCCACGGGTGACGAGAGATGCCCGCCTCCACGGCACAGAGACCGGCATCGGCAAGCGCGTCGATCGCCTCGCCGGAGAGGGTCAGCCGCAGCTTGGCCAGACGCAACGCCTCGTCGGCCGACAGCCCCCGCTCATCACGAGCGACGCTCCGGTCGGGCCACCGTTGTGGCTGTCGAGTCACCGGATCCACCGGTAGGACCAGTAGGCCAGAACCAGAGCGACCGCCAGGCAACCGGCTCCCACCGTGGCAAAGGCGGCCGGCACTCCCCAGATCGACGCCAGCCAGTGGTAGATGCCCGTCCCGACGAGTCCTAGACCGAGGAGCGCCAGCAGGCCGACCACGCCCAGCAGGACGACGGCCGCGGCCGTGCGCCCCACCTGCCGACGCAACACTCGCCCTTCCGCCTCGACAAGTGCGGCAAGGGCAAGAACGTAGTCGGTGATGACCTTCAGTGCCGCCCCCCGAGATCCATCAGCTTGGCGACGACGAAACCGATGCCGAACGCGGCCATCACCGAGGTCAGCGGATGGCGCCCAACGAGTTCCTCGGCCTCGTCGACGCGGGCCTCCCCCCGCGCACGCACCTGATCGTAGCCCCGGTTGAGGGCGGACATGCCGTCGTCGAATGCCTCCTTGACCTCGTCGCGGGCGGTCTCGGCCTTGTCGCGGACGCGCTGCTCGCTCTGCTCCTTCACGACCTTGAGCAGATCGGCCACATCGCCGCGCAACTGCGCCAGATCCTTCTTGAGTGCCTCGACCTCGGCGCTGGGGTCCTTCTGGGATGCTTGTGCCATGTGAGGGCCACCTCTGGTGATGAAAATAGGGAGTACTGCATTGACCTTAGTGCAGGTATCGGCCGGATTCCAGACCGGCCGCCGCGCGAGCGCGCTCACCCCATCAGCAGGTACTTTGTCTCGAGGTACTCGTCGAGCCCTTCCGTGGCACCCTCGCGACCCAGACCCGAGGACTTGACCCCACCGAACGGGGCGGCGGCATTCGAGACCAACCCGGCGTTGACCCCGACCATGCCCGCCTCGATCGCCTCGGCCACCCGCCAGACGCGGTGGATGTTCTCGCTGTAGAAATACGCCGCCAGTCCGAACGGCGTGTCGTTGGCCAGCTCGATCGCCTCCGCCTCGGTGTCGAAGGTCGAGACGGCGACCACCGGGCCGAAGGTCTCCTCCTGCATCACCTGCATCGACTGGCGGATGCCGGTCAGGAGGGTCGGCAGCACATAGTTGCCGCCGCGGGCGTCCAGTTCGCCGCCGGCAAGCACCTCGGCCCCCTGTGCCGTCGCATCGGCGACGTGCGCGAGTACCTTGTCCACGGCTTCCTGGTTGATCAGTGGCGCGATCTCGCTCGACGGGTCGAAGCCATCTCCCAGGCGGAGGTTCTCGATACGCGCCCTGAGCTTGCCGACGAAGGCATCGTGCACGGACGCCTGCACATAAAAGCGATTGACGCAGACGCAGGTCTGCCCGGTATTGCGGAATTTCGCCGCGATCGCCCCGTCGACGGCGGCATCGAGGTCCGCGTCGTCGAAGACCACGAACGGCGCGTTACCGCCGAGCTCGAGCGAGATCTTCTGCACGTGTGTGGCCGCCTGCCGCATCAGCTCGCTGCCGACCTCGGTCGATCCGGTAAAGGAGACCTTTTGAACCAGTGGGTTGGCCGTCATTTCTGCCGCGATCTCTCGCGCCGAGCCGGTGACCACGCTGAACACCCCGGCCGGCACGCCTGCCTGGTCGGCCAGCGCCGCGAGGGCCAGCGCGGAATACGGGGTGGCCGACGCCGGCTTGACCACCATCGAGCAGCCAGCCGCCAGGGCGGCGCCGGCCTTGCGCGTGATCATCGACGACGGGAAGTTCCAGGGCGTGATGGCCGCGCACACCCCGATCGGCTGGCGGATCACCACGATGTGATGGTCGGGGTTGGCGGCCGGGATGGTGCGTCCGTAGGCACGACGTGCCTCCTCGGCGAACCACTTGAGAAACGAGGCGGCATAGCGGATCTCCCCGGCGGCCTCGGCCAGCGGCTTGCCCTGCTCGAGCGTCATGATCGCCGCCAGGGTGTCCTCGTGCTCCAGCATCAATTCGTACCAGCGGTACAGGATCACGCCCCGCGCCTCGGCCGTCTGCCGCCGCCAGGCCTTCATGGCCTCTTCGCCGGCCTGGATGGCGCGCCTGGTCTCGGCGGCACCCAGCCGGGGAACCTCGCCGATGGTCTCCCGCGTGGCGGGGTTGTCGATCGACAGGGTTTCGCCGCTGTCGGCTTCGACCCATTCGCCGCCGACGAATGCCCGCTCATGAAACAATGGGTTGGCGCGTATTTCTGAGACCCAGTCTGTACTCATGTGGTTCGCCTCCTGCATTCAGACCGTGGGGCTGGGATAGCGGGCATCGATCGCGTCGATGGCGTCGAGCAAGTCGCTGGAGAGCTGCACGTTCGCGGCACCGATGTTCTCCTCGAGCTGCGACAGGCTGGTCGCCCCGATGATCGTCGATGCCACCTGCGGCAGGCGCAGGGTGAAGGCGATCGCCATCTGCGCCGGAGACAGCCCTCGCTCGCGTGCCAGTTCCACGTAGGCACGGGCCGCCTCGGCCGCATTCGGCTTCTCGTAACGCTGGCCGAAATCCGGGAATTCCGTGATGCGTCCCCTTGCCTGCGGATCATCGATGTACTTGCCGGTCAGATGACCGAAGGCCAGCGGACTGTAGGGCAGCAGGGCCACGTCCATTTCCGTGCAGACCTCGGCCAGCCCGCCGGTCTCGAACTGGCGGTTCATCAGGTGATAGGCGTTCTGCAGCGAGGTCACCGCCGGCAGATCGAGCCGCCGCGCGGCCTCCAGGAAGGACATGACACCGTAGGGCGTCTCGTTGGACAGGCCGATATAGCGCACCTTGCCCGCGTCGACCAGATCGGCGAGCACCTCGAGCTGGGCCTCGAACGACTCGGCCTCCCAGCGGCGATCGGCGTCGTAGTAGACCTCGCCGAACTTGGGCACGTAGCGGTCCGGCCAGTGGATCTGGTAGAGATCGACGTAATCCGTGCGCAGGCGCCGCAAGCTGCCGTCGATGGCCTGGTTGACCTGATCGCGGGTGATCCGCGGCCCGCCGCGCAGGTAATCGAGTGACGCGCGCCCGGCACCGGTCACCTTGCTGGCGATGACCAGGTCCTCGCGCCGGCGATCCTTCAGCCAGCTGCCGATGTACGCTTCGGTGCGCCCCTGCGTCTCGCCGCGCGGCGGGACCGGGTACATCTCCGCCGTGTCGATGAAGTTGATCCCGGCATCCACGGCGCGATTCAGCTGCTGGTGTGCCTCGGCCTCGCTGTTCTGCTGGCCGAAGGTCATGGTGCCCAGACAGATGCTGCTGACCATCAGTCCGCTGTTGCCCAGTCGCCGGTATTCCATCGTGTTAGTCCGCCCTTTATGCTGTGTGGTTTTCCGAATGTCTGAGAGTAGCCGAGATGACCCGCGTTTCCAGCCAGATTGCCGCCGCCCACGCCGACCTGATCCGTGCCGTCAGTGCAGGGCTCCGTGACGCCCTGAACCACGCGGACGCCCGGTCTGCCATCGCCCGCTACCGCGAAGATGGCTGGTCCGCGCTGGCCGATGCGCTGGAGAAGCGACTCGTCGACGAGTCGGTCGATGCCTCGACCCTGGACGACGAGGATCGTGCCGTGGTCGAGGCGATCGAGGCCGCCATCCGCGATCCGGCCTGGCTGGACGCCGTCGAGGCCGAGGCCGAGGCCGGGGCCGCCGAACAGGTCGCCGCCCTGATCCTGGCCGCGACCTGGGGTGAGCGCGAGGCGCTGGCGGCCATCAACGAGATGCGCGAGACCGCGGAAAGCGCCGGGGTGACCGGGTCGACGGCCCATGCCTTCGTCGCCATCGTCGAGGGGGAGCGCGACATCGACCGCCTGCTCCGGGACTTTCCCGAAAGTCGCCGCGGGCTGGTCAACGCCACCCTCGTCGCCGTCCGCCGCCAGGAACGGGCCTGAGCCACCTTCCCCACGACGGGGGCTCCGAGCACCCTGCCCCGCGCCGACCGTGGCCGGCACGAGTGCCCGGCTCAGGCGTTGATCACGCGGGCCTCGGCCCGCAGTTCGCCGCCCATGCGACACATCAGCTCGTAGCTGATGGTGCCCGCGGAGCGGGCGACCGAGTCGATGGGCAGGGCATCACCCCAGCACTCCACCTCGTCGCCGACCCGCGCCTCGATGCCGCGCAGGTCGACGGTGACCATGTCCATCGAGACCCGGCCGATGATCCGGGTGGTCTGCCCGTTGACACGGATGGGCGTGCCATCCGGTGCGTGGCGCGGGTAGCCGTCCCCGTAGCCCACGGCGGCGATTCCCACCGCCATGCGCTCCGGGGCGATGAACCGGCCGCCGTAGCCGATCGAACCACCCCTGGGGACCTCGCGGACCGCGACCAGCACGGTCCGCAGGTGCATGCCGGCTCGCAGGTCGCGGTCCGCGGCCTGGCCGAAGATGAAGGGATTGCCCCCGTAGAGCATGATCCCCGGCCTTACCCAGTCGCCCCCGGCATCGTGACCGAGCAGCGCCGCGGAATTGCAGAGGCTGGTTTCGCCGCCCCAGCCGGTGGCCACGTCGTCGAACCGGTCGATCTGCGTCCGGGTCTCTGCGGGGTCGGGCTCATCGGCGCGGGCAAAGTGGGTCATCAGCCCGATCCGCTCGGCCACCGCCGGGCAGCTCGCCAGTCGCGCCCGGGCCTCCCCGATGGCCGCCGGCATCAGGCCGGCACGATGCATGCCGGTGTCGAGCTTCAGCCATGCCCGCAGGCGGCCGCGCGGCAGGGCGCCGCCTCGCTCGGCACACCAGCGCTCGAGCTCCCGGATCTGCGCAAGGTCATGGAAGACCAGGTCGAGCGACTGCTCGATCCCCACTTCCAGTTCCTCGGCGTCCAGCGCCCCTTGCAACACCAGCAGGCGCTGTTCGAATCCCGCCTCGCGCAACGCCAGCGCCTCGCCGGGCGTGGCCACCGCGAACCCCTCGGCACCGGCCGCCGCGAAGGCCGTGGCGGCCGTCAGCATGCCGTGGCCGTAGCCGTCCGCCTTGATCGCAGCGAAAATACGCCGCGGCCCGGCCGCCCGCCGCGCCACACCGAGGTTGTGGCGCAGGGCGGCGGCGTCGATCGTCAGGCGGGCGCGACGCATCATCGGTAAGCTTCCGGCACCGCGTCCGAGCTGATGAAGTCCTCAAAGCGCGTGTTCTTCCCGCGGAATGTCATCACCACGGTGCCGATCGGGCCGTTACGTTGCTTGCCGATGATGATCTCGGCCATGCCCTTCTTCTCGGTATCCGGCTCGTAGACCTCTTCCCGGTAGATGAACATGATGATGTCGGCGTCCTGCTCGATCGCCCCGGATTCGCGCAGGTCGGACATCACCGGTCGCTTGTTCGGACGCTGCTCCAGCGAGCGGTTGAGCTGGGACAGCGCGATCAGCGGCACGTTGAGCTCCTTGGCCACGGCCTTGAGCGAGCGGGAAATCTCGGAGATCTCGTTGGTGCGGTTCTCCTTCGACCCCGGCACCTGCATGAGCTGCAGGTAGTCGACCACGATCAGCCCGAGATCCTGTTCACGGGCAAGCCTCCGGGCACGCGAGCGCAGGTCGGAAGGCGACAGCGCCGGGGTGTCGTCGATGAAGATCTTCGCCTGGCTCAGCTGGCCCACGGCGCCAGAGATGCGGTGCCAGTCCTGGTCCTCGAGCTGCCCCGTCCGCACACGCGTCTGGTCGATACGGCCCAGCGAGGAGAGCATGCGCACCGCGAGCTGGTCGCCGGGCATCTCCATGGAGAACACGGCCACCGCCTTGTCGTTGTAGAGGGCGACGTTCTCGGCGATGTTCATGGCGAAGGTCGTCTTGCCCATGGAGGGCCGCCCGGCCACGATGATCAGGTCACCGTTCTGCAGGCCGGTGGTCATGCTGTCGAGGTCGGTGAATCCGGTACTCTGCCCGGTCACCTCGCCCTTGTTCTCGTACAGTTCGGCAATGCGATCCATCGCCACGGTCAGCAGGTCCGTGATGCCCTGGAAACCCCGACGGGTGCGTGCCCCCTCGTCGGCGATGGCGAAGATTTCCTTCTCGGCGTGCTCAAGGACGTCCGTGGCCGAGCGCCCCTCCGTCTGGTACCCCATGCGGGAGATGTCGGTACCGACCTCGATCAGCCGGCGCAGGAGGGCATGCTCGCGGATGATCTCCGCGTAGGCGAGGATGTTTGCGGCACTGGGCACCGAGTCCACCAGCGCGGCCAGATAGTCGTTGCCGCCGATGTCCTCGAGTTTCTCCACCGCCTTGAGGCGTTCGGAGACCACCATGGCATCGAAGGGCTGGTTCCGCTCCGCCAACTCCTCGATCACCTCGAAGATCACGCGGTGATCGTGGAAATAGAAATCCTCGCCGTGGATCTTGTCGCCAATCTGCTCGAAGGCGAGCGGATCGAGCATCAGCCCCCCCAGCACGGCCTGTTCGGCATCCTGGGAGTGCGGCGGCACGCGCAGGGGGATCGGGGAGGAGCCATCCCGGCCGGACGAGGCGCTGCGGAAATGACCCTGGATTCTATCGGATTCGTGTTCCGTCGATGGCATCAATATCGGGACCGTGGGGTGTGTCGGGGACCGGCGACGACGCGCCGTGAAGACCCCGAATGATACGCCCTGGGCTGCTTGTTGGCCACGGCGAGACGGAGATTCCGCACGCGCGCCACATGCCCGGGACCAACGAAAAAGCCCGCCCCTTTGACGAGGGCGGGCTTCGGGACGTTTGTCCGCCGGCAGAAGCCGGCGGCGAGGCGCTTACTGCTCGGGGACGACCACGACGGTGATGTCGACGTCGACTTCCGAGTGCAGGTGCAGTTGCACCGGGAACTCGCCCAGCGCACGCAGGGCACCTTCCGGCAGGCGCACTTCACGCTTCTCGACCTCGACACCGAACGCGTCGCTGACGGCGGTGGCGATCTCGACGGTGCCGACCGAGCCGAACAGCTTGCCTTCGGCACCAGCCTTGACCGGGATGGTGACGCTGGCCTCTTCACCGATCTTGTCGGCGCGGGCCTGGGCGGCGGCCAGTTCCTCGGCAGCCTTCTTCTCGAGTTCGGCGCGACGCGTCTCGAACTCTTCCATGTTGGCCTTGGTGGCCGGCTTGGCCTTGCCGTAGGGGATCAGGAAGTTGCGGGCGTAGCCCGGGCGGACGCGGACCACGTCGCCCAGCGAGCCCAGGTTCTCTACCTTGCTCAACAGAATTACTTGCATGGGATATTGACTCCTAGACGCTCAGGACGGACGCGATCAGTGACGGTCGGTGTACGACAGCAGGGCCAGGAAGCGGGCGCGCTTGATGGCGGTCTGCAGCTGGCGCTGATAGCGGGCATTGGTACCGGTCACGCGGCTGGGAACGATCTTGCCGGTCTCGGTGACGTACTGACGCAGGGTGTCAATGTCCTTGTAGTCGATGTGCTTCACGCCCTCGGCGGTGAAACGGCAGAAACGCTTGCGACGGAAAAAACGGGCCATGGATCAAACCTCTCGAAACTTATTCGCTGGAGTCGTCGGATTTCTTCTCGGAATCGCGACGCTCTTCACCCTTGTTCTCGTCGTCACGACGACGCGGGCGACGCTCGGACTCGCGCTCCTGCATCATCGGCGAGGGATCGGTGTAGGCCTCGTCGCAACGGACGGTCATGTGGCGCAGGACGGCGTCGTTGAACTTGAACGCTTCCTCGAGCTCGGCCAGTGCAGCCTGGTCGGTCTCGACGTTCATCAGCACGTAGTGCGCCTTGACCAGCTTCTTGATCGGGTAGGCCAGTTGGCGGCGACCCCAGTCCTCGAGACGGTGGACCGTGCCCTGTGCGGCCTCGATGATGCCGCGGTAGCGCTCGATCATGGCCGGGACCTGGTCGCTCTGGTCCGGGTGGACCATGAAGACGATTTCGTAATGACGCATGGATCAAAACTCCTGTGGATTGAAGGCAGCCTGCCGCATGCGGAACGGTCAGGCAGGAGAAACAAGGCGCGCATTCTACGCCGACTCGGCCGATCCATCAAGGCGCATCGCCCGGCGTAAAATCGGGCACACGCCCCTGACCATCAAGCCACCGGTAACGACATGCCCTACCCCCATCGAGAGAAAGCCACCCCGAAAGCGAAGATATTCATCCTGGCCTTCGTCATGGCGGGGCTGGCCGGTCACGTCAACAGCGCCATGCTGCTGGCCTTCGGCCTGCCGGTGAGCCAGATGACCGGCACGGCCTCGCACCTGAGCGAAGGCCTGGCGTGGCTGGATGCGACAACGGCGTTCACCGCAGTGGCCATCCTGGCGGGATTCATCGGTGGCGCCACCCTTTCGGGCGTCATGATCGGCCACCGCCAGTTCCCGGAGAGTCCCCGTTATGGGTGGGGGCTCGGAATCGAGATGCTCCTGCTGCTCGCCGCCGCCCTGGCCGCTCTTTACGGCCTGGCCGTCATCTCCCTGAGCATCGCCGCCGTGGCCTGCGGGTTGCAGAACGCGCTGGTGGCCAGCTACCGGGGCCTGCTGATCCGCACCACCCACATCACCGGGATAACCACCGATTTCGGTGTGCACCTCGCGCGGTCCATCCGGCTGCGCCATTGGTCCTGGGAGGGGTCGCTGCTGCTCACGCTCATGGGCGGCTACGTCGCCGGCGGCGTTGGCGGGGTGCTGTCCCAGGTGCTGGGAACGGCGGGCAGCCTCCTGCCGGCGGCTGCAGGCGCCGGTCTGATGGCATGGGTCGCCCGCCTGTACCGTCGACGGGAACGCCTTCGGTAACGACGCATCCGCTCCCCGAACCAGCAACTTCCCATCGGATTTCCAAAGGGAAACCATGGGTTGCCCGAGCAAAAAAAGACCCGGGCTGGGCCCGGGTCCGAAACAACGACCATCATTGCCGGATCACAGAGACTCGATATACGCACCGAGGTTCTTCATGTCGTCCTCGCTGAGGGAGGCGGCATTGGGCGCCATCTGCGCATAGTCGTCCCCGGCCAGTCCCTTTTCCTTCAGCGCCTCCTTGTCACCATCCTTGTAGAGTGCAAGAACCTCGGCGACTTCGCCCTGGCTCTGGCCCTTCAGGGACGGATAGACGTCCGATCCCTCGCCCTTGGCGCCGTGGCAGGCGGCACAGACCGAGTCATACTTCGACTTGCCCGCCTCGGCGTCAGCGGCCATCGCCTGCGGGCCCATCACGGCGAACGCAAGACCGGCAAGACTGACAATCGTGGATCTCATGGCGAATTCCTCCATTGCTAGCGTGGTACATCACGCTCCGCTCCGACTGACGACGGACCGGAACAGATCGCGCGCCAACCTAACATGGCAGATTTGCGGCAACAAATCGCCAAATCCACGGGTCAGTCGGCAATTGACCAGCCGGGATGAACCCTGCGCCCGGTGGGAAGTTTCCGGCATCGGTGCCGTAAACCGGACTCGTCCTCGCCGACCAACGCCCGCTCTACCTCCCTCCGCCCGCTTCAGACGCCACTGCGGGAACGGCCCCGCGACGATGCATTGCCGATCGCTCGTTTAAAGCCAGCCGAGGGAACTTTCCCATAAAATACTTGTATCTCCCCATAGTGGGAATTATTCTCATTACTGTTGCGCAACTCATCCGCATGACATGCCCCGTCGGAGGATTCACGATGAAATCGATCACGCGCCAACTGGCTCGCCTTTCGGCCCTGCCCCTGGTACTGCTATTCGCTATCCCCTCGCAAGCGGCGGAAATCCGGTTGTCGTTGCCGCCGGATCCCAACGCCCTGCCGGTGTTCGTGCTCGAGGCGAAGCAGGAACGGTTCCTGCCGGAAGATGACCTGAAACTGGTCTCCAACCCGGCCGGGGATCCGTCGGCGATGCGAGCGATGATCCAGGCACGTCGGGTGGACTTCGCGCTGTTCAACCTGATCGGGGGCGTGCGTTTCCACGCAGGCGGCCTGCGGGATATCAGCCTGGTCACGCCCTGGGTCTGGCGGGGGATCTACCTCCTGCAACCGGTCGAGGACAACGACCTCGAAGAACTCGACGGTCAGCGCGTGCTGGTCGCACCCGGCACGTCCACGCCGCCCCACGTGGTCACGGAAGAGGTGCTGACCGACATGGGCATCCGGCCCGAATTCGTCACCGGCGGCGCCGGCACGGTGTTGATGGAGCAGCTGCGCGACCCGAAGCGGGCCCCCGCAGGCGTGGCCGCGCCCGAACCGCTGGTCAGCCAGATCCTCGATCGCCAGGAAGCACAGGACTGGGACCAGCGCTGGGAGATCCGGCTTGATCCGGCCGAACAGCTCGGCGGCGAGATCCCGCTTGGGGCGCTCTGGCAGGCCCACCCGGACGTCGACCCCGAGGTCAGGGAACGGCTGGTCGCGGCTCTCGACGAGGTCGCCAACTGGCTCGAGGATCCGGCCAACCACGACGAGGCTGCCGCCATCGCCGCGGCCGGTTATGGCTCGTTCTTCCGGATGCCCGTTCCGGAATCGACCTTCCGCGGGCTACTCGCCGCCGAACGCGTTCGCTGGGACACCGGCACCGATGCCGAGACGCGCCGGAAGGTCAAGACGTATCTGCGCTCGGTGTTCGAGATCGACGCCCCGGCAGGCCTGTTCCAGCGATGAACGCCTCCCGCCTGCAGGCCGCACTGTTCCCGCTGGCCGGAGTGACCGGCCTGGTGATCGGCTGGTGGCTGCTTGCCCGCCAGGTGCCCGACTCGATCCTGCCGGGGCCCGGACCGGTGGTGAGCCACCTGCTCTCGGCCCTCTCCGAGGCGGCGATCTGGAAGGACACGGCCCTGACCTTGACCAACGTGCTCGCCGCATTCCTGATCGCCGTGGCCGGCGGCACCCTGCTCGGGCTGTGGGCCGCCTCCTCCGCGGTGGCCGAACGGCTGCTTCATCCCCTGGTGGTTGTGATCGAAGCCGCACCGACCATCGCCTGGCTGGTGCTCGCCATCCTCTGGCTGGGTCTCGGTGCCGGACCGCCGATCCTGGTCGGCGTGAGCATGGCCCTGCCCCTGATCGTCATTGCCACCAGCCACGGCCTGCGCGAGATCGACGCCGGGCTGCTGGACATGGCCCATGTCTACGGCTTGTCGGGCTGGACCCGGCTGACCCGCATCCTGCTGCCCTCGCTGGCGCTGACCCTGGCCGGGGCCGCGTCAGGTGCACTGTCGGTAGCCTGGCGCGGCATCATCATGGCCGAGGCATTCGCGGCAAGTCACGGTCTCGGTCCGTCCCTGTGGGGCAGCTACCTCTACGGTGAGATCCACGACGTCTACGCGGTGATCCTGTGGATCATCCTGCTGGGCCTCGCCCTCGAGTACCTGCTGGTCCACCCCGCCAGAACACTGATCCGGAGGCGTCTGCGCCATGAATGACCATCGCTATTGCGACCTGCCGGCCTGCCCGCTCCAGTCCGGCGTGCAGCAACCATCGGCCCTCGACGGCATCCGGGGCGAACGCCTGCTCGCCCTCGACGGCGTCTGCCGCCACTTCGAGGGCAGCGCCGGCGTGCAGGGGATCGACCTGGCGGTCCACCGCGGCGAGATCCTCGGCGTCTGCGGGACGAGCGGATGCGGCAAATCGACGCTGCTGCGACTGGTCGCCGACCGGGAAACCCCGACCGCCGGCCGCATCGATCGGCGATTCGCCAGACTGGGCATGGTCTTCCAGGAGCCACACCTGCTCCCCTGGCTCACCGCGCGGGACAACGTGGCCCTCGTGAGGCGGAACGAGACTTCGGAGGACCGGGAGGTGGCGCTGGCCACGCTCGCCTCCGTCGGCCTGGCGCACGCCGCGAGCCAGTACCCCGCACAGCTCTCCGGGGGCATGCGCCAGCGGGTCGGCATCGCGCGTGCCCTGGCCGCGGAACCGGACCTGCTGCTGATGGACGAGCCCTTCTCCAGCCTGGACTACTTCACCGCCGTCGACCTGCTCGAGCTGGTCCGTCGTCGCGTGCTCGAGCGGGGGATCGCCGTGGTGTTCGTCAGCCACGACGTGCGGGAAGTCGCCCGGCTATGCGACCGGGTGGTCGTGATGGGGGGAGCGCCGGGACGGTTGATCGACGAGCTGATCAATCCCCTGCCCCACGAGGAACGCGGATGCCGCCCCGGCGCGCTGGCTCGTTTCGAGGATCAGCTACTCGAGGCCATCCGCCGGGGGCAGCCCGACCCGGCCGCCTCCTGAGACTCAGGCACTGATGACGACGAAGGCGAGCGCGTAGGCCCGCTCGTCGGTCACCGACAGCGAGACCGTCCGCCCTCCCAGCCGTTCCAGCGACATCGCGGCCACCCCGTCGAGCACGACCTCCGGCCGACCGTTGCCGTCGTGCCGGGTCTGTATGTCCGCCAGGCGCAACCCGCCGCGAAAGCCGGTGCCCAAGGCCTTGGCCACCGCTTCCTTGGTCGCGAAGCGCTTGGCCAGCCAGGCCGACGGGTCTCCCGCGGGCAGGCGCTCGCGCTCCGCGGCGCCCAGCAATCGGTCGGCCAGGCGGTCGCCATGGCGCTCCCAAGCCCGGCGAATACGGGCGATCTCGACCAGGTCGGTCCCGATGCCGAGGATCATGAGGCCGAGGACTGCGCCCCGCGACGTGCGGTGTGCATGAGTTCCTTCATCTCCCGGACGGCGCCGGGAAGTCCGGAGAACACCGCCTGCCCGATGATCGCGTGGCCGATGTTGAGCTCCTCGATCTCCTCGATCGCGGCGATCGCCGCGACGTTGTGATAATGCAGGCCGTGCCCGGCGTTGACACACAGGCCGACGTCCACGGCATCCCGCGCCGAACGCCGAAGCAACTCGAGCTGCTCCCGGGTGGCCTCGTCGCCCTCGGCATCGGCGTAATGACCGGTATGCAGTTCGATCACCGGGGCCTCGCAGGCCACCGCGGCGTCGATCTGGCGCGCGTCGGCGTCGACGAACAGCGAGACCCGGATGCCGGCCTCGGCCATGCGGTCGCAGGCGGCGTGGATGCGGTCGATCTGTGCCGCCACGTCCAGCCCGCCCTCGGTGGTCAGCTCCTCGCGGCGCTCGGGGACCAGGCAGACGTCGTGCGGCCGGATCCGGCAGGCAAGATCGATCATCTCGTCGGTGGCGGCCATCTCCAGGTTCATGCGGGTCTGCAGCAACTCGCGCAGGATCTCCACGTCACGGTCCTGGATGTGCCGACGGTCCTCCCGCAGGTGCAGCGTGATGCTGTCGGCGCCCGACTGCTCGGCGAGCAATGCGGCGGCCACCGGGTCCGGATAGCGGGTGCCGCGGGCCTGTCGCAGGGTGGCCACGTGGTCGATGTTCAGACCGAGGAGCGGATACTGGGCGGTGACGCGGTTGGTCATGGAGTGATGTCCCGGAGAGGTTGTGACGAATGGGCGTTACGGGCCCACAGTTTAGGGGGAATCCGGCGCGGTTTCAGCCTCGGCCGGTGCCGAGGGCCACAGGCGCCGACTGACGAACGGGCGGTCTCCCACGTGCGGCACCAGGAGCGCCTGCATGAGATCGCGCGCCGTCCGCCGATCGGCAGCGGAGACCAGCGGGCGGTCGGCGGCGATGGCGAGCAGAACCCGGCCGGGGATCGCCCCCGTCCGCCCGTCGGGGACAATGCCGCCCTGCAGTCCGACACGATAGCCGGCATCGGGATCCACGGGCGCGCGGTCGGCGGTGTGCCCCCAGTCGATGCCGCTTCCCAGGTGTTCCAGCAACTGCCGCTCGAAGCGCCGCATCACCACGGACACCGGCACCCCGGGCTCCTCGAGCATGGCGAGGCTCTTCCAGTAGTCGAGGAACAGCCCGGAGACGGGCTCGTCGGGGCGCAGTGCGCGCAGGATCAGTTCATGCAAGTAGAAGGCAGCGGCCAGACGACGTCCGTGAAGGAAGCGGAAGTGCTCGACCGGCTCGGCGGACTTCAGCACCGGCCACCCGCCCCGCCCGGCGGACTGGAGTTCGAGGCAGACGAAGGCGGGGGGGCGCTTCTGACCGCGACTGCCGACCCGCCGAGCGCCGGGCTGGCGCATGCGCAACCAGCCATGGGTATCGGTCAACCAGTCGAGCAGCAGGCCGTGCTCCTGGAAGGGTCTGGCATGAAGCAGGAAACCCCGCATGGCCTAGCCGAGCCTCGCGGCCACGGAGCGACTACTCCGGCAACTGGTAGCCGAGTGCCGCAACCGAGCGCTCGTCGTCGGCCCAGTCGTCGTGGACCTTGACCCACAGATCCAGCATGACCCGCTTTTCCAGCAGATGCTCGATGGCTTCGCGGGCCTGCTGACCGACCATCTTCAGCCGGGAGCCGCCCTGCCCGATCACGATGCCCTTCTGCCCCGAACGGGCCACGTAGATCACCGCGCCGATGGTCACCAGGTCGGGGGTTTCCTCGAAGCGCTCGATGGTGACCGTGGTCTGGTAGGGCAGTTCGTCATGCAGGGAACGAGCGAGCTTTTCACGGACGATCTCGGCAGCCATGAACCGGATCGGGGCGGTGGTCACCTGGTCCTCGTCATAGCCCGGCGCCCCTTCCGGCAGGTAGGAGAACATCAGGTCGACCAGTCCGTCGAGCCCGCGCTTGCGCCGCGCACTCATGGGATAGATCTCGGCGAACTCTGCCTTTTGACCCATCCGGGCGAGGAACGGCAGCAACTCGGTCTTGTCGTTGACCAGGTCCACCTTGTTGACCACCAGCACCACCGGCGCGTCGACGTTCTTCAGCAGCCGAAGGACGTTCTCGTCCTCGTCACCGAACTGGCCGGCCTGGACCAGGAACAGGATCAGGTCGACGCCCTCCAGGGCGCTGCGCGCGGTTCGGTTCAGCTGTCGGTTCAGCGCGTCCCGGCCCCCTCGGTGAAGGCCGGGCGTGTCGATCAGGACGATCTGCCCGCGCGGCTCGGTGACGATGCCGGTGATGCGGTGGCGGGTGGTCTGCGGCTTCGGCGCGGTGATCGACACCTTCTGCCCGACCAGCCGATTGACCAGCGTGGACTTGCCGACGTTGGGACGCCCGACGATGGCCACGTGGCCGAAACGGGGACTTGTCTCGCTCATTCGGCGTTCTCCTGCTTGCCTCGACCATCGCGCGCCTCGCGCAGGGTCTCGAGCATGTGGCGGGCGGCGCTCTGTTCGGCGCGGCGACGGGATGAGCCCTTCGCCCGGGTCTCGTAGGGCGTGTCGTCGACCTCGACCCGGCAGGCCACCTCGAAGGTCTGACGATGGGCCTGGCCCGTCTGGCTCAGGACCTCGTATTCCGGAAGGGCCAGGCGGTCGCGCTGCAGGTACTCCTGCAACTGGGTCTTGGCATCCTTGAGCGACTGGGCGTCGGGCAGCGACACCAGTTCGTCGCGGAACAGCTCCTGCACCCAGTCGTGGGCCGCGCTGAAACCCTTGTCGAGATACAGGGCACCGATCAGCGCCTCGAGCGCGTCGGCAAGAATCGAATCCCGGCGATGGCCACCGCTCTTGAGCTCGCCCGAGCCCATCACGAGGTAGTCCCCCAGCCCGATGCGACGCGCCACCCGGGCGAGCGTCTCCTCGCGCACGACGGAGGCACGCAGGCGGGAGAGCGACCCTTCGGAGGCCTCCGGCTTGTGGCGGTAGAGGTAGTCGGAAATCGCCAGGTTGAGGATCGAGTCGCCCAGGAATTCCAGGCGCTCGTTGTTGACCCGCCCGGCCGAGCGATGCCTCAGCGCCTGGGTGAGCAGGTCGTCACTATCGAACGACAGCCCCAGCGATGCGGCCAGGGTGTCCGGTTCACGGATGAGAGGATTGTTGCTTCTAGTTACTGACACGGACTTGGTGTTCGAAATCGGCCACCAGCGACAGGTTGGCGAACAGCGTCGCCCGGCCTTCGTAGTTGTACTTGACGTCGAACCCGCCGGTTACCGGGCGGATGTCGAAATCCTTGGAATCGAAGCGGTCGTCCACCTCGTTGATGTCAAGCTGCTTGTCGGCCATGCGACGGATCTCGGCCGGACTCGACGCCGTCTCCTTTTCCAGGCTCTTGAAGATGGTCACCAGTTTCTGATCGGCGATATACATCGGCACCACCTGCATAACGACCAGCGCCGCAAAACCGAGCACAATCGCCCCGATGATCAGGCCAATCAGCGACATCCCGCCCTGGCGGCCGGCCGAGTTCAGGTGACGATTTCCCTTCGCTTGCATGCTTTCCATTCCTCTTCAGTCCTCCCCTTGGAGAAGGCGTTCCTTCGGTTAGTCGGATTCGACGACATCGATCGAGCGGCCGATGCGCCCCGCATCGAAGCCGCCGTCCTGCCAGTTCCAGTGAAGCCAGATCATAACCGCTTTGCCCACCAGATTCGATTCCGGCACGGTGCCCCAGAAGCGGCTGTCGTTGCTGTGGTTGCGGTTGTCACCCATGACGAAATACTCGTCATCCGGGACTGTCCACTCCCCCGAGCGCAGATGGCCGCCGTTATCGAGCAGCACCTGGTGGAGTCGGCCGTCGATATCCTCGAGCGCGACGGTCAGGCCGGCATGCTTGAGGTTGGCATCCCCCTCGTAGCGACCCTGCTCCTCGAGCGGGAACTCGCGGTCGTTGACCCAGACCCGGTGATCCTCGATGCGCACGGTATCTCCGGGAAGCCCGATGATCCGCTTGATGTAGTCCACCTCGGGTTGCTCCGGGTAGCGGAACACCGCCACGTCCCCCCGTTCCGGTTCGCTCATCGGGACGATCTCGGTGTCGACCACCGGCAGGCGCAGGCCGTAGGTGAACTTGTTCACCAGGATGAAATCGCCGACCAGCAGGGTCGGCATCATCGAGCCCGAGGGAATGCGGAACGGCTCGAACAGGAACGAGCGGATGATCAGCACCGCCAGCAGGATCGGGAAGAACGACTTGGCGTAGTCGACCAGCAGAGGCTCGCTGTCGCCCCCCTCCTTTCGCTCGATACCCGCCTCGTGTCCCAACTGCTGGGCCTCGGATTCGAGACGCGCCATGCGTTTCGGCCGGAATACCAGCCGGTCGACCAGCCATATCAGGCCGCTGGCAAAGGTGGCGACCACCAGGATTAACTCGAAATTCAAGGAACGTTCTCCGGGTTCGGTGCAACCGATCGCGGTCGGCGATCAGTTGCTCTTGTTGTCCATCTGCAGCACGGCGAGGAACGCCTCCTGCGGCACCTCGACCTTGCCGATGCTCTTCATCCGCTTCTTGCCGGCCTTCTGCTTCTCGATCAGCTTCTTCTTGCGCGAGACGTCGCCGCCATAGCACTTGGCCAGCACGTTCTTGCGCAGCGCCTTGACGTTGGTCCGGGCGATGATCTTGCCGCCGATGGCCGCCTGCAGGGCCACTTCGAACATCTGCTGCGGAATCAGTTCCTTGAGCTTCTCCACCAGCTCGCGACCGCGCTGTTCGGCCTTGTCACGGTGCACGATCAGCGACAGCGAATCGACCGCCTCGCCGTTGATCAGGATGTCCATCTTGACCAGCTTGGCCGCCTCGAATCGATCGAGGTGATAGTCGAAGGAAGCATAGCCGCGGGAGACGGACTTCAGGCGGTCGAAGAAGTCGAGTACCACCTCGGCCAGCGGCAGATCGAAGATCAGGGTGACCTGGTTGCCCGAATACAGCATGTTCTTCTGCACGCCGCGCTTTTCCATGCAGAGATTCAGTACCGGCCCGACGAAATCCTGCGGACAGAGGATGTGCGCCTCGATGATCGGCTCGCGGATCTCGTTGATCAGCGTCGGCTCGGGGAGCTGCGAGGGGTTGTGGATCTGGTAGGTGGTGCCGTCCTTCTCCTCGACCTCGAAGATGACCGTCGGCGCGGTCGTGATCAGGTCGATGTTGTACTCGCGCTCGAGCCGCTCCTGGATGATCTCCATGTGCAGCAGCCCCAAAAATCCGCAGCGGAAGCCGAAGCCCAGCGCGGTCGAGACTTCCGGCTCGAAGTGCAGCGCCGCGTCGTTCAGCCGCAGCTTGCGCAGTGCCTCGCGCAGGTCGTCATAGTGATCGGACTCGACCGGGTAGAGACCGGAGAAGACCCGCGGCTGCATCTCCTTGAAGCCCGGCAGCGCCTCGGCGGCCGGGTTCTCGGCGTCGGTGAAGGTATCCCCGACCTTGGCCGAGTCGATGTCCTTGATCCCGGCGATGACGAAGCCAACCTCGCCGGCGAACAGGCCGTCGCGCGCCAGCGTCTTCGGCGTGAACACGCCGGTCTTGTCGACGGTGAACACGTCGCCGGTGCCCATGGCCTTGATCTTCGCCTTGGGCCGGATCGCCCCGTCGATGACGCGCACCAGTGCGACCACGCCGACGTAGTTGTCGAACCAGGAATCGACGATGAGCGCCTTGAGCGGGCCGTCCTCGTTGCCTTCGGGCGGTGGAACCTGTTCGATCAGGCGCTCGACCACCTCGTCGACGCCCTCGCCCGTCTTGGCCGAGCAGGTCACGGCGTTCTGCGCCTCGATGCCGATGATGTCCTCGATCTCGGCCTTGACCCGGTCGGGCTCGGCCGCCGGGAGGTCGATCTTGTTGAGCACCGGCACAACCTCGAGCCCCAGGTCGATCGCCGTATAGCAATTGGCGACCGACTGGGCCTCGACGCCCTGGGAGGCGTCCACCACCAGCAGTGCGCCCTCGCACGCGGCCAGCGAACGGGAGACCTCGTAGGAGAAGTCGACGTGGCCCGGCGTGTCGATGAAGTTCAGCCGGTAGGTCTCGCCGTCGCGCGAGTGGTAGTCCAGCGAGACGCTCTGCGCCTTGATGGTGATGCCACGCTCGCGCTCGATGTCCATCGAGTCGAGTACCTGCGCGCTCATCTCGCGCTCCTCAAGCCCCTCGCAGCGCTGGATGATGCGATCGGCCAGCGTGGACTTGCCGTGGTCGATGTGCGCGATGATCGAGAAGTTGCGAATCCGGGAGAGACGCTCGGAGGCCATAGGGGATTAACTTTCGGTTCGTGGACGTGTCTCGCGCGACGACAGGTCGCGGGAAAGGCCGCACAGTATATAGCTCAACCCACCTCAAGTCAGTCGGAACGGTGCGGGTTCCCGGAAAACGCGGGCATGAAGAAGCGCCGCTCACCGTCCCGGCTGACGAGAAACAGCACCAGCTCGTTGCCACGCGTGTGGGCCAGTTTGGCCAGGATGCGGTAGGCCTCGCCAGGCGAATCGATCTGGTGCTGATCGATGGAGACCACCTCGTCACCCGGCTGCAATCCGGAAGCGGCGGCCGGCCCCTTGGGGTCGAGTTCGCCGATACGCACCTCGCCGTCTTCCCCCCGGCGCAGGATCAGCCCGAGCGTCTCGATGACGACCAGCTCCGGCTCGTCGATCTCGTCGATGGATGGCTCGGGCTCCTCGACCGGCTGCTCCGGCAACGCCGACAGCCGCACCTCGATCTCGTCCGTGGCATCCCCCGACCGGACTTCCAGGCGGACGTCGGATTCCGGGGGCAATGCCCCGAGCACCTTGGTGAGGTCCGCACCCTCGTTGATCTGCACGCCATTGACGGAAAGGATGACGTCACCGACATCCAGGCCCGATTCCGCGGCGGGAGACGAGTCGACGAAACCGACCACCTCGGCGCCGTAGGGACGCACCAGCCCCAGGTGCTTGGCCAGATCCCGGCCGACGCTACGCACCTCGACGCCCAGGAAACCTCGCCGCACCTCGCCATGGCGCTTGATCTGGGTGATCACGTCCACGACGTAATTGATCGGGATGGCAAAGGAGATGCCGTTGAAGGCCCCCGACTCGGTGAAGATCTGGGCGTTGATACCGATCACCTGCCCACGGACATTGAACAGGGGCCCCCCGGAATTGCCGGGGTTGATGGCCACGTCACTCTGGATGAACGGCACGTAGGGCTGCTTCGATTCAGACGGCAGGGTACGCCCGAGGCCACTGATCACGCCGGCGGTAACGGTCTGGTCGAACCCGTAGGGCGAGCCGATCGCAACGGCCCACTGACCGGCACGAACGTCATCCGAGTCCCCCAGGGAAACGGGCGGCAGTTCATCGGCCTCCACCTTCAGCAGAGCGATGTCGCCGATCTCGTCAATACCCATCACCTCGGCTTCCATCTCGCGACCGTCGGCCGTACGCACGAACACCTTGCTGGCATCCGCAATGACGTGTGCATTGGTGGCGATGTACCCGTCGGCGGTCAGGATGAAACCCGAGCCGTCATTTTCCTGCGGCAGTCGCGGGACCTGAAACTCCGCCGGCACGTCCCTCTCGCCGAACAGCCCCCGATACCACTCGTCCATCCCGGAGGAGCTTGCATCCTCCTCGCTGACTGCCGGCAGGCTCTGCACGCCGGTGACGTTGACGACCGACGGAGCATTTCGTTCGACCAGAACCGTGAAGTCCGGCAGGCCGGAAACCTGCTCGGTAGGGGGCGCACTCTCCTCGTCTCCGCAGGCCGCCAGCAGGAGCATGCCCACGACAACAAGCATGGCCGGCACGGCCCGCCCGACCAGGCGACAGAGTCGCTCGGTCGGCGAGATGAGCGGAACGGAAATCGGGATTGAAGTCTTCATCGGGAGGTGCAAACCCGCGGTCATGAACGGCCCTGCAACAGAACGCGCTCCAAGCTGAATTTCTCCAATGGTACTGTGGAACCGCTATCGTTAGGAAACACGCCCTCCGGGATCACTCGTCGGAGGCCTGGCGGAGAGTCACTTCCTTGAGGACCGGGAAGAATCGTCCGGAACGTGCCTGGCGCCGCTGCCTGGCACGGACGAATCCGAGCATCAACACCAGACCGGCGAAGGCACCGACGACCGTGACGAACTCGTCGCCGAACAGGAGGTCAAGGGCGATCGCCCCGGCGAGCAGCCCCACGAGCGGGGCCAGGTAGAGCCAGAGCGAGGCCTCCAGCAACGCGCGCTGAGACATGCCGACAACGACGTGATCGCCGACGGACAAGGGTTCGCTGGTGGGCAGGTAGACCCGGTGACGCGGCAGCCGGAACAGGCGCTGGAAGATACTGACACCACAGCCTTTCCCGTCCCGGCAGTTGGCACAACCCCCGCTGGCCCCCGATTCCAGCCAGGCGCCCCCCGACTCGATCGCCACCACCACCGCGGGCTCGAGCACCAGGCCTTCTCCCGCCGGGGTCCCGGCCGACCGGTCGAACCCCGTCATCAGTTGCCGGACTCTGAGTCCGCCTCGTCTGCCTGGCCCGGCTCGCGCACGGTGTTGGCCACCAGTGCCTCGACCGTCGCGCTGGGGACATCCCCGATCGCGGTTACGCGCGTATCGTCGACGGCACGAGCCGCGATCTTCATCCCCTGGCGGGTACGGCTCGCGTCGCGGCTTGCCTCACCCCGGCCTTCCTCGACGAACACCGAGGCGGTGGCCAGCCCGTCGGTGACGACCAGGTGCTCGAAATACTGGCCTGTCACCGGGTTCCGACGCCAATTGCGCGACTTGATGCTGTAACCGCTCGGCAGTGGATCGATGACCCAGTTTTCCTCGCGGATTGGCGCATTTTCGACCGGCTCGCCACCAAGTTCGATCACCTCGAAGTCCGAGTCGATGTCCGCCACGAGGTCATCCTGAAAGAAGAGTTCGACGCGGTCGAGCGATTCGATCTGCGTGAACTGATTGTGCTCGATCGGTTGGCCGCGCTCGTCGTACATGCTCATGCGCAGCAGCAGCGGCACTTCCTGCCCGATACACAGCTTGTAGCCGTAGCGATACTCGTCGGTCGGCACGATTGCCATCATGTCGCAGGACTCGCCGGCCACCCGGCTCCGTCCGAGCGAGACCATCCGGTAGGTATCGTCGATCGATTCGATCGACTCGAAGCGTTCGCCGGCCAGCCGGCTGGTGATGTTGGGATAATCCCCCAGCATCACCTGCTCTCGTTCTGGCCAGATGCAGGCGCAACGATCGCCGAGCCGACGGATCTCCCGCACCTCGCCGTTCTCGGCGACCAGCAGTTCCGCGCGCTGGCCTTCGATCTCGCGATGGACCACGCGCATCAGCTCGATCTCGTCCCCGCGGACGTGCATGAATCGTCCGCCGTAGGTATGGCCGGACATCACGTCGACCATCTCCCGGATACGCTGGCGGAGGGACGACTCGCTGCCGGTATCCAGCTGGGCGGTCGATTCCGAGTCGGTTGGGGATGCGAGCGATGTCTCGGTCCAGCGGGCGCCCGGATCGGCGAGGACCCCGGCAGCCAGGAATGCCGCCGGAACGAGCACGAGGGTCTGTGCGAGCCGTCTGGTTCCTGACACGTTAGCGATCATTCCCTTTCAAATGCAGCGGCACGGACCTCGGGCATCACGGTACCGAATTCGGAGGACGCCGCCCGGTAATGCGTGATCACGTACGGGTCGGAGTCCGAGGACCCCCCACCCGTTGCCCAGGCCGGCAGCTTCGACTCGGCGGAGGAGCGGCTGCTCCCGCCATTGCTGGCTGCCAGCGTCGTTGCGTCGTCCTGCGCCCCACCGGCAACCGGGGAGACTTCCTCGGGGACATCGTTATTGGCCTTCAGGGAGGCCATCACGGCCCGATCGTTTTCCGTCGGTCCACTGGCCTGAGCCGGCACCTCGCCGGGAGTCGATCCGCGATCGGACGTAGTGATCGACAGCCCCACGGCGGCCACCGCGGCGAACAGTGACGCCGCCACGGCCCCCTGCAGCACACGCTGGCGGCGCTTGGCCCGCGCGATTTCCATGGAAACGACCTTGCCCGACCCGGGGAGTTCGTCGGCCGGCAGTTCGTCGAGTCGAGCGTTGATCGCGGCAAGCAGATCGCGGGTCGGCTGTTCCTCACCGCGCACGCGATTGCCGATCAGCTCGAACAGTCGGGCCTTCTCGTGTACCGAGTCCCGGTGTTCGATCAGTTCATCGGCCCAGCGACCGTTGCCCGACAGTTCGTCGTCCCACCAGTCCGAAACCACCGCGTCGATGGTTGCCGAATCGTCCGCCTGTCTTTGCTTCATCACGGGTGCCACCTTCAATCCCCACCCTTGAGTGGTTGAATCGACTGCTCAATTGCCTCACGGGCGCGAAAGATCCTCGAGCGCACCGTCCCGATCGGGCAGTCCATCACCGCCGCGATCTCATCGTAGCTCAAACCCTCCATCTCTCGCAGAGTGAGCGCCGTGCGCAGATCCTCCGGGAGATCGGTAATGGCCCGATCGATGGCCGCCTTCAGCTCCGCTGTCGCCGCCAGTGCATCGGGAGACCCCATGTCTCGCAAGGCCTCGGGTTCGATCATCGGTTCATCTGACTCGTCCGAACCGCCGGAGTTCAACGACACGGTGAACCCCCCTCGGGCATCGGAGGCGAGCTGGTTCTTGGCCGTGTTGACGGCGATCCGGTATATCCAGGTATAGAAGGCGCTGTCGCCCCGGAAACGGCCCAGGGCGCGATAGGCCTTGATGAAGGTTTCCTGGGCCAGGTCGAACACCTGTTCCGGATCACGGATGTAACGGGCGATCAGGCGCTGGACCCGATGCTGGTATTTCAGGACCAGGAGATCGAAGGCGCGCCGGTCACCCTTCTGTGCACGGGCCACCAGGGCCTTGTCTGTCTCCTCGGCGCTCATACCTGATTCAGAAACCTGCCTGGACGAAATGCGTGGAATGACCGGGTGCTGCAGCAGCAATGCTGCCCGGCCCGAAAAAGCATGCCGATCCGCGTATACTCGTCTGACCTGACACGCATCCCGGAAGTATCCATGTCGGCCGGGCTCGGATGCAAAGATATTGCAACAATAATACCATCCGAGGCATGTGACCGGTAGCCGAGGGAACAAAGCGATCGATCTCGCGGCGACCCGGCCGGCCCGCCTGCAGGTGCTTCAAGGGGTCCGCCGTCTCCGGCGACCCGTTCCCGACGGGCAACGGGCCTGTCCCCGCCCCGACGATCGGAATAGGCGCAACGGACACGGACACCAACGACCGCGCGGTTACGATCGAAGGACAAGTGGACAACCGACCGGCAAGCACGTTCCCTGCCGGGAGCATCCCGGACCGCCCCCCTCCAGACCTGAAAGGAAATCGCCGCTGCATGACCGAAAACAACGCTGCCACGCCCCATCATCAGACCGACGTGCTGATCATCGGCTCTGGAGCCGCCGGCCTGGCCATGGCCCTGAGACTCCCCGAGCACCTCGACGTCCTCGTGATCAGCAAGGGCAAGCTGGTCGGGGGGAGCACACCTTGGGCCCAGGGTGGCATTGCCGCGGCGTTGAACGGCAACGAGGACATCGAACAGCATATCGAGGACACGATCCGTGCGGGGGTTCGCCTCCCCGATCGTGACGTCGTCGAGCACGTGGTGCGGGCCGGCCCGGCCCAGATCGAGTGGCTCGAGTCCCTCGGCATGCCCTTCACCCACGACAACGAGCACGGCGAACGGCTGCACCTGACGCGGGAAGGCGGGCACAGCCAGCGGCGCGTCGCCCACGCCGCCGATCATACCGGTCGCTCCCTGACCGACACGCTGGTGACCGCCGTCAAGGCGCGACCCAACGTCCGGGTGCTGGAGCATCACAACGCCATCGACCTGATCACGGCCCGTCGACTCGGCGAGACCCGCGATGCCTGCCTGGGCGCCTACGTGCTCGACATCCAGGCCGACCGGGTGGTGACGATCCGCAGCCGCTACACCACCCTGGCCACCGGCGGTGCGGCAAAGGCCTACCTGTTCACCACCAACCCGGACAGCGCGACCGGTGACGGGATCGCCATGGGCTGGCGTGCCGGCTGCCGTGTGGCGAACATGGAATTCATCCAGTTCCACCCCACCTGCCTCTACGAACCGCGGGCCAAGTCCTTTCTCATCAGCGAGGCGGTGCGTGGCGAAGGCGGCGTCCTGCTGCGCCCGGACGGCACCCGCTTCATGCCGGACCACCACCCGGATGCCGAACTCGCCCCGCGGGACATCGTCGCCAGGGCCATCGACGCCGAAATCAAGCGTCTCGGCATCGACTGTGTCTACCTGGACATCAGCTTCAAGGGGCGCGAATTCATCGAGAGCCATTTCCCGATGATCCACCAGCGCTGCCTCGAGTTCGGCTACGACATGACCAGGGAGCCCCTGCCGGTCGTGCCGGCGGCCCACTACACCTGCGGGGGGGTAATGACCGATCTCCACGGTCAGACCGACATCCCCGGCCTGTTCGCCATCGGCGAAACCGCGCACACCGGCCTGCACGGCGCCAACCGACTCGCCAGCAACTCCCTGCTCGAATGCCTGGTATTCGGCGAAGCAGCCGCGCGTCGTATCGCCGAGGCGCCCGGCGAGCCGGCGGAGGCCGACCTGGCCATTCCGGCCTGGGACGAAAGCCAGGTGACCGACCCGGACGAGGCGGTGGTGGTCACCCACAACTGGGACGAACTGCGCCGCAGCATGTGGAGCTACGTGGGCATCGTGCGCACCACCAAGCGCCTGTCGCGCGCCAGGGCCCGAATCAGCCTGTTGCGCCGGGAGATTCACGACTACTACGCGCATTTCCGGGTGAGCAACAACCTCATCGAACTGCGCAACCTGGTCGAAGTCGCCGATCTCATCGTCCGTTCGGCACTCAATCGCCACGAGAGCCGCGGGCTGCATTACTCGCGCGACTTCCCCGATACCAATCCACGCGCCGACCACTTCGACACGGTGCTCATCCCCCCGCCGGCCCGCCCCTATCCCCAGGTCCGCCAGGACCGCAGCCGGACAGCACCACCGCCGGAAGAATGAATCGAGGCTCCCCGCAAGGCAAGGGCCCGGAACGCAAGAAAGCCGGGCAAATGCCCGGCTTTCCGTGGTTTGCAGCAGCACCGACGGCTCACGAGGCCGCCGGCTGAAGCATCACTGACCGTATTCGATCACGGCGCGACGGTTCTTGGACCAGGCATCCTCGCCGCTTCCTTCGACGGCCGGGCGCTCCTCACCGTAGCTGACGGTCTCGACCTGACCGGAGGAAACGCCGTAGGACAGCAGCGAGTCGCGAACGGCATTGGCGCGCTTCTCGCCCAAGGCGATGTTGTACTCGCGGCTGCCACGCTCGTCGGTATGGCCTTCCACCACGACTTCCCGGTCATCATTCTCCTTCAGGAAATCCGCGTTTGCGCGCAGCATGTCCTGGTACTCGTTGGCGACCGAATACTCGTCGAAGCCGAAATAGACGGTACGCTCGCGCTCGGCGGGCTTGCCTTCGTAGAGCTCGTCCTCGCTCATCCCGCCGCCATCGGCCAGACCGGCGCTGCGGGCGCCATCAGCCGCGTCAGCCGCCGCCGCATCATCATCAGCACCCGGGCCAGGGGTGGAACTGCACGCGGACAGGACAACGGCCATTGCCCCCACGGATGCCAGATAAGACCAACGCATGTTTCAATCTCCTTGAAATCGTTCTTGAACACAAAAAATCAGGCGGAAACTTTACCACGGCAAGCATGAATAACCCGGAGCCGTGACAGGTTGTAGACCGACCGCCCCTGCCCGGGTTCCCGGGAACGGTGAATCGGCCTTCGACCCCGGCATCCGCTGCCGGGGAGCGCTATCTTGACAGGGTTTCGGCTTTACCTGAAGATGCGCGGGCATCGGAGGGTTGGCAGAGCGGTTGAATGCACCGGTCTTGAAAACCGGCAAGGGTTAATAGCCCTTCCAGGGTTCGAATCCCTGACCCTCCGCCAGATGATGAAAAAACCCCGCCAGATCCCTTGATCTCGCGGGGTTTTTTCTTCCACGCCTTCGGCCTGGTGCAATC
>NZ_JBKGYT010000011.1:0-31138 GCF_046545975.1 Guyparkeria sp. | reverse complement strand
CCAGCGCCGGGCTGAGCCCCGCCAGGAACAGGGTGATCAGCGACAGCGGGGTAAGCAGGATGGACACCAGCGGGACGGCCAGCAGGTTGGCCGGCAGCGACGCGAAGGCGACCCGGTCGAACAGCCACCAGGTCAGCGGCAGCAGACCGAGCATCAACAGCCACTGCAGCCGGACGAGGCCGAACAGGCCGGTCCAGCGGGCCCGTGCCTGGATCACGGCGAGGATCAGGAGCACGGCCGCGAACGACAGCCAGAAACCCGCGTCCAGCGGGGCGAACGGGTCGAGGGCGACGACCAGCGCGAACGCCACGAGCCACAGGTCGAACAGGCGCCAGCGCCGCCGCCCAAGCACGCCCAGCAGCAGGATCGTCAGCATCAACGCCGCGCGCAACGTGGGGATCGACAGCCCCGCCACCAGGGCGTAGCTCCAGGCGGCGACCACGGCGGCCGCCGCACCGACCCATTGCGCGGGCATGCCCGAGCGAGCCGCCAGCCGCGGCCAGACGGTCCGGGCGAGCAATCCGACCAGCGCGGCAATCATGCCGACGTGCAAACCGGAAATGGCGAGGAGATGATTGGTCCCCGTGGCCAGCAGCGTCTCCCACTGCCGCTCGTCCAGGCCGGAACGATCCCCGATCGCCAGGCCAAGCAGCAGGGCCTCGCCGGCGCGCGCTCCGGGCGTTCCGGCGGGGTCGGCCTCCTCTGCCCGGGCCAGGACCTTCCCCAGTAGCGCCTGCGCCCGGTGACGGATCCGGTCGACCCGCGCCCTCGCCCCGCTCGCCTTCCCGAGCCGGACGGGATCACCGTCACGCAGATACCCGGTGGCCAGCAGGTGATGACGAAACAGCCAGCGCCGGTAATCGAACCCGCCCGGGTTGGCATATCCATGCAACGGCTTGAGCCGGGCGGTGAACCGGTAGCGATGACCGGAGACGAGCTTCACCCGCTCCTCCGCTGGCGTATAGTCGCCGAGCCGCAGCCGCCCGCCCTCCGGGATGGAACGACACTCCTCTGCGGACGGCGGATCACCCGGCTCGGCCGCGCGGGCGGCACTCGCCTCGATGACGAAACGCCGACGATCCGGGCGGTCGTCGACCAGGCCCCGCACGGTCCCCTCGAGCCGGCAGTCGATACGCTGGTCGAAGGAAGGCGTGCGGTCGATCAGCGTTGCGCTGCTCCCCAGGGTATGTGCCAACCCGGACAGCAAGGCCAGCACCAGGGCCGAGCGCCGCGAACCCGCGGCCCACAGCAGCACGACAACCGGCAGCAATCCGACAGCCAGCCAGACGGTCGCCGGGGGGGGCGGACAGGGCCAGTTGCCCCGCCCAGGCAAGTGACAGCCTCCAGGCCGCGTCGCTGCCCGTCGTCCACGGAAGCAGCCAGCCGAGCAACGCCCCGACCGGCCAGGCAAGCAGAAGGCCCCGTGTCGACGACGGCCCGTGGCCGACGGAGTTCGCCTCGCGATTGATCATGCGTTCGCATCCCTGCAGACGTGATCCACGACCCGCTCGGGTCGACCGGCAGGTGTCGCGTGCAGGCAACACTCGGGCATTCCTTGCTCCCGCGGTGTTGCGTTACCATGCCGGCATGAACACTGTAGCCGCCCCGACGATCCACTGCATCCCTGTCCTCTCGGACAACTACGTCTGGCTGGTCGAGGGGCTGGACGGTGCCACGGTCATCGTCGATGCGGGCGAAGCCGGCCCGGTGATCGAGGCGATCGAGGCGCGTGGACTCACGCCGGCGGGAACGATCATCACCCACCACCACGCCGACCACGTGCAGGGGCTGGGTGCACTGCTCGCCCGCTTCCCGATGCCGGTCCATGGCCCGGACAGTTGCCGCCGTTTCGGGGTGGACCATGTCGTCGGTGAAGGTGACGCCTTCGAGGTGCCCGGGGTCGGCCGGTTCGAGGTCATGGCCACGCCGGGGCACACGCAGGATCACCTGACGTACCTGCTGGGCCGGCACCTGTTCTGCGGCGACACCCTGTTCACCGCCGGTTGCGGCCGCCTGTTCGAGGGCACCGCCGTACAGATGCTGAACTCGCTCGACCGGATCGCGGAACTCGACGACGAAACCCGGATCTACTGCGGGCACGAGTACACCGCGGACAGCCTGCGCTTTGCCGCCCATGCCGAGCCGGACAACCCGGACATCGTCGCGCGGGTCCACGACGTGGCCGTGAAACGGGAACGGGGCGAACCCACGGCCAGCGCCTCGCTCGTGCTCGAGAAGAAGACCAACCCGTTCATGCGTGTGCGCGTACCCGCGCTGAGGGCGGCCATCGAGACTTACGTCGGTCACCCCCTTCCGGACGACGCGGAGGCATTCGCGATGCTCCGCCACTGGAAGGATGATTTCGATGGCCTGGCGCGACTGTAGCGCGCGGCCCGTCGGATCGGACGGAACGGCGAACCCGGCCCGGACACCTTTTCAACAAACAGCGTGATTTCCATGGACGACACATACCCCCCATCCCCTGTTCCCCGACCTGCGAGGACACCATGGAGCCTGTTGTTCCAGGTCGCTGTCGTTTCCCTCGTGGCGCTGCTCCTCAACGGCTGTGCCAATCTCGCCACGCAGGAACCGGGCCGAGAGGATCCGAGCGGAGTCGCCCAGGACTCCGATTTCAGCCCCCTGCCCGCCATCAGTGACCAGGAGAAGGCCGGCAAGGACCACAGCAACGACCTCTGGCGTGCCGTCGCGTCCCGCTTTTCCCTGCCGGTCCCCGACAACAAGCGGATCGACGCGCAGATCGCCCGCTACGCGCGCCATCCCGAGTACCTGCAGGAGGTGAGCGAGCGCGCCGAACCCTACCTCTACATGATCGTGGAGAAGCTCGAGGCGGCCGACCTGCCGCTGGAACTGACCCTGCTGCCCGTCGTGGAGAGCGCCTACCTGCCGGGGGCCCGGTCGTCGAGCTCGGCGGCAGGCATCTGGCAGTTCATCCCCTCGACGGGCGACCACTTCGGCCTCGAACGCGACACGTTCTACGACGGCCGGCGTGACATCGAGGCCTCCACCGAGGCCGCCGTGACCTACTTCAGCCAGCTGCGCGGCATGTTCGACGACGACTGGTCGACCATCATCGCCGCCTACAACGGCGGCCAGGGCACGCTGCTCAATGCCGTCCGCCACAACCGGAAACAAGGCCGCCCGACCGATTTCTGGAGCCTGACCACACTGCGCAAGGAAACCCAGGACTACCCGGCTCGCCTGTTCGCACTGGTCAAGATCTTCTCCGAACCGGAGAAGTACGGCTTCTCCCCTCACCCGATCAAGAACGGTCCGGCACTGGCCCAGGTGGAACTCGACCGCTCGATCAGCCTGATCAAGCTCGCCGACCTGACCGGCTTGGATCACGACGAGATCTATCGGCTGAACCCGGGCTTCGATCGTTCGATCACCGGCGGCAAGAAGCGCCGATTGCTGGTTCCACAGGAGGCCAAGGGGCGGTTCGACATCGACACGCTGAACTCGGCGGCGTCCGAGGCCGAGGACTGGCAGCGCTACACCATCGTCAAGGGCGACAGCTTCCATCGCATCGCGCGGCGGTACGGCAGTTCCGTGGACGAGATCCTGGCCATCAACCGTCGCCAGTCGGCCTTGGCCCGACCCGGGGAGGTGATCCTCGTGCCGGCCGGGCGCGTCGACCAGGCAATCGCCTCCGGCAATGCACGCACCCACACCGTCGAGCCCGGCGAATCGCTCTGGGCGATTTCACGCAAGCACGACATCAAGCTCGCCGAGCTGAAACGGATGAACGCCTTCGACGACGACCCGGTACTCCGTCCTGGCGACAAGGTGGTGGTGGGCGTGGCCGAGGCAGACGAGCCGAACGGGGAGTCGGGGGATGATCCGTCCCGCTACGTGGTCCAGCCCGGCGACACCCTGTGGCACCTCGCCCGGCGCTTCTCCACCACCGTGGACAAGCTCAGCACGCTCAACCGACTCGGCCCCAACGCCGCGCTCCGCCCCGGCCAGGAACTGGTGGTCGCCAGCAACTGAGCCCGCCAGCCGGACACGAAAAACGGGGCCCCGGCGGCCCCGCTTTTCGCTTGTCACACCGACAGGATGTCAGTTCGGACGGTCGATACCCAGCCAGCGCATGGTGTTCTTCCGCGTGAGATCCGCCATCTCGTCGAGGGTCGTGCCCCGTACGTCGGCCAGCATCTCGGCCACGTGGCGCACGCGGGTGGGATTGTTGGGCTTGCCGCGGAAGGGAACCGGCGAGAGATACGGGGAGTCGGTCTCGACCAGCAGCCGGTCGGCCGGCACCTTCTGCGCGACCTCGCGCAACTCGGCGGCCGACTTGAAGGTCACGATGCCCGAGAAGGAGATGTAGAAGCCGAGATCCAGCGCCCGCCGGGCGGTCTCCCAGTCCTCGGCGAAGCAGTGCATCACCCCGCCGCACTCCTCGGCGTGCTCGCGCTCAAGCACGTCCATGGTGTCGCCGGGCGCCCCGCGCGTGTGGATGATCACCGGCTTGTCCAGCGCCCTAGCCGCCTCGATGTGCGCGACGAACCGATCGTGCTGCCAGCGTTCCCCCTGCTCGCAGTGGAAGTAGTCCAGCCCGGTCTCCCCCACCGCGACGATCGATTCGGCGTGACGATCCTCGCGGATCGCCGCCACCAGATCCTCCGCCGGGATCACCTCACCGACCTCGTCGGTCGGATGCAGCCCGTAGGACAGGTAGACGGCCGGCCGGTCCGCCCGGCGGTCCGCCATCCCGGCGAGATACGGGGCGACCAGGTCGGTCATCGAGACCCAGGACGCCGGCGAGATGGCCACGCAGAGCATCTGCGTGACCCCCTCGTCGTACGCAACCTGCATGAAGCGATCGAAGTCGTTGTCGAAGGCTTCGAGCGCGACGCGGTCGAGATGGCAATGGGAGTCGAAAAGCTGCATCGGCGAACCGGGTTGCCTCGTGATCACATGGTGTAGGTCGGCGCGTCCTTCTCCAGGGAGCCGGCCAGGTAGGTCTCGATCTGCTGCCGGGTCTTGCCGTGGTCCATCGCCCCGAACTGCACCCCGATCCCCGGGGTCTTGCCCCCCTGGTTGCCGGGTGGCGTGATCCAGATCACCTTGGACGCCACCGCCAGGCGCTCCGGGCTGCCCATCAGGGTGAGTGTGAGGAAGATCTCCTTGCCCAGCGGGATGTTGGTGTGACCGGGGATGAACAGCCCGCCGTTCTTCACGAACGGCATGTAGGACCGGTAAAGGGTTTCCTTGTCCGGGATGTCGTGGTGGATCATGCCCCCACCGAGGCCACCCCCGTTATGCGCCGCTGCCATGACCTGCTCCTTATCGATGGTTGCGCGAATGCCGGCGGGTTGGAGACCGACGGCTCCCGACCCCGACGGATCCGGAATCTCGAGGTGCAAGTCTAACGGCTTTGGCCCCGGGTCGCCTACCCGAAGACGATGTCTGCCGGAATGGCGAAGACGATCACCCGGTCACTCACCGGCCATCGGGGATTCAGAGGCCGGGGTCGAGCCGACGCGGCAGGCGCGGGTCGACCAGGTCGAGGGCGAGCTGCTCGACGGCAAGCTCCGGGTGCAGGGGGTGGCCGGCCTCGCGGGCGAACCGGACCAGGCGCGACTGGACGGCCAGCCAGTGTTCGTCGTCGTGCGAACGCGCCAGCTGCTCCACGGACGCCTCGAGCGCGGCCGGCACCTCCGTCGGCAGCCCGGCCCGACCACGGGCCACGGCCGCCCACAACCGCAGGAGCCAACGGGCTAGGGCCGGTCGTGGCAGGGACAGCCACGGCTCGATCACCCCAACGGGGTTGCCCCGCCCGGCCATCAGGTCCACCCACGCCCGGGTCACCGCCTGCCAGTCGAAGGTCAGCTCGCCCTCTTCCAGCAACGCCGGATCGTCGACGAACGCCGCCAGGCGGGCCTGCTCCGGTGCAAGCCCCCGTGCCGCCTGCCACCAGTCGGCCAGCTCGGCCTGGCGCGGCTCGCGCAGGCGCAGGCGCTGGAGCCGCGAGCGGATGGTGGGCAGCAGGCGATCGACGTGCTCGACCGTGCAGAGGAACTGCGTCGCCTCGGGCGGTTCCTCGAGGAGCTTGAGCAGGGCATTGCCCGAGTTGCGATTGAGCCGCTCGATGCGCTCGATGACGATCAGGCGCATGCGCCCGTAGCGCGTGAACCAGGCACCCTCGATCAGGTCACGGATGGCATCGATAGGGATATCACGATGATCGGGGTCGTCGGCCAGCCGGTGGACATCCGGAAAGCTGCCCTGCTCGGCCTGTCGACAGGCCGGGCATGCACCGCAGGGCCAACCGTCCCTCGGCGCCTCGCAGATCAGCCGGCGGGCCAACGTCTCGACCAGTGCCGTCATCGTCGACCCCAGCCGCCCGTGCAACAGCAGCCCGTGCGGCAGCCGGCCGGCACTCACCAGCCGGTCGAGCTGGGTCCAGGCATCCCGCACCCAGGCCGCTCCCTCGATCATCCGGGGCTGGCTGGACAGGCGGCGCTCCGCCGACCCGGCGATCTCCTCCGTGGCCGCGTTCTCAACCATATCGTGCCTCCAGCGTGCGCTCGATCCGGGCCCTGACCGCCTCGATCGGGGCACCGCCATCCACACGCACGATGCGATCGGGGTGCTGCTCGGCCAGACGGGCGAATCCCCCGCGCACCCGCTCGAAGAAGGCCAGGGCCTCCTGTTCGAAACGGTCGGCCGCCTCGCGGGCCGCGGCCCGCTGCAGGCCGAGCTCCACGGGCACATCCAACCAGAATGTCAGCGACGGGTTGCAACCGTCGTGGGCGATCCCGGCAAGCTGCTCGATCATCTCCATCGAGACACCGCGACCGGCCCCCTGGTAGGCCCGGGTCGAGTCGGTGAAGCGATCGCAGACCACCACGCTGCCCGTCGCCAGCGCCGGCCGGATCACCCGCTCGACGTGCTGGGCCCGCGCGGCGAACATCAGCAGCAGCTCGGTGGTCGGGGCCACCGGCTCGTCGCGCACGGCCTTGAGCACGCCTCGCAACTCCTCGGCCAGCGGCGTGCCCCCCGGCTCGCGCGTGGAGACGACGGCCTCGCCGCGCGACTCGAACCACTCGCGCACGAAGGCCATGGCGGTGCTCTTGCCGGCGCCCTCGAGGCCCTCGAGGGTGACGAACCGCGAGGTGTCCACGCCGGCGGTCATCGGGCGACCGCCTCGCCGCGCTGGTGGGCTCGCCACCGCAGGACGGCCCGGTTGTGTTCGTCCAGGCTGCGCGAGAAGTGGTGCCCGCCCGTGCCGTCGGCCACGAAGAACAGGGCATCGGTCTCCTCGGGACGCGTCGCGGCGACCAGCGAGTCCTTCGACGGCAGAGCGATCGGCGTGGGGGGCAGCCCGTCGCGCGTGTAGGTGTTGTAGGGGGTGTCCTCCCGCAGGTGCCGGGAAAGCAGCACGCCATCGTAGTCGTCGCCCATGCCGTAGATGACCGTCGGGTCGGTCTGCAGGCGCATGCCGCGCTCGAGGCGGTTGACGAACACGCCGGCGACCTCGCCCCGCTCGTCGGGCACGGCGGTCTCGCGCTCGATCACCGAGGCGAGGATGAGCGCCTCGTAGGGGCTGTCGACGGGCAGACCCTCGGCGCGTGCACTCCAGGCGCCATCCAGGGCCTCGCGCATCTTCCGGTGGGCAAGCCGGATCAACTGGCGGTCGGTGGTACCGGCGGAATAGCGGTAGGTATCGGGGTAGAGCCAGCCCTCGAGGTGCTCGACCGGCAGTTCCAGGGCCTCGATGACGCCCTCGGGCGAGAGGTCCTCCAGGGTGCGTTCGATGTGCGGCGCACTACCGACGATCTCGAGGAACCGCCGCGCGGTGACGCCCTCGGGGATCGTCAGGGAATACTCGACCACGTCGCCGGCCGCCATCCGGTCGAGCAGGCGGCCGAGCCGCTCGCCGGCGGCAATCTCGTACTCGCCGGACTGGATGGCCCGCGACTGGCCGCGGAATCGGGCCGTCCAGTAGATCACCGCCTCGGGAAGTGCCGGGTTCACCGCATGAATGGACGCGGCCACGTCACGCATGGTCTCGCCTCGCTCGACCACCACGGGCACCGGGGACTCGGCCACCGGCATCTGCCAGAAGCGATAGGCCTCCGACACCGCGAAGAACAGGGTCGCCAGCAAGGCCATGCCCCCCGCCCAGATCACGAACACCCCGATGGCTCGCCGCATTGATGACTCCAGAAATCACGAAATCGGTCGACGTCGGGGGAAGCGGGGCTTCCATCCTCGACACCTGGCCGGTAAAGACAACCGTCTCAGCCGGGGGTTCCTGCCCCGGGCTCCCGCCGCGCCACGCGCCCCCAGTGACTGCCCGACAGCGCGTCGGCCAGCGTGCCACTCCAGGCCGAGCGAACGGGGGCGTCGGCGACGCGTGGCTGCCAGCAACCCCTGATGCATTCCACGGCATCGTCCGGTGGCCCCTCGACATCGGCCAGGGAGCGGCCCAGCAGGATCTTGACCGGGCGCCAGGCGGACACGGCATTGCAGAAGAACGCCTCTTCGGCGAGGGCCAGCCGCCCCGGCGCACAGGGAACGATGTCGGCAGACAGGCGCTCCAGCCACCAGCCCCGACGGGTGCCGGCAATGGCACCGTCGACGACGGGGGGCGTGCACCAGCGACTGCCCTCCCGCCAGAACAGGTTGCTCATGGTACCCGAAACCACCCGCCCCTCGGCATCGCGCATCAGGGCCTCGCCGGCCCCGGCCGGCATCCGCTCCTGGGCCATCACCTGCGGCAGTCGGTTGAGGTGCTTCAACCCGCGCAAGGGGGCGATCCCGGCGAGCCTCACGGGGCTCATCCCGACGACCAGACCCTCGCCGGGCAGTTCGGGCAGGGGACCGAAGACGGCCTCCACCGTCAGCCGGATCTCCGCCGGCCGTCGATAGCCACGACGACCCGGCCCCGCGGTGACCAGCAGCTTGCACACGCCATCGCGCCCCGGCTCGATGACGGCGTCGAGCGCCGCGAACACCCGCTCGGGAGATGGCTCCGGCAGCCCGAGGCGGGCCAGCCCGAACCGCAGGCGGGCGAAATGCTCGTCGAGGAGGAGGGGTCGGCCGGCCTGCACGAACAGCGTCTCGAACAGGCCGTCGCCGAAGGCCAGCCCCCGGTCGCTCAGCGAAAGGCGCCCGTCGCTCATGGCGCCGGCCTGCCCCGTTCGAGCGCCTCTTCCCCGCCCAGCGCATCGAGTACGCCCCGGGCCTTCTCGTAGGTTTCCTCCAGCTCGCGCCGGGACCGGGAATCGGCCACGATACCCGCGCCGGTACGGAATTCGCCGCGGCCGCCCCGCGCCAGGAAGACGCTGCGTATCAGGATGTTGCTGTCCATCGGACCGTGATTGGACACGTAGCCGACGCTGCCCGTGTAGGGCCCGCGCCCGCTGCGCTCCAGCTCGGCGATGATCTCCATGCAACGCACCTTGGGACAGCCGGTGATCGTTCCGCCGGGAAAGCAGGCGGCCAACGCCGCCACGGGCGAACAGTCGGGGGGCAGCTGCCCACCCACGTTCGAGACCAGGTGGTGCACGTGGGCATAGGATTCGACCACCATCAGTTCGTCGACCGACACCGTCCCCGGCAGGCAGACCCGGCCGAGATCGTTGCGCTCCAGGTCGATCAGCATCACGTGCTCGGCCCGTTCCTTGGGATGCCCCTTGAGCTGCTCGACCAGTGCCCGGTCACGTGCCGGGTCCGGGTCGCGCCGCCGGGTCCCGGCGATCGGCCGTGTCTCGGCATGCCCGCCGGCCACGCGCAGCAGGCGCTCGGGCGACGAACTGAGGATCTCGCCCTCCTCCTGGCGGTACCAGGCCGCGAAGGGGGCCGGGTTTCGCCGGCACAGCGACCGGTAGACATCGCCCGACTCCACTCCGGCGGCAAGGGAGAACCGCCAGGCGTGCGAAAGGTTGGCCTGGAACACGTCGCCGGCGAACAGGTACTCGCGCACGCGCCGCACGACCGCCCGGTACGCCGGGCCATCGGGAGGCAGCAGTTCGTCGAGCGCGGGACGGACGCCCTCCCGGGTCACCCCGGAGGCCTGCCGCCAGGCGAGCCTCAGCTCGTCGGCCAGCCGGTGACCCTCCGGGCTGCCGTCGTGGACGAGGAGATCCTCGCCGGAATCGTGGTCCCGCACGAGGGCCGCCGGATGGTATTCGGCCACCGCCTGCGGAAAACCGGTCTCGTCGCCGAGGGCGAATCCGGGCAGGTCGAGACGGGGTTCGATCTCGGCGGCCATCTCGTAGGAGAGGAAGAAACTCCAGCCACCGAGAAAGGGGAAGGTGCCCGGCAGGGCATGGGCGGCCAGGACCGCCTGCCAGTCCTTCGAGGCCGCCGTCGCCGCATCCCGGGACAGTGCCTCGTCGAAGGCGTCGAGGAAACCGCTCGCCCCCCGGGCACGGCCATCGACCTCCACCATCCCGTCACTTCGACGGACGATGCGCCGGCCCGGGGCGGAGAACAGCAGCGACCAGCGGCTCAGCGGACCGCCGGCGGTGACGCTTTCGAAGAGGTGACTGGTCGCGGCACCCGCCTCGGCCACCACATCCGCGAGCTCCGGGGGAGCGCCGACCAGTCGTTCGACGTGCGGCGTGTCAGTCACGGGAATGCCGGGCGACTCGACCCGCCGTCACTCGGCCGATCGGCCGAAGATCAGCGTGCCGTTGGTGCCGCCGAAGCCGAACGAGTTGGACATGACCGTGTCCAGCCCCTCGACCCGGCGCGCCTCGTGGGGCACGAAGTCGAGATCGCAGTCCTCGGAAGGATTGTCGAGGTTGATGGTCGGCGGCAGGACCTGGTCGCGCAGGGCGAGTACCGAGAAGACCGCCTCGATGCCCCCGGCGGCGCCCAGCAGATGCCCGGTCATGGACTTGGTCGAACTGACCGGGCAGTTGACCGGCTGCTCACCGAACAGATCCTTGATGGCACGCACCTCGGTGCCGTCACCTGCCGGCGTGGAGGTGCCGTGGGCGTTGATGTGGCCGATGTCGCCCGCCGACATCTCCGCGTCCTTGAGCGCGGCCTCCATGCAACGCCGAGCGCCGTTGCCGTCCGGGGCCGGGAGGGTCATGTGATGGGCGTCCGAACTCATGCCGAACCCCTTGATCTCGCCGTAGATGCGCGCCCCGCGGGCTCGGGCGTGTTCCAGCGACTCGAGCACGACCACACCGGCGCCCTCGCCCAGCACGAAGCCGTCGCGATCGCGATCCCAGGGACGCGAGGCCCGCTCGGGGTCGTCGTTGCGGGTCGACAGCGCGCGGGCCGAGGCAAACCCCGCCACGCCCAGCGGCGAGACGGCCCCCTCGGCCCCGCCGGCGATCATGACGTCGGCGTCCCCGTAGGCGATCAGGCGCGCGGCCTGACCGATGCTGTGCGTCCCCGAGGTGCAGGCGGTGACGGTCGCGAGGTTCGGGCCCCGGAAGCCGTAGCGGATCGAGAGCTGGCCGGAGGCCATGTTGATGATCGCGCCGGGCACGAAGAACGGCGAGACGCGACGTGGCCCCTGGTTCTCGAGTGCCAGGGTGTTGCGCTCGATGCCCCCGAGTCCACCGATGCCGGAGCCGATGAAGGTGCCCACGCGATCGAGATCGAGCGAATCGCTGACCAGGTCGGCATCCTCGATCGCCTCGATGGACGCGCCCAGCGCGTAGTGGATGAAGGGCTCCATCTTCTTCACGTCCTTCGCCGGGATGAACGCGGTGGGGTCGAAGTCCTTCACCATGGCCGCGAACTGCACGGCCATCTTGCTGGCATCGAAGTGATCGATGGTGGCGGCCCCGGAGCGGCCGGCGAGGATCCCGTCCCAGGAATCCTTGACGTTGTTCCCCAGCGGCGTCACCAGGCCAAGCCCGGTGACCACGACACGACGTTTACTCATGGCTATCGTTTCCAGTTCGGTGAGCCCCGTCCGTAATGGAGCGGAGGCAGGCACCCGTCTCGGCCGCCCGGTTCCCGGCGGCGGGTACCAACGAAAAAACCGCGATCGGCACTCCCTTCAGGGGGCCGACACACGGTTTCCGGTCACGGGCGGGAAGCCCGTGAGACGCACAGGATGCTATCAGGCGTCCTTGTGGTTGTTGACGTAGTCAATGGCCTGCTGAACGGTGGTGATCTTCTCGGCTTCCTCGTCCGGGATCTCGCACTCGAACTCTTCTTCCAGCGCCATGACCAGCTCGACGGTGTCGAGGGAATCCGCGCCGAGGTCGTCAACGAATGAAGCTTCATTGGTGACTTCTTCTTCCTTGACGCCCAACTGCTCTACAACAATCTTCTTGACGCGTTCTTCAACGGTGCTCATTCGTATCGAACCTCTTCTGGTACAAACACAGCTTAAAAAAAACGATTTGGCCCGGCAGCCCGGGCCAACACTGCCCGGCATTCTATTGAAAACCGCCACGCAGACCAAATAAAAATGCATTGCCCGGAATAGCGCCCCTCACGGATGCGCCGGGCAAGGGATTCAACCCATGTACATCCCGCCGTTGACGTGGATGGTCTGGCCGTTGATGTAGGCGGCCTCCGGGGCGGCCAGGAAACGCACCGCCGAGGCGATCTCCTCGGGCTGACCCAACCGGCCGTTGGGGATGTTGCCCAGCAGCGCTTCCTTCTGCTTTTCCGGCAGGTCGCGGGTCATGTCGGTCTCGATGAACCCGGGAGCGACCACGTTCACGGTCACCCCGCGCGGGCCGAGCTCGCGGGCCAGCGACTTGGAAAAGCCCATGATGCCGGCCTTGGCGGCGGCGTAGTTCGTCTGCCCGGCGTTGCCTGTCGCGCCGACCACGGAGGCGATCGAGATGATCCGCCCCCAGCGGGCCTTGGCCATCGAACGCATCACCTTCTGCGACAGGCGGAAGACCGAGGTGAGATTGGTGTCGATGATCGCGTCCCAGTCGTCTTCCTTCATGCGCATCAGGAGCGTGTCGCGGGTGATGCCGGCATTGTTGACCAGCACGGCGACCGGCCCGAAGCGCGACTCGATCTCCTTGATCACGGCATCCACCTGGGCGGCGTCGGTGACGTCCAGCGCCATGCCGGCCCCGTTATCGCCCAGACGCTCGTCGATCGCCGCCGCGCCCTTCTCCGAGGTGGCCGTCCCGACCACCGTGGCGCCCGCGGTCGCCAGGGCGTCCGCGATGGCCGCGCCGATACCGCGCGATGCGCCGGTGACCAGCGCCACGCGCCCCTCGAGGTTGGCAAATTGGCTCGCTTGTTCAGACATGGATCTTCCTCGTGATGATTCCTGTTCGGTTGGCCCGTCCTGCTCGGCCCCGGCCTATTCGGTGCCCAGCGCCTTTTCCAGCGTCGCCTGGTCGAAGACGGGCTTGGCACCCATGCGGCGATCGATGCGGCGCGCCAGCCCGGTGAGCACCTTGCCCGGGCCGAACTCGACCTGGTCGCCGGCACCCATCGCCTGCATCGCCTGGACACAGGCGACCCACTGCACCGGCCGGAACAGCTGCTCGACCAACGCGGTGGCGATGGCCTCGGGCTTGTCGTGGGTCAGGGCATCCACGTTGTGGATCACGGGCACCTGCGGGGGACGGATGTCGACCTGCGCGATCTCGGCACGCAGCTGCTCGGCGGCCTCGCGCATCAGCGAGGAATGCGACGGCACGCTTACCGGCAGCAGGACGAAGCGCTTGGCGCCCTCGTCGGCGGCAAGCGCTTCGGCACGCTCCACGGCGGCACGGTCGCCGGCGATCACCACCTGGCCCGGCGCATTGAAGTTCACCGCCTCGCAGACGTCGCCGTCGGCGGCCTTGTCGCAGACGCCCCGCACGGCATCGTCCTCGAGGCCGAGCACGGCGGCCATCGCTCCCTGCCCTTCGGCCACGGCCGACTGCATCAGCTGGCCACGCCGGGCCACCAGGGCCACGGCCGCCTCGAAGTCGATCGATTCGGCCGCGACCAGGGCGGCATACTCCCCAAGGCTGTGCCCGGCGAGCGCGGCCGGGGTGGCGCCCCCCTGGCGACGCCAGATCTCCCACGCGGCAATATCGGCGGCCAGCATGGCCGGCTGGGTGCGCTCGGTCTGGTTGAGGGCCTCGGCATCGCCCTCGGCCACCAGGGCCCAGAGATCGTAGCCGAGCACATCGCCGGCGCGGTCGAATACCGCCTGCGCGATGTCCTCGTGTTCACCCCAGCCGCTGGCCATGCCGATCGACTGGGAACCCTGCCCCGGAAACACCCCTGCAATCATGCTCACGTCTCGCCGATGTTGAAAACGCGGCGATCTTACCACAGCCCGTTTCTCCTCCCGGAGGAGCGAAACGGCCCTGTCACATTCCTCGCGGAGACTGCCGCGCTTCACCGCCTTGCAGGGTTCACGGCATGCACATCCTGATGGTTTCGGACGTCTACTTCCCCCGGGTCAACGGGGTCTCGACGTCCATCCAGAGCTTCCGCCGCCACCTGGTCGACCAGGGTCATCGAGTCACCCTGCTCTGCCCCGACTACCCCGCCGACCAGCCCGGCCTGCAGCTCGTGGCCGACACGGAGCCCGACATCATCCGCATCCCGTCACGTCGCGCCCCGCTGGACCCCGAGGACCGCCTGATGCGCTGGCGCCCGCTGGCGAGCCTCGTAGAGACCTTCGTCGGGTCCGACGTCGATGTGGTACATGTCCACACGCCCTTCGTCGCCCACTACGCCGGCCGCCGGCTGGCCCGCCGGCTGGGTGTGCCGATGCTGGAGAGCTATCACACCTTCTTCGAGGAATACGCCGATCAGTACATCCCCCTGGTGCCCCGTGGCTGGCTGCGCTCACTGGCCCGCCGCTGGTCGCGGGCTCAATGCAACGTCGTCGACCACCTGATCGTGCCGTCCTCGCCCATGAAGGACACCCTGCTGCGCTACGGCGTGCGCAGCGGCATGACGGTGCTGCCCACCGGGATCGAGGACGATTCCCCCGCCCTGCCGGGGGACGCCGAGGCATTCCGCCGGCGCCACGACATTCCTGCCGAGGCCCCGCTGCTGCTCTACGTGGGGCGACTGGCCGGAGAGAAGAACATCGATCTGCTGCTCGACATGCTTCCCGGGGTGCTGGCCTCGCACGCCGACGCGATCCTGGCGATCGCGGGCGAGGGGCCGGCCCGCCCCCGGCTGGAACGCCGGGTGGCCGAGGGCGGCCTTAAGGCGGCGACGCGCTTTATCGGCTACATGCACCGCGACGGCGAACTGCAGGGCGCCTACCGGGCGGCGGACCTGTTCGTCTTCGCCTCGCGGAGCGAGACTCAGGGACTGGTCCTGCTCGAGGCGCTGGCCCAGGGGACGCCGGTGGTCGCCATCGCCGAAATGGGAACCCGCGACGTGCTCGACCCCGAGGGCGGCTGCGCCATCGCCCCGGATGACCCGGTCGGCTTTGCCGCCGCCGTGACCGGGCTGCTCGACCGACCCGACCGGCGGGCCGCCATGAGCCTGGCTGCCAGGCGGTACGCGCAGGGATGGTCGGCGCGGGTCATGGCCCGTCGGCTGGCCGATCTCTACCAGGGGACCACGGAAGGATTCGGCCGCTGAGGGAGGCTCGGCCGGGTCATCCGTTCGCGGTCTCGCGGACCAAGAGCAGCGAGCGACTCTCCCCGGCACGCGTTTCCCGGTGGACGACGAATCCGCCCGGCAAGGTCAAGGCGTCGATGTCCCCGCTCTCGACGAAGACACGGGCGTCGGGAGCAAGCCAGTCGGCGGCGGCCAGCCGGTCCAGGGCGGCCTGCAGCAGGCGGGGCTGGCGAAACGGCGGGTCGAGGAACACCAGGTCCACGCCCGGGCTCAGGTCGATCGGCGGGCGCTCCAGCCAGCGCAGCGCATCCATCGACCAGACCTCGTGGCGCTCGGGCTCGCAACCCAGTTGCGCCAGGTTGTCCTTGAGCGCGGCGACCACGCGGGGCGACTTCTCGACGAACCCGACCCAGCCGGCGCCGCGCGAGAGCGCCTCGAGGCCGAGCACCCCGCTGCCGGCGAACAGGTCCAGGCACCGCCAGCCGGCCACCGTCTGCCCCAGCCAGTTGAACAGCGTCTCGCGCACCCGGTCGGGCGTGGGGCGCAGGTCCCGTGCGGGGGTAAAACGCAGGCGGCGGGATCGCCATTCGCCGCCGATGATGCGGACCTGCTCGCTCTTCGACCGACGTCGTCCCCTGGGGGTGCTCGGCATGATCTACTCTCCTCCACTCGGATGGCCGCGTCGGCGGCGGTCGAACCGTAACGACTGCATGATAAACTCAAGCGATCCTCGCCCGGGCGGCCCGCGCCGGCCCGGGCCGTTCCACCCGATAGCCCCGTGACCGCTCGAGTCGCGCGGGCGTGGCAATCCCGACGGCGTTCGCGAATCGCCCCGGCAAGCGATCCGCCGCCGGGATTCACCCCGCGACGGGGCAGCGGGCCGGCGCGGAGACTCCGCCGGAATATGCAGGTACCATCGATTCATGTTCGGATTTCTCAGACGCAAGAAGCGCAAGGCTGAACCCGAGGTAGCCGAGGAGGTCACCTCGCCGGAACAGGCCACCACCACGACGGCCGGCGAGGCCCCGGTCGAGGGGCCCGCCCCCGTCACGGAAGCCGAGGCGGAAGCACCGGCCGCCGAGGCGACCGAGACGCGCGACGTGGTCGAGCCCACCGAGCCGCAAGCCGGGAAACCCGCCCCGGCGGAGCCGGCCCGGGAGGAACGCGGTTCCGGCTCCCTGTTCAGTCGCCTGACCAAGACCCGCAGCGGCCTGACCGAGGGGCTGGGCGAACTGTTCCTCGGCAAGAAGCAAATCGACGACGACCTGCTCGAGGAACTGGAAACCCGGCTGATCATGGCGGACGTCGGGCAGCAGACCACCACCGCGCTGATCGACGAGCTGACGCGCGAGGTCAGCCGCAAGCACATCGACGACCCCGAGCACCTGTTCGAGACCCTCTGGCGGCTGATGGTCCAGCGGCTGGAGGCCGTCCAGCCGCCCCGGCCGGTCGACCGGCGCCAGGACGGCCGACCGCACGTGATGGTGGTCTGCGGCATCAACGGCGGCGGCAAGACGACCAGCATCGGCAAGCTCGCCCACCGCTTCAGGCACGAGGGCCGCGAGGTCATGCTCGCCGCCGCCGACACCTTCCGCGCGGCGGCCGTCGAGCAGCTCATCCGTTGGGGCGAGCGCAACCAGATCCGCGTGATCGGCGAACCCGGCCGCGGCGACCCGGCCTCGGTGGCCTTCGACGCGGTTACCGCCGCCAAGGCGCGCGGCAGCGACATACTGATCGTCGACACGGCCGGTCGCCTGCATACCCAGTCCGGCCTGATGGACGAACTCTCCAAGCTCATCCGCGTGATCGGCAAGGCCGAGCCCGAGGCGCCGGACGAGGTGCTCCTCGTCATCGACGCGAGCATCGGCCAGAACGCGCTGGTGCAGGCCCGCCAGTTCAACGAGGCGGTCAACCTCACCGGGCTGATCGTCACCAAGCTCGACGGCACGGCCAAGGGGGGGATCGTCTTTGCCATCGCCGACGAACTGGGGCTGCCCATCCACTTCATCGGCGTGGGCGAGAAGGCCGAGGACCTGCGACCCTTCGAGCCGGCGGCCTTCGTCGACGCGCTCCTGGACCACCAGCCGGACTGATACCCGATGATCGAGTTCGCCAACGTCTCCCGCCGCTACGCCAACGGCCAGTTCGGCCTGCAGGACATCAGCTTCCGCCTGCCGACCGGACGCATGGCCTTCCTCACGGGGCATTCCGGGGCCGGGAAGTCGACGCTGCTGCGGCTTATCCCGGCCCTCGACCGCCCCACGTCGGGCAAGGTGATGATCGGCGGCTACGACCTTGGCCGGATGGGTCGCCACCAGTATCCCAAGCTGCGCCGCCAGATCGGGGTGGTCTTCCAGGACCACCACCTGCTGCCCGACCGCTGCGTGTTCGACAACGTCGCCCTGCCCCTGCAGGTCTCCGGCTACCTGCCGGGCGACATCCGGCGCCGCGTCGACGCCGCCCTGGACAAGGTCGGACTCAGGGACCGGCAGCGCGCGGCCATCGACGAGCTGTCCGGCGGGGAGCAGCAACGCGTCAACATCGCCCGCGCGCTGGTCAACCGCCCCCGCATCCTGCTTGCCGACGAGCCCACGGGCAACCTGGACCCGGAGCTCTCGCGGGACATCTTCAACCGGTTCTTCGAGTTCCACGCGGTGGGCGTGACCGTGCTGATCGCCAGTCACGACCTCGAGTTGCTCAAGCAGTTCCCGGTGCCGCGCATCGCGCTCAACCAGGGCCGGATCAGCGGATTCGAGGAGCCTGACGCATGAGCACGCACCCGGCTACGGACAGCCACGCCACCCGCGAGAAGAGCAGCCGCCCGCTGGCCACGTGGCGCCGCCACCATCGCCAGTGCCTGAAGGCGGCCCTCGCGCGGCTGGTCCGGCGCCCGGTCGGGGCCTGGGCCACCATCCTGGTGCTCGGCGTGGTCCTGAGCCTGCCGGCCCTGGTGATGACCCTCGGGCACCAGGTCGAACGCATCGGTGAACTGTGGATGGCCGACGCCGCCCGCATGGACGTCTACCTCGAAGCGGATGCCAGCGAGGCCGACCGGGAGGCCCTGACCGAGTGGCTCGAGAAGCAGGAGACCGTGGAGAGCCTGAACCTGATCTCCCCGGAGGCCGGGCTGCAGACCCTGGCCCTGCGCCTGCAGATCGACGGGTTGGATTCCATGGAATCCAACCCCCTCCCCTGGGTGGCCGAGCTAACGCTGCGCGACACCCGGATGGACACGCGCCTGGCCCTTGCCGAAGGCCTGCACCAGCAGCCCGCCGTTGACGACTTTTCCGCCGGCGGGGAATGGATCGAGCGACTCGAGCAGATCCGCAGCTTCTTCGACGAACTGGGCTGGTGGCTGCTCGTGCTGCTGGGCCTGACCGTGATCTTCGTGGTGGGCAACACCCTGCGCCTGGAACTGCACGAGCGACGCCGCGAGATCGCCCTGATCGCCCTGATCGGCGGCACCGAGCGCTACATGCTCCGCCCACTGCTCTACGACGGCGCACTCACGGGCCTGCTCGGCGGAGCGATCGCGGCCATTCTCGTCAGCAGCGCCCTCTCGATGGTATCCGGTCCGGTCCAGCGGTTCGCCGCCTCCTACGGTGCCGCCGTCGAGCCGGCCACCGACCCGGGGATCGTGGGTCTGCTCCTGGCGGCCGGCACCTTCCTCGGCTGGCTGTCGGCGCAGATCATCGGCCGCTTCTACATCGGGCGGCTGAGCACCCCCTAGGGAAGTTCTTCGCGAATCCGATACCGCTGAAGCGCGCCTTGATCACGAACGACTCGCCAGGCCAGAGTGGCAGTGGCATCGGATTCGTGCAGACCTTCCCTAGCAAAGCACTGACAAGCAGCGTACCGTGGTTTAGCCTTGAAGGATTCCTCCGTCGGCGAGCAAGGGAACTCCCGCGGCACTTAGCACTCTCATGGGCCGAGTGCTAAAATCCGGAGGTGTGACTATATTGGGACACGTGCAGCGAGACATGATGATGCAGCAAGCAGGCAACCGACTCCCCAAGACCGGCAATGCGCCCGAGCTGGGCGCGGCCGGCATGAGCATGCCGGTCGTCGGCGACTCCCTATCGCAATACCTCAACGAGGTACGGCGTCTGCCGGTCCTCAGCGTCGAGGAAGAGCAGGCGCTCGCGCGTGAACTGAAGGAGAAGGGCAACATCGAGGCCGCCCAGAAGCTGGTACTGGGTCACCTGCGCTTCGTCGTCCACATCGCGCGCAGCTACCGCGGCTACGGTCTGCCGCTGGCCGACCTGATCCAGGAAGGCAACATCGGCCTGATGAAGGCCGTCAAGCGCTTCGACCCGGACCAGAAGGTCCGCCTGGTGACCTTCGCGGTCCACTGGATCCGTGCCGAGATCCACGAGTACATCCTCAAGAACTGGCGCATCGTGAAGGTCGCCACGACGAAGGCGCAGCGCAAGCTGTTCTTCAAGATGCGCCAGATGAAGAACTCGCTCGGCTGGCTGACCAAGAGCGAGGCCGAGGCGGTCGCCGAGGAACTCGACGTGCCCGAGCGCGAGGTCATGACCATGGAGGCTCGCCTCTACGGTCGCGACATGGGCCTGGATTCCCCGGCATACGATGGCAGCGACGAGAGCGACGGCCCTTCCTACGAGCAGATCCTGGTCGACCAGGACGCGCTCTCGGTCGAGGACATCGCCTCCCAGCGAGACGAGGACGAGCGCGTCGAGGCCATGACCACGGCACTGGCGACCCTCGACGGGCGCAGCCGCGACATCCTCACACGGCGCTGGCTCGACGAGCCCAAGGCCACCCTGCAGACGCTGGCCGACGAGTACGGCGTCTCGGCCGAGCGGATCCGCCAGATCGAATCCGCCGCGCTCAAGAAACTGCGCACTGCCCTGCCCCAACCGGCGTGAGGCCGGCCCCGAGCCACCGGGGCTACCGCAAACAGAAAAAGCCACCGCACTGCGGTGGCTTTTTTCGTTCGGCCGGGACAACCGCCGCGCGAGACGCGCGACCCGATGCTCAGCCGAAGAAGATGACGCTCAGGAAGGCCAGCCAGGAGAAAATGATCAGGCCGATGGTGAACGTGAAGGCAAAGTTGTCGAAGTTGAAGAATTCTTTCATGTGAGGCTCCTCCCTTAACTGCGACCTATCGTAAACCAGCGCGAAGGCAAAGTCACTAGTCACCCCGGGGTCATTCGCCGCGCCCTGCCTTTTTGCCCGGATCGGCATTCTCGTCCCCTTTCGCCGCCTCGTCGGATTCATCCTGGTTGGTCGGGATGCGCGGGTCGTCGTCATCCATGAGGATGCGGTGCGCCGGACCCTCGAGGTCCTCGTACTGGTTGTTGCGAATGGCCCAGAAGGCGGCCCAGACCAGGCCGGCGACCACCAGCATGCTCAGCGGCACGAACAGAAACAGGACTTCCATCACGCTCCTCCGTCACCGGGCACTGCCCGGCCTGAGGTTTTCCGAACCGGCCGGGGCCAACGCAAAAAGGCCCGCAGCGGGGCGGGCCTCGATCCCCGGCCCCTTGACCGGGATTGTCCCCGCACGGCGGCGGGGATTCAAATCGCAGCCTCGATCAGGCCATCTGCGCCTGGCCACTGGCCGCGCGCAGGGCCGCGATGCGCTCGTCGAGCGGCGGGTGCGACATGAACAGCCGGCCGAAGTTGCCGCCCCGGCCGAAGATGCCGAAGGCGGTCATCTGGGCGGGCATGTCCGAGGGACGGTCGTAGTTCAGCTTCAGGCGCTCGAGCGCGGCGATCATCTTGTCTCGGCCGGCCAGGCGAGCACCGGCATCGTCGGCACGGAACTCGCGCTGGCGAGAGAACCACATGACGATGGTGCTGGCCAGGATGCCGAAGACGATCTCGGCGACGATGGTCGTGACGAAGAAGCCGATGCCCGGCCCTTCCTCGTTCTTCAGCAGCACGCGGTCGACGAAGAAGCCGACGATGCGGGCGAAGAAGATGACGAAGGTGTTCACCACGCCCTGGATGAGCGTCAGCGTGATCATGTCGCCGTTGGCGATGTGACCGACCTCGTGGCCCAGCACGGCCTCGGCCTCGTCGCGCGTCATGCTCGAAAGCAGCCCCGTGGACACGGCGACCAGCGCCTTGTTGCGGCTCGCGCCGGTGGCGAAGGCGTTGATCTCGGGCGAGTCGTAGATCGCGACCTCCGGCATGCCGATGCCGGCCTCGCGGGCCTGGCGCTGCACGGTCTCGACCAGCCAGCGCTCGCCCTCGTTGCGCGGCGTCTCGATCACCTGCGCACCGACGCTCCGCTTGGCCATCCACTTGGAGATCAACAGCGAGATCAGCGAACCGCCGAAGCCGAACAGCGCGGCGAAGATCAGCGTGGCGGTCAGGTTGATGGTACCCGCCTCGTAATCCATCGTCCGGCCGATGCCGAAGACGCTGGAAATCACGAACCAGACGATCATCAGGACCACGATGACGGCCAGGTTGGTCAACAGGAACAAGCCGATGCGTTTCATCTCTACCTCTGGAATTGGATGATCGGGTTGGGGATCTCACGGTTGGACGGGCGACCGATTACCCCGTCGGACACCCTCGACCCCGGGTACCTCGGCAGTCGCTCCGCATTCGGGTGGAATGCCGGAGCGATGTCCGTGGCCCCCGGGGCCGCAGTGAAAGCCTATCTCAATCTGGGGTGCGGCGCTCGGTTTTCAAGACGCGACCCCCGACGATGAATCAGACCGTGGGGGCAGATGGCGGTTCCCGAGCACGGGGCGTTAGCCGCGCCGCTCGGCTTCCAACGCGTCCACCCGGGTGAGCCCGCGCGGCAGACTGCGACCGCGGGTGGCACGCTTGCCGCGGTAGAGCTCGAGGTCGGCCGGCTTGACGGTCATGGTACGCGCGCCGGCGGTCACCCGGAGTGCATCGCCCTCCCCCAGCGCGGCCACGTCGACGACCCTCGCCCCGCTCTTCAGCGCCACGAGCTTGTTGCCCTTGCCCTTGGCAAGCACCGGCAGCTCCTCGGCATCGATCACGAGCACGTGGCCATCGCTGGTCGCCACCGCCAGGCGGTCGACGTCCTTGTCGAAGGGTTCCGGCTTGCCCGGCGCCTGACCCTTGGGCAGGGTCAGCACCTTCTTGCCGGCCCGCTGCCGGCCGACCAGGTCGCCCATGGCGGTGATGAACCCGAACCCCGCCGGCGACCACAGCAAGAGCCGCTGCTCGGGCTCGCCGATGGCCAAGGCGGTGAAGCGGGCCCCCGACGGCGGGCTGACCCGACCGGTGACCGGCTCGCCCTGCCCCCGTGCCGACGGCAGCGTGTGAGTCGCCAGCGTGTAGGCCCGCCCGGTGTCGTCGAACACCACCACCGGCTGGGTGGAGCGACCGGCGACATGCGCCTGGTAGGCATCGCCGGACTTGTATGACAGCGACTCGGGGTCGACGTCGTGCCCCTTGGCCGCACGAATCCAGCCGTTGTGACTCAGCACCACGGTGACCGGCTCGGCGGTCATCAGCCGGGTCTCGTCCAGCGGCTGGGCGGACTCTCGCGTGACCAGCCGCGAGCGCCGGACATCGCCGTATTCCTCGGCATCGGCAATCAGCTCGTCGCGCATCTTCCCGCGCAGGGCCGTCTCGTCGGCCAGCAGCGTGCGAATACCCTCGGCCTCCTCGGCCAGCTCGGCCTGTTCCTTCTTTACTGCGATCTCCTCGATCCGCGCGAGCTGGCGCAGGCGGATCTCGAGGATGGACTCGGCCTGCAGCTCGGTCAGCTCGAATTTCGCGATCAGTTCGGCCTTGGGGTCCTCGGCCTCGCGGATGATCGCGATCACCTCGTCGATGTTGAGAAAGGCGATCAGCAGGCCGGCGAGGATCTCCAGGCGCCGCTCGATCTTCGCCAGGCGCCATTCCAGCCGCCGCCGGAGCGTGTCCTGGCGGAAGGCCAGCCACTCGGCGAGGATCTCCTTGAGATTGAGCACCCGCGGACGACCGTCGGCGGTGATCACGTTCATGTTGATCCGGTAGCTCTTCTCGAGGTCCGTGGTCGCGAACAGGTGCGCCATCAGGGCCTCGATGTCGACCTGGCGGCTTCTCGGCACGATCACCAGGCGGGTGGGCGACTCGTGGTCCGACTCGTCGCGCAGGTCGGTGACCAGCGGCAGCTTCTTGGCCTGCATCTGCCCGGCGATCTGCTCGAGGACCTTGCTGCCGGAGACCTGGAACGGCAGCGCGGTGATGACGATCTGGCCGTTTTCCATCTCGTAGCGCGCGCGCTGGCGCACGTTGCCGGTGCCGTTCTCGTACATCCGGCGGATGTCCGCCGGCGGCGTGATGATCTCGCCCTCGGTGGGGAAGTCCGGACCCTTCACGTGCTTGCACAGCGTGGCGACATCCGCCTCGGGATCCTCGATCAGGGCGACGCAGGCGGCGACCACCTCCTTGAGGTTGTGCGGCGGGATGTCGGTGGACAGCCCCACGGCGATGCCGGTCGAGCCGTTCAGGAGCACGTTGGGCAGCCGCGCCGGCAGCAGGGCAGGCTCTTTGAGCGTGCCGTCGAAGTTGTCCACCCAGTCGACCGTGCCCTGGTCGGCCTCGGCCAGCAGGGTCTGCGCGTAGCGGGTCAGGCGCGACTCGGTGTAGCGCATCGCCGCGAACGACTTCGGGTCGTCGGGCGAGCCGAAGTTGCCCTGCCCGTCGATCAGCGGGTAACGGTAGGAGAACGGCTGGGCCATCAGCACCATGGCTTCGTAGCAGGCCGAGTCGCCGTGCGGGTGGTACTTGCCGAGCACGTCGCCGACGGTTCGCGCGGACTTCTTGTGCTTGGCCAGCGCCGAAAGCCCCAGCTCGCTCATGGCGTAGACGATCCGGCGCTGCACGGGCTTGAGCCCGTCGGCGACGTGCGGCAGCGCCCGGTCGAGGATCACGTACATGGCGTAGTTGAGATACGCCTTCTCGGTAAAGGCGCCGATCGACTGGCTTTCGAAATCGTTGGTGCTCTGGTCTTCGAACATGGTCAGCCACTTGGTGATTGCGGAATCGCCGCGGTGCGGCGGGATCGGGGAGTCGCCCGATACAGTGCCACGATTCCGGCCAGGGAGAACAGGGCCGGCGGCAGGATGGTGCTCAGGATGGGCGAGATCCCGTAGGCGGGGGCGAGCGCCGTGACGATCTGGGTCAGCGTCATGTAGGCCACGCCCAGGATGATCGCGATGAACAGCCAGCGCCCGGCCGAACCGCCACGCTGGGCGACGAAGACGAACGGCAACGTCACCAGCAGCATGGCGAGCACGGACACCGGCTGGACCACCCGCGCCCACATGGCCGTGGCGTAGACGGCCGCGTCGAGTTCGTTGCGCTCGAGGTAGGCGACGTACTCGGACAACTGTGCAACGTTCATGTAGCGCGGATTGAGCGCCACGATCTCGAGGATCCGGCGTTCGAACAGTCGTTCGCCTTCCATCAGCGCGTGCCGGGTCACGTCCAGCGGCTGCTCGGGATCGGCGATCGGCATGCGCGTGTCGACCACATCTTCCAGTCGCCAGCTCTCCCCGCCTTCGCTCCGGGCCCGTTTTGCCTGGATCACCCGCTCGGGCAGCCCCTCCGGCGACAACTGGAACACGCGAATGCCGCTGAGATGGCCGTCGACCATGGCGCGCTCGACATTGATGATCCGGTCACCGTTGCGCAACCAGAGCCCGGTGGACAGGTCGGCACTGACCTCTTTCTCCTGCGCCGAGGCCCGCATGCTGTGGGCCTCGGCCTGGCCCCAGGCGCCGATGGTCTCGCCCATCAGGGTACCCAGCGCGGCGAGGATCACGCCGGCGACCAGCACCGGGCGCGCCAGCCGCAACAGCGACATGCCGGTCGCCCGCATGACGGTCAGCTCCGAGTGCGCCGCCAGGCCGCCGAGGGTCAAAAGCCCGCCGACCAGCACGGTGACCGGGAACAGCTCGTAGAGATACCCGGGCAGGCCCATGCCCACGAACATCATCGCCTGCCACAGCGTGTAATCGGGCCCGATCTTGCTGGCCTCGTCGATCATGCCGAACACGAGGATGAGCACGGCGAAGGCGGCGGAGGCCGCCAGCCCGCCGGTCACCACGTGGCGCACCAGGTATCGGTCAAGCGTGTTCACGGCGCAGCATCCATTGTCGTTTCACGCGTCCCCAGCCACCCCGGGCCGACCAGAACAGGAGCCCCCACAACAGCATGAACAGCCCATGGGCGACCAGCAGACCGCCGAGCAGCCCCAGGGTGCCGTCCTCGATCCGGTCGGAGACCAGCGGGATCACGTTGAAGTACAGGGCATAGATCAGGAAGGCCCAGAAGAGCCGGCCGTACCGGCCGCTTCTGGGCGGGGCCTGCGCCAGCGGGATGGCGATCAGCACCAGCACCAGCGCGATGATGCCCTGCGAGATGCGCTCGAACAGCTCGGCCCGGTCGTTCGGGTTGCCCGAGGCCCACAGCTCACCGGAACTGCGCACGCTGACCTGCCGGTCGTCATCCTCGGGCTGACCCGGCAGGCGCATGAGGTGTCGCTCGAAGTCCAGCCGGTTCCAGTCGGACTGGCCGATGACGCCACCGATGCGCCGACCGTCCTCGAGCGCGATGTAGCGCTGGCCATCCTCTTCGGCCATCACCGCCGTGGGCGCGCTCTCGACCGCGATCGAGCCGTCCTCGGACTCGTCGAAGAGGAAGATGCGGCGGTACGTGCCGTTCTCGACCCCGCCGACGTAGGCCACCAGGCGGCCGTCGTTGGCCTCGATGAAGCGCCCCACCGGCACCTGCTGGCCGACGTAGTCCGACTGGGCGCTTTCCACCATGCTGTCACGCGCCTGCTCGGCCATCGGCCAGCCGAACAGGGCCACCCAGCCGGTGAACAGGGCCAGCGGCACGGCCAGGGGCAGCAGTGCGCCGGTGATGCGCCACAGGCCGAACCCGCTGCTGCGGATGATGGTCTGCTCGCTGTCGCGGTTGAGGCGGCCGAGCGCGAACATCAAGCCGATGAACAGGGCCACCGGAAAGACGTACATCAGCATCTTGACCAGGTTGAAGCCCAGGAGCACCGGCACCAGGTCGGCCGGCAGCGACCCATCGGCGGCCAGCGACAGGGCGCGCGCCAGCAGGTTTGTGCCTAGGATCAGCATCAGGACGATGGCCACCGCCGAGATGGAGATCAACGCCTCCCTGCGCAGATAGCGGGCCAGGATCACGCGGTCAGTCAGCCAGGTTGCGGGCGATCAGACCGTAGCGCAGCCGGTCGCCGAAGCCTTGCGCCCCCTCGGGCAGGCGCAGGCGCACCCGCCAGCCACCGCCCGGGGCCTCGTCCAGGGGCTGCCCCTCCAGCGTCTGCATCTCGGCGAGCCGGTCGACCCGGTTACCGTCGGGCAGCAGGAAGGTGATCTCGTCGCCAACCTTGAGCTTGTTCTTGACCTCGACCTGCGCCCAGTCGCCCTCGATGTCACTGATCTCGCCGACGAACTGCTGCTGCCGGCTCTTGGAGATTCCCTCGATGTAGTTCTGGTATTCCTGCGTGTGGTGGCGCTGGTAGAACCCGTCGGTGTAGCCGCGGTTGGCGAGGTTGTCGAGATCGGCGATCAGCGACTCGTCGAACGGCCGGCCGGCGACCGCGTCGTCGATCGCCTGGCGGTAGACCTGTGCGGTACGCGCGACGTAGTAATGCGACTTGGTGCGCCCCTCGATCTTCAGGCAGTCCACGCCGATGTCCACCAGCGCCTGTACGTGCTCGACGGCGCGCAGGTCGCGCGAGTTGAGGATGTAGGTGCCGTGCTCGTCCTCCTCGATCGGCATCTGCTCGCCCGGGCGGCTCTTTTCTTCCAGCAGATAGACCTGGTCGGCCAGCGGATGGCGTTCCTGGTCGCCCATCGCGCCATCCGTCATCGGATTGGCGGCGTGCAGGGCATCCAGCGAGATCGGCTGCTCGGGTGCCGGCTCCGGGCGCACCACCCCGGAAATGTCCTCGGAGGCGTTCTGCGGGGTGTACTCCCAGCGGCAGGCATTGGTGCAGGTGCCCTGGTTGGGGTCGCGGTGGTTGAAGTAGCCCGACAGCAGGCAGCGCCCCGAGTAGGCGATGCACAGCGCGCCGTGGACGAACACCTCGAGTTCCATGTCCGGGCACTTTTCGCGGATCTCGCGGATCTCGTCGAGCGACAGCTCGCGCGAGAGGATCACGCGGGTCACGCCCACCGACCCCCAGAACTTCACCGTGGCCCAGTTGACCGTATTGGCCTGTACCGAGAGGTGGATGGGCATCTCGGGGAAGGCCTCGCGCACCATCATGATCAGGCCCGGGTCGGCCATGATGAAGGCATCCGGCTTCATCGCGACGATCGGCTCCATGTCGCGGATGAAGGTCTTGAGCTTGCTGTTGTGCGGCGAGAGGTTGACGGTGACGAAGAACTGCTTGCCGGCGGCGTGCGCCTCCTCGATGCCGATGCGCAGGTTGTCCTCGAGAAAGTCGTTGTTCCTCGCGCGCAGGGAATAGCGCGGCAGGCCGGCGTAGACGGCATCCGCGCCGTAGGCGAAGGCGTAGCGCATGGATTTCAGCGTCCCGGCCGGGGACAGGAGCTCGGGCGCCCTGCGACGTCCCGAAGGGCTCTGGCTGGAGGCCTGTGTCATGGTGGGCTCCACGAAAATCGGGTTTGGCGCGCGATTCTAACAGGTTGTTCCAAGGGAACCGTGGACCATCGAGCGGGGCAGGATCCGTTACCCGGCAACGGGCGGCAGTAGAGGCCAGGCGTCAGGTCGGCGTGGCGCGGCCAGAACCCCGGTATCCACCTAGTACAACGTCCGCCTCTGCCGTTCGTCCAGCCCGTCGTCGTAGGCCTCGGCCCGGATGGTGGAATCCGGGACCCCGGCGAGCATCTCGCCGGGGCTGGGTGTCCCTGCCGCCAGCTCCCGGGAATCCGGGTCCCAGAGCTTTGCCCGCAGCACCGCGCGGGCGCACTGGAAGAACACGCTCTCGACCTCGACGACGATCACGCACTTCGGCGGCTTGCCGTGCATTGCGCTGCGCTCGAGCAGGTCGGGGTCGGTGGTGATGCGCGCCCGGCCGTTGACGCGCAGGGTCTCGCTCTTGCCCGGCACCAGGAACAGCAGCCCGATGCGCGGGTCGTCGACCAGGTTGCGCAGGCTGTCGATGCGGTTGTTGCCCTTTCGCTCCGGCAGGAGCAGGTGCTTCTCGTCGATCACCTCGACGAAACCCGCCGGGTCGCCGCGCGGCGTGCAATCGAGCCCACCCGGCCCGGCGGTCGCCATCAGGTAGAACGGCGAGGCCTCGATCATCTGCCGGTAGACCGGCACGATGCGGTCGACCTCCTTGTGGATCGCCGCCTCGCCCGGCGCGTCGAACAGGGCCTCGAGCTCCGCAAGCGAGGTGATCTGATTGTCGTCCAAGTGGCCTTCCTCCAGCCGGTTGTCAAGTCAGCGGATCGATTCCAGCGACTGCTCGCGCACGAAGACCTCCGGCTTGATCACCGCGTAGCCCTGCTGCTGGTAGTGCACCAGGTCGGTGAACGCCGACGGCACGATGGTGATGAAGTCCTGGAAGTCCTCGGGCGCGTAGTCGTAGTCCTCCGCGGCCAGCGCACAGACGCGGAAATCCACGCCCAATTCGCTGTAGTAGCGCATCCGCGAGACCGCGTCAGCGTACTTTTCCTCGTTCTTCTTCGCCACCGTGACGATCTCCGTGCCATGGATGATGACCACGATGTCCATGTCCAGTCCCGGGTCCATGTTGTACGGGCTCGCCTGCAGGGGATTGATCAGCGAGCGGATCCAGAAGAGTGCCGCGTCGATCTTCTGCGGATCGTCCAGGAAGAAGTCGTAGACCACCTGCGGCGGCTCGTAGTCCGGCGTGATCACCTTCGCCTCGGCGCGAACCGCCGTCGAGGTTCCCAGCAGCCAGAGCAGCAACATCATCCCGACAAGTGCCAAGCCGCCTTTCCTGTGACTGATCGTCGATGTCATGGTCCACCCCTCCCGTCTGTGCGGACCGCTTGCATCGCCGCCGGTCAACGGAAACGACGGGGTGGCCCACTACCCCCGAGGGCACGGTCAGTGCCCTTACCCTGAGCGTAGGCCATGGCGAGGGACAAATCCGGGACAGATCAGACCCTTGCGGGCGCCGGGTTAGCCCTCGCGGCGACGGCGACAGATCGGCGTGTCGTCCGGATTCTCCACGGCATCGGCAATCCGCGAGACGAACTCGGCCAGCTCGTCGGCACTGATCACCGAGAGGATCCGGCTGACGACCGAGGGATCCATCTCGGCGAAGGTCGAACCGCCGTCACCCAGCTGCACCCAGACCCCGGCCGAGACATCGGTCTCCGCCTCGCCACTGGCGAAGAGCTCGGCCTCCGCCGCCTGGGTGTCCTCCTCGTACCACTCCTCGATCTGCTCGAGCAGATCCTCGTCGGTGTCGTCCGGAATCGCGATGGTGGTCGCCTCTTCGGCGATGGGGTCCTCGCTCACCTTCACCTCGAGACCCAGCTCTTCGAGTCGCTTGACGAATCCGGCACCACGGTCCGGGGTCAGAAAGGTGAATTCGTACATAGGTCAGCTCTCTTCGGTCGTCGGTTTGCCAACACGGGCGGTCCGGCCAGGCCGGTCGCCACGCGCGAACGGTTTGGTATCCTAGCCGATCAACCGACGTCCAACCATCATCCGGAGCCCGATCCATGACGTTCTCGCGCGCCTACCCCGCCCATCGGCCACGCCGCATGCGCCGCGACGCCTTCAGTCGTCGCCTGATGCAGGAGAACACGGTCTCGAGCAACGACCTGATCCTGCCGGTGTTCGTGCTCGAGGATCCGAACGGGCGCGAGCCGGTCGAATCCATGCCGGGTGTCGAGCGTCTCGGGATCGAGAACCTCTCGCGGCTCGCCGAACAGGCCCTCGAGCTGGGCATCCCGGTACTGGCGCTTTTCCCGGTCACCCCGCCCGAGGCCAAGTCCGAGCAGGCCGAGGCCGCCTTCGATCCGGACGGCCTGGTCCAGCGCACCGTGCGCGCGTTGAAGGAGCGCTTCCCGGAACTCGGGATCATGACCGACGTGGCCCTCGATCCCTACACCACCCACGGCCAGGACGGCATCGTCGACGCGAGCGGCTACGTGCTCAACGACGAGACCGTCGAGGTGCTGGTCCGCCAGGCCGAGTCCCACGCCGATGCCGGCGCCGACATCGTCGCCCCCTCCGACATGATGGACGGGCGCATCGGCGCGATCCGCGCGCAACTCGAGGCCAGGGGGCACATCCACACCCGCATCATGGCCTACAGCGCCAAGTACGCCTCCGCCTTCTACGGGCCGTTCCGCGACGCGGTCGGCTCGGCGGCCAATCTTGGCAAGGCCGACAAGACCACCTACCAGATGGACCCGGCCAACGGCGACGAGGCCCTCCACGAGGTGGCCGCCGATCTGGCCGAGGGCGCGGACATGGTGATGGTCAAGCCGGGCATGCCGTACCTCGACGTCATCTACCGGGTGAAGCAGGAACTCAAGGCACCGACCTTCGCCTACCACGTCTCCGGCGAGTACGCGATGCTCAAGGCCGCCGCGGAGCGCGGCTGGCTCGACTGGGACAAGTGCATCATGGAGACCCTGATCGGCTTCAAGCGCGCCGGTGCCGACGGCGTGCTCACCTACGCGGCCATGGACATCGCCCG
>NZ_JBKGYT010000010.1:0-32566 GCF_046545975.1 Guyparkeria sp. | reverse complement strand
GCGGTCAGCAGCAGGACCACGCCCATCGAGTCCAGCTCGGGCAGCTCGCCGAACAGCCCGCTATCCGGCGAGAACCGCTGGGCGGGTCCGGGAAGATCAAGCGTCCTGACGATGGTTTCCCGCACCTGATCGAACAGCGGATCGGTCGTGACGCTGCCGGTCATGAATTCACCTCGAGACGTTCGGCCCCGCCCATGTAGGGTCGCAGCACCTCGGGCACGATCACGTCGCCGTTCTCGCACTGGTAGTTTTCCAGCACGGCCACCAGCGTTCGCCCCACGGCGAGGCCCGACCCGTTCAGGGTGTGGACCAGCTCGGGCTTCCCATCCGCTCCCCGGACTCGCGCGCTCATGCGTCGAGCCTGGAAGTCGCGGGTGTTGGAGCAGGACGAGATCTCACGGTACTTGCCCTGCCCCGGCAGCCAGACCTCGAGGTCGTAGGTCTTGGCGGCGGAGAAACCCATGTCGCCCGTGCAAAGCACGAGACGACGGTACGGCAGTTCGAGTGCATCGAGGATGGCCTCGGCATGACCGGTCAGTTCCTCGAGCGCGCGCTCGGACTCCCCGGCCGCCACGACCTGAACCAGCTCGACTTTCTCGAACTGGTGCTGGCGAATCAGCCCGCGCGTATCCCGCCCGGCAGCGCCCGCCTCCGAGCGGAAACATGGCGTATGCGCCACCATCTTCAGCGGCAGGGCATCCCGGTCGAGAATCTCGTCCCGGACCAGGTTGGTCACCGGCACCTCGGCGGTCGGGATGAGGTACCAGGGCGCCTCGCCCTCGAGCCGGAACAGGTCATCGGCGAACTTGGGGAGCTGCCCGGTGCCGTACAGCGACTCGGCGTGGACGACGAAGGGCACCTGCACCTCGCGGTAGCCGTGCTCCAACGTGTGTCGATCGAGCATGAACTGAGCAAGTGCACGGTGCAGCCGGGCGACCGGCCCGGACATCGTGACGAACCGGGCGCCCGTCAGTTTCGCGGCGGCCTCGAAGTCCATGCCCGCCAGGCCGGCCCCGATATCGACATGGTCGCGCGGCTCGAAGTCGAACGACGGGATGTCACCCACCGCGTGGTGCTCGACGTTGTCGTCCTCGCATGCGCCGGCGGGAACGTCGTCGTCGGGAAGGTTCGGGATCCCGGCGAGGAAGGCGTCGAGTTCCTCGGCGATCTCCCCCAGTCGGCCCTTGGCCGAGTCGAGCTTCTCACCCAGCTCGCCGATCGCGGCGATCAGCGGCTGAATGTCCTCGCCGGCCGCCTTGGCCTTGCCGATCTTCTTCGATTCGGCGTTGCGCCGCGCCTGCAGGGTCTCGGTTTCCACCTGCAGGGACTTGCGTTCGGCCTCCAGCGCCTCGAAACGCTCGCGGTCGAAGGCGAAGCCGCGGCGTGCCAGGCGGGCGGCGACCTGTTCGGTTTCCTGACGAAGAACTCGCGCGTCAAGCATGGGTTATCCGGTGATGTAAATGGGTTGCCGACATCGCTGCGCCGTGTCCGGCGCGATGTCCGGGGGTCAGGCGACGTATTCGACCTCGATGATCTCGAAGGTACGCGTAGCGCCGCCTGGCGTCCTGAATTCCACCTCGTCCCCTACCGACTTGCCGACCAGGGAACGCGCGATGGGGGAATGAATCGAGATGAGGTTCTGCTTGATGTCCGCCTCGTCGTCGCCGACGATCTTGTAGCGGATCTCCTCGTCCGTATCCAGATCCAGCAACTCGACCGTCGCGCCGAAGATCACCTTGTCGCCCGGCGGCATCCGGGTCACATCGATGATCTGCGCATGCGAGAGCTTGGCCTCGATCTCCTTGATCCGCCCCTCGACGAAGGCCTGTTCCTCGCGCGCGGCGTGGTACTCGGCATTCTCCTTGAGATCACCCAACTCGCGGGCCTCGGCGATGGCCTGGATGATCCGCGGGCGCTCAACGCTGCGCAGCTGCTTGAGTTCTTCCTCGAGCTTGGCCGCGCCGGCGGCCGTCATCGGTGTCTGTTTCATGCAACACACTCCTGGTGCAGGTCCTGGAGACGGTTGACCGTGACCGGCTGGTGCAGGTACTTCAGAGCCAGTGCCATGGCCTCGGCGCCGGCGAGGGTCGTGAAGTACGGAATCCGGTAATGCAGGGCCTCGCGGCGGATTTCGTAGGAATCGTTCCGCGACTGCTGACTGTTCGACGTCGTGTTGACGATCAGGGCGATGTCCTTGTTCTTAATCATGTCGACCACGTTCGGTCGACCTTCGGTCACCTTGTTGACCTGGGTGACCGACAGGCCGCGATCGTTGAGGAACCTGGCCGTGCCACGCGTGGCCACGAGAGTGAAGCCCCATTCGACCAGGGCGCGGGCCACCGGCTCGACGCCAGCGTAGTCACCCTTCTTGACGGAGACGAAGGCGGTTCCCGACAGGGGCAACGAGTTGGCCGCCCCGGCCTGCGCCTTGGCGAAGGCCTCACCGAACTCGCGGCCGACCCCCATCACCTCGCCGGTGGACTTCATCTCCGGGCCGAGCAGCGGATCGACCCCGGCGAACTTGATGAAGGGGAACACCGCTTCCTTGACCGAGTAGAACGGCGGGATGCGCTCGGCGGTGAGGCCCTGCCGCTTGAGGCTCACCCCGGCCATCGTCCGGGCGGCGACCTGCGCCAGCGGCACGCCCACCGCCTTGGAGACGAACGGCACGGTGCGCGAGGCACGCGGGTTGACCTCGATGATGTAGATGTCGTCGCCCTGGATGGCCACCTGGGTGTTCATCAGGCCGACCACGTTCAGTTCGCGGGCCATGGCCTTGATCTGCTCACGGACCCGGTCCTGAACCGAGCGCGGCACCGTGTACGGCGGCAGCGAGCAGGCCGAGTCACCCGAGTGGACCCCGGCCATCTCGATATGTTCCATCAGCCCGCCGATGACCACATCCTCGCCGTCGCAGACGGCATCGATGTCCATCTCGGTGGCGTCATCCAGGAAGCGGTCGAGCAGCACCGGCGACTCGTTGGACACCTTGACCGCGTCACGGATGTAGCGCTTGAGCCCGTCCTCGTCGTGGACGATCTCCATCGCCCGGCCGCCCAGGACGTAGGAGGGACGCACCACCAGCGGGTAGCCGATCTCGGCGGCCAGGTGAATGGCCTGGTCGGCGGACTTGGCGGTGCGGTTGGGCGGCTGCTTGAGGTCCAGCTTGTGGATCATGTCCTGAAAACGCTCGCGGTCCTCGGCCCGGTCGATGGCATCGGGCGTGGTGCCGATGATCGGCGCGCCGGCCTTCTCGAGGTCACGCGCGAGCTTGAGCGGCGTCTGGCCGCCGAACTGCACCACCACGCCGCGGGGCTTTTCGACCTCGATGATCTCGAGGACGTCCTCGAGGGTCAGGGACTCGAAGTACAGCCGATCGGAGATGTCGTAGTCGGTCGAGACGGTCTCCGGGTTGCAGTTGACCATGATCGTCTCGTAGCCGTCCTCGCGCAGGGCGAGCGCGGCATGCACGCAGCAGTAGTCGAACTCGATGCCCTGGCCGATGCGGTTGGGGCCGCCGCCGAGGATCATGATCTTGTCGCGGTTGGACGGCTCGGCCTCGCAGAACGGCTCGTAGGTCGAGTACATGTACGCCGTCGAGGTCGGGAACTCGGCGGCACAGGTGTCGACCCGCTTGTAGACCGGGCGGACACCCAGCGCGTGCCGGTGGGCGCGCACGGTGCTCTCGGTCTCGTCGAGGAGCTTGGCCAAGCGCGCGTCGGAAAAGCCCAGGCGCTTGAGCTGGAACATCTGCGCCGAACTGATCTCCTTGAGGTTGCCGCCCCGCAGCGCATCCTCGGTGCGGACCAGGTGCTCGATCTGGCGCAGGAACCAGCGGTCGATGAACGTGTGCTGGAAGACGCGCTCGACGTCGAAGCCCTGACGGAAGGCATCGGCCACGTACCAGAGCCGATCGGCGCCCGGCGAGTGGAGCTCGCGGACCAGCCGGTCCTCGATGTCGTCGTCCGACAAGCTGCCCTCGAGCACCTCGTCGAGGCCGTCGCGCCCGATCTCCAGGCCGCGCAGGCCCTTCTGCAGGGATTCCGGGAAGGTCCGGCCGATGGCCATCACCTCGCCCACGGACTTCATCTGCGTGGTCAGCCGGTCATTGGCGACCGGGAACTTCTCGAAGGTGAAGCGCGGGATCTTGGTGACGACGTAGTCGATGGTCGGCTCGAAGGAAGCCGGCGTCGCACCGCTGGTGATGTCGTTCTTGAGCTCGTCGAGCGTGTAACCGATGGCGAGCTTCGCGGCGACCTTGGCGATCGGGAAACCGGTGGCCTTGGAGGCAAGCGCCGACGAACGCGAGACCCGCGGGTTCATCTCGATCACGATCATGTCGCCGTTTTCCGGGTTGATCGCGAACTGGACGTTCGAGCCCCCGGTCTCCACGCCGATCTTGCGCAACACCGCGAGCGAGGCGTTGCGCATGACCTGGTATTCCTTGTCGGTCAGGGTCTGCGCCGGCGCGACGGTGATCGAGTCGCCGGTATGCACGCCCATCGGGTCGAGGTTCTCGATCGAGCAGATGATGATGGAATTGTCGTTCTTGTCGCGCACGACCTCCATCTCGTATTCCTTCCAGCCGAGCACCGACTGCTCGATCAGCAGTTCGTTGGTCGGCGAGAGATCCAGGCCGCGGCGGACGAGTTCCTCGTACTCCTCGCGGTTGTAGGCAATGCCGCCACCGGTACCGCCCATGGTGAACGACGGACGGATGATGGCCGGAAAGCCGACCTCCGCCTGTGCGGCGATCGCCGCGTCGAAGGTATGCACCACCGTCGAGGCCGGCGTGGACAGGCCGATCTCGGTCATCGCGTCCTTGAACCGCTCGCGGTCCTCGGCCATGTCGATGGCGTCCTCGCTGGCGCCGATCAGCTCGCAGCCGAAACGGTCGAGCACGCCGTGACGGTGCAGGTCGAGCGCGCAGTTGAGCGCCGTCTGCCCACCCATGGTCGGCAGCACGGCATCCGGGCGCTCCTTCTCGATGATGGCGCTGACCGCCTCCCAGGTGATCGGCTCGATGTAGGTGGCATCGGCCATCTCCGGGTCGGTCATGATCGTGGCCGGGTTGGAATTGATCAGGATGACCCGCAGTCCTTCCTCACGCAGGGCCTTGCAGGCCTGGGCGCCGGAATAGTCGAACTCGCAGGCCTGGCCGATCACGATCGGCCCCGCGCCGATGATCAATACACTCTGGATATCGTTTCTCTTTGGCATGCTCGACTCACCTGTCAGCCGTGGCTGGACAGTCAATGTTCTGGGTACGTGGATTCAGCGGCGGGCGTCGATGCTCTCGACGAACTGATCGAACAGGATGTCGAGGTCCTGGGGCCCCGGGCTCGCCTCCGGGTGACCCTGGAAGCTGAAGGCCGGGCAGTCGGTGCGACGGATGCCCTGCAGGCTCCCGTCAAACAGCGAGCGGTGCGTCGCCTGGACGTTGTCCGGCAGGCTGTCTTCCTCGACCGCGAAGCCGTGGTTCTGGCTCGAGATCAGCACGCGCTTGCTGTGGATGTCCTGGACCGGGTGGTTGGCGCCGTGGTGGCCGAACTTCATCTTGCTGGTCGCAGCACCGCTGGCCAGCGCGAGCAGCTGGTGACCGAGGCAGATACCGAACAGGGGAATCCCCGACTCCAGGAATGCCCGGATATCGCCGATGGCCTTGGTGCAGGCGGCCGGATCCCCGGGACCGTTGCCGACCAGGATGCCGTCCGGCTTCTCGGCCAGCAACTCATCGACCGGGGCATCCGCGGGAAACAGCGTGACGCGGCAGCCGCGATCGACCAGCATGCGGAGGATGTTCTGCTTGAAGCCGTAATCGTAGGCGACCACGTGGCGGCTGGCCGCCGGCCGGTCCTCGTCACGCACCCACCAGCTGCCTTGAGTCCACTCGCGCTTCTCGCGTGTGCCGACCTCCGGGATCAGATCCATCCCGGCCAGGCCGGCGAATCCACGAGCCTTTTCGACCGCGGCGGTGGCATCCAGCTCGGCACCGGCGACGATGCAACCGTTCATGGCGCCCTTGTCCCGCAGACGCCGGGTGAGTTCGCGGGTGTCGATCTCGGAAATCGCCACCAGGCGATGGGTCTCGCAGTAGTCGCGCAACGTCTGCGTCCCGCGCCAGCTGCTCATCTCGCCGGCGTCGCGGATCACCAGACCGGCCACGTGGACCGAGTCCGATTCCGCATCCTCGGGGTTGGTGCCGACGTTGCCGACATGGGGGTAGGTCAGCGTCACGATCTGCCGTCGGTAGGACGGATCGGTGAGGATCTCCTGATAGCCCGTCATGGCGGTGTTGAAAACCACCTCGCCCACCGACTCCCCGTCGACGCCGATCGACGTTCCGTAAAAAACGCTCCCGTCTTCGAGAGCCAGGAGCGCCGTGTTTGCCGGGAGCGCGGGTGTCGCGTCTGAGGCCGTGCTATCCAAGAACATTCCCCCAAGAATTGTCGTGACGATCTGCGCCCCGAGACCGGATGCATGGCATCGCTATCGACCGGGGCGAGCAGGCACAAGACGGCCGCCGCAGCGTGCGGCCGGTCAATTGGCGCAATTATGACTGAAAGCCCCCTTGGCTGTCCACGTGTGCCTCGGCGGCCATTGCGGCACGGGGCGGCTTCGGAGGCGGAATGACCGTCGGTCGAGCCGGGACCGATCAGACCGGTTTGAGCCCCAGCACATGTGCCATGTCGTAGAGGCCGGCGGGCTTGTCGGCCACCCAGTGGGCGGCGCGAACGGCCCCCTTGGCGAAAGTCATCCGGCTGGACGCCTTGTGGGTGATCTCCACCCGTTCGCCGATGCCGGCGAACAGGACGGTGTGATCGCCGACCACGTCCCCGCCCCGGATGGTCGAGAAGCCGATCGTCTCGGCCGGGCGTTCCCCGGTGATGCCCTCGCGGCCGTAGATCGCCACGCGATCCAGGTCGCGGTCGAGGGCGTCGGCCACCGCCTCGCCCAGGCGCAGGGCGGTGCCGGAGGGCGCGTCGACCTTGTGCCGGTGATGCGCCTCGATGATCTCGACATCGTAGTCGTCGCCCAGCATGGTCGCGACCTGGCCGAGCACCTGCAACAGGACGTTGATGCCGATGCTCATGTTGGGCGCGAAGACCACCGGGATGTCCGCCGCCGCTTCGTGAAGCTTCTGCTTCTGGGCCTCCGAGAGCCCCGTGGTGCCGATCACCACGGGCCGGCCATTGCGACGACAGGTTTCCAGGTGGCTCATCGTGGCCTCGATGGAAGTGAAATCGACCAGCACGTCGAACTCGTCGCAGTGGCCCGCCATGTCGCCGACGACCGGCACACCGATCTGTCCGATCCCCGCGATCTGGCCGGCATCCTGGCCGATCATCGGGCTGCCCGAACGAGCGAACGCCGCCCCGATCTGCGTGTGCGCACCATGATGGGCTGCCTCGAGCAGGTTTCGCCCCATGCGGCCGTTGGCGCCGACCACCCCGATTTTCGTACTCATGTTTTCTGGTTCACTCCGCTTGTTTCTGCTTGCTGTCCACCCGGGAACCCCGTGATAAATGACCGGACCGAGTCTACCAAGACCAGCCCTGTCTCAGAGCCGGAAAAAGCCGGCACGGTAATGGGAGAGTTCCGCCACCGAGGCGCGGATGTCGTCCATCGCCTGGTGGGTGGCGTTCTTTCTCAGCCCGGAAAGCACGTCCGGCTGCCAGCGACGGGCGAGTTCCTTGATCGTCGACACGTCGAGATTCCGGTAATGGAAATAGGCCTCGAGTTCCGGCATCAACCGGGCAAGGAACCGGCGATCCTGGCAGATGCTGTTGCCGCACATCGGCGAGACGCCCGCCGGCACGTGCGTGCGCAGGAATTCGAGCGTCTGCAACTCGCCGTCGCGCAGGCTGCACTCGCTGCGTCTTACCCGTTCGATCAGGCCACTCTGCCCGTGGGTGCGCTGGTTCCATTCGTCCATGCCGGCAAGCTTCGATTCCGGCTGACTGATCGCGACCACCGGGCCCTCGGCAAGTACGTTGAGATGCTTGTCGGTCACGAGCGTCGCGATCTCGATGATGGTGTCACGCGCCGGGTCGAGTCCGGTCATCTCGAGATCGATCCAGATCAGGTTCTCTTCAGGTCGATGCACTTGGACCCCTGTCGTGTTGTGCGTTGTACTGTCGGACGCCCCGAGCCCCGGGAACGCCAAGAGCCTAGCATGCCTGTCTCCCCTGACGGACGGAACCTGTCGTGATCCCGGTGTGCGGGATGGCTGTCGGTTGCCGAACCCCATGCCCTGGGGCACTGGCCTCGGCTATACTGTCGCCGGCGCGGCCGCAGGGGCCGGTCGCCGTGCCCCAGTCCGCTTTTCCGCCCGTCTCCAGGCCACGAGGTGTTGCCTCCCCATGCCCGAACTGACCGAAATCGATCGCCAGGAGGAAATGGACGCGCTGATCCGCGAGATCCGCGACACCCTCTCGCGCATCGATCACGTCGACGAGCCTGGAGAGCACGGCGATTCGGACGTGCCCAGGGCAGTGGTCGAGGACGTGGTGCGCAAGCAGCAACTCTCGCGGCTGGCCGAGAAGATCGAGCGGCTGCACGCCGCCGACATCGCCAAGGTGCTGGAGTCCCTGCCGCAGGAAGAGCGCCTGATCGCCTGGGAACTGGTCCGTCCGGAGCGGGATGGCGAGGTGCTGCTGGAGGTATCCGACTCGGTCCGCGACAGCCTGATCCGGGTAATGGACCGCGACGAGATCCTCAACGTCGCCAATACCCTCGACACCGACGAGTTGGCCGATCTCGCCCCGGATCTTCCCGACGGCATGATGCAGGACGTGTTCACCACGCTCCCGATCGACGATCGCGAGAAGCTGCGGTTCGTGATGTCCTACGAAGAGGACACCGTCGGCGCGCTGATGGACTTCGACCTGGTGACCGTCCGTGGCGATGTCACGATCGAGGTGGCATTGCGCTACCTGCGGCGGATGGAGTCCCTGCCCGATCATACCGACAAGCTCTTCGTCATCGACCGCGACGGACTGTTCGAGGGCGTGATCCATCTCAAGACCCTCCTGCTCAACGACCCGGAGACCCTTGTGTCCGACGTGATGGAACGGGACGCGGTGCGCTTCCACCCCGAGGACAAGGCCCGCGACGGTGCCGACGCCTTCGAGCGCTACGACCTGGTCAGCGCCCCGGTGGTCGACGAGGTCGACCGGCTGGTCGGCCGGGTCACCATCGACGCGGTGGTCGACTACATCCGCGAGGCCAGCGACGAGGAGCGGCTTTCCCAGGTGGGCCTGTCCGAGGAGGAAGACATCTTCGCACCGGTGCGCAAGAGTGTCAGGAACCGGGCACCGTGGCTGGCCGTGAATCTCGTCACCGCCCTGATCGCCGCCCAGGTGATCGGCCTGTTCGAGGGGTCGATCCAGCAGCTGGTCGCCCTGGCGGTCCTCATGCCGATCGTCGCCGGAATGGGTGGCAACATCGGCAACCAGACGATCACCATGATCGTCCGCGAACTGGCGTTCCGGAAGCTCGGAGGTGACGACATCCGCCTGCTCTATACCAAGGAACTGAAGGTCGCCCTGATCAACGGCATCGTCTGGGGCGCAGTGCTGGCCGGCGCGACCTTCCTGATGTACCAGCACCTGGGCGTGTCGCTGGTGATGGCGGCCGCCGTCACGCTCAACTTTCTCAGCGCGGCCTTCTTCGGCGTCACCATCCCCGTCCTGCGCGCCCGCATGGGCCGAGATCCCGCCCTGGGCAGCGCGGTGATGATCACCGCGATCACCGACTCGGGGGGGTTCTTCATCTTCCTCGGGCTCGCGACAGTCTTCCTCCTCTGACGCCATGGCCCGGGGACCGAAGCTCACCAAGCAGCAGCAGCGCCATGTCGACCGTCGTCGGCGCGTCGGGCGGACACCGTCCGGCGACGACCTGCTGGCCGGGGTCGTGGTGGCCCACCACGGACACGACCTCCTGATCGAGGACGATGCGCGCGAGCTTCACCGCGGCCGGGCGCGGCGGACCGTGGGCCGCCTGGCCACCGGCGACCGGATCCGGTGGTGCCACGACGACCACGGACACGTGATCGTCGAAAAGCGCGAGGAGCGAAGCAATCTGCTGGTCCGACCGGACGCCTACGGCAAGAAGAAGCTGATGGCGGCGAACATCGACCAGGTCATCATCGTCACCGCCCCCCTCCCCTGGATGAACCCCGAGGTGGTCGAACGCACCCTGGTCGCGGTTCTCGCGCTCCCTGCCCGGCCACTGATCCTCCTCAACAAGGCGGACCTCCTCGGCGAGACCCCACCCGGCGAACTCGAGGAAATCGAGGCGGCGCTGGCCCTGTGGCAGCGTCTCGGGTTCGCCGTCATCCGCACTTCCGTGAAGACCGGCGAGGGCATGGACGAGCTGAAGTCCGAACTCGCGGGTCGTAGCAGCCTCATGATCGGCCTGTCGGGCGTGGGCAAGACCAGCCTGACCCGAGTAATCACCCCGCTGGCCGGCGATGCCGCCGTCGGGGAGATATCCGCTTTCAACCGAGAAGGCATGCACACCACCCGCACCAGCACCCTGTACCGTTTCGCCGACATGCCCGGCGGGCTGATCGATGCCCCGGGACTCAGGGACTTCCCGATCGATCAGGTGCCGGAAGCGGTGCTCGATGACGCCTTCCCCGAGATCGCCGAGGCGGCCCGCTACTGCCGTTTCAACGACTGCCGCCACCGCAACGAACCCGGCTGCGCCGTCCGCGCTGGGGTCGAGGAAGGGACAATCCTTGCCAGGCGGCTCCGTCAGTACCAGGAGCTGCTGAAGACGGACTGAGACTCAGGACGACCTCAGCCCGGCGGCCACTGCATCGCCCGCCCGCCGAGCAGGTGCAGGTGCAGGTGATAGACCTCCTGGCCGCCGTCGCCGTTGCAGTTGAACACCGTCCGGTAGCCCGACTCGGCAATGCCCTCCTCGGCCGCGATCTGCGCGGCGACGGTGAACAGCTCGCCGACCAGCTCCCGGTCTTCCGGAGCGATGTCGTTGACCGTGGGAATCGCCTTCTTGGGGATGACCAGCACATGCACCGGCGCCTGGGGATTGATGTCCCGGAATGCCAGCACCCGGTCGTTCTCGAAGACGATGTCGGCCGGGATCTCCCGGTTGATGATCTTGCTGAAGATGGTCTCGCTCACCGTGGATTGCTCCTTTTGACGTGAATTTTCGCGGAATCTAGCCTAGCGTATCCGGGCGCGCGCCGCGCAGTGGACCAATCGGGCCATCACCTCCGCCCGCCCGCGAGCGAATTCCTTTGCTGGCGGGGATACTCGTTAGTACACTATCGTTTTTCCGAATCCTGGAAGAAGCCGGGTCCACGACGGTGACTCATGCTGCCGTCGACCCGGCATTCGGCAAGAATCAAGACCGGCATCGCCCGGACAATCTGATCGGTGAATCCCCATGTCGACCGCATTCCGTACTTCTTCGCTGACCGCTGGACGCGCCCGGCTCATCGTTCCGGTCGCTCTGATCCTGGGCTTGAACGGCCAGGCGTGGGCCCAGCAGGGTGGCGACCGTCCCGCCCCCAAGGTGCCGGTCGTCCAGGTCGAGCCGACCGACGCCCAGGTGTTCAAGACGTATACCGGTCGAACCGAGGCGAATCGCCACGTGGAGGTACGCGCCCAGGTCGACGGGATTCTCGAGGCCAGGGAGTACGTCGAGGGCGACCGGGTCGAGGAAGGCGATACGCTGTTCCGCATCGATCGTCGCCCCTACCAGGCCGCGGTCAACGAGGCTCAGGCCGACGTGGCGTCCGCCCAGGCCACGCTTGCCGCGGCTCAACGCGACTGGCGACGTGTCAGCTCCCTCTTCGAGCGCGGCGTGGCAAGCGAGAAGCAGCGCGACGATGCCCGTTCGGCCCTCGAGACCGCCCAGGCCAAGGTCGAGGTGGCCAAGGCCCGGCTGGAGTCGGCCGAGATCAACCTCGACTACACCGATGTCACTGCCCCCATCCCGGGCGTCGCGGGTCGGCGGGCGGTCGATCCGGGCAACTTGATCGGCGTCGGGGATCGCCTGGTCAGCATCGAGGAAATCGATCCGATCCAGGTCACGCTGTCTTACCCGGTGGACGACCCGTTTGCCGACAGGTCGGCACTCAATCCCTCCACGGAACGGAAAACACCGGCCGAAATCGCTGACCTCACCGGTCCCGAAGGCGAGACGATCACCGGTGAACTGGATTACCGCAGCTCCAGCATCGACCGCGGAACGAACTCCATCCAGCTGCGCGGCATTTTTGACAACCCCGGTGACGTGCTGAGGCCGAACCGTTATGTGCGAGTGCGTCTGAAGGTCGATGAAGTCGAAGACGCGGTCATCATCCCGGAGTCCGCGATCGGCACCGGCGCCGAGCCCAACAGCACGGTCGTGTTCGTCCTGGACGACAAGGACAAGGCCGACCGGCGTCGTGTCGAACTCGGCCCCAAGAGCGACCAGGGACGCATCGTCGAATCCGGCCTCGAGCCAGGCGACCGAATCATTATCGACGGCCTTCTCAAGGTCCGCCCGGGCAAGCCGGTCGACCCGCAGGACCCGAAGGACGACCAGGATCGGAAAGACGACAACGGAGACTGAACCGCGTCTAGCCCTTTCCACTCAACCTGCCCGTGACGCCCTCCTGACGAGGGCATCGGAGACCCCCGATGTTTTCCAAGTTCTTCATTGACCGCCCGATCTTTTCCACCGTGCTGGCGATCGTGATCATGATCGCGGGCGGCGCGGCCTTCACGGGCCTTCCCATCGAGCAGTATCCGGAGATCGTCCCCCCCGAAGTCGAGGTCCGGGCGACCTACGCCGGGGCGGATGCCGGCACGATAGCCGAATCCGTCGCCGCACCGATCGAGCAGGCGATCAACGGCGTCGACGACATGCTGTACATGACGTCGGGCAGTTCCGATGCCGGGGAGATGAACCTTTCCGTGACCTTCGCCACCGGCACCGACCCGGATCAGGCCACGATCGACGTCAACAACCGCGTGCAGCGCGCCCTGCCCCAGCTTCCGCAGGAGGTGCGCGATCAGGGCGTGGTGGTGAACAAGAAGAGCAGCTCGTTGCTGATGGTCATCACCCTGATCTCCGAGGACGAGGAGTTCGACACCAAGTTTCTCAGCAACTACGGGCTGATCAACATCATCGATTCGCTCAAGCGGGTACCCGGGATCGGGGATGCCCGACTGTTCGGCGCACAGGACTACTCCCTTCGGGTCTGGTTCGATCCGGCCAAGCTGGCCCATTTCGACCTGACCCAGGACGATGTGGCCGAGGCGATCAGCGAGCAGAACGCCCAGTTCGCCGCGGGCAAGTTCAACGACTCGCCCAACAAGGAAGGTGAGGGATTCACCTACACGATTACCTCCGAAGGGCGCTTCAGCGAGGTCGAGGAGTTCGAGAACATCATCATCGGCTCCTCGGAAGAAGGCGGCACGTTACGACTCAAGGACGTGGCGGAAGTCGAACTGGGCACCAAGACCTACGGATTCAACGCCACGTACAACGGCTCCCCTTCCGTCCCGATGGGTCTCTACCTCGCCCCCGGGGCCAACGCCATGGACACGGTGGCGGAGGTCCGCGAGCAGATGAAGGAGCTGTCCGAACGCTTCCCCGGCGACATGGACTACCGGATTCCTCTGGACACGACTGATTTCGTGCGGATTTCGATCGAGGAGGTGCTCAAGGTATTCCTCGAGGCGCTGATCCTGGTCACGCTGGTGATCTTCGTCTTCCTGCAGAAGCCTCGAGCCACGATCGTCCCGTTGGTCGCGATCCCGGTCGCATTGATCGGCGCGCTTGCCGGTCTTTATCTATCCGGGATGTCGATCAACCTGCTGACCCTGTTCGGCTTCGTGCTGGCGATCGGCATCGTGGTCGACGACGCGATCATCGTGATCGAAAACGTCGAACGCCTGATGCGAGAAGAGGGTCTCGGCGCCCGGGATGCGTCGATCAAGGCGATGGAACAGGTCACCGGCCCGATCGTGGCCACCACGCTGGTCCTGCTGGCCGTTTTCGTCCCCGTGGCGTTCATTCCCGGCCTGGCCGGCGAGATGTACCGTCAGTTCGCCGTTGCGCTGTCCATCTCGGTCGTGCTTTCCGGCGTCGTCGCCTTGACTCTCACCCCGTCGATGACCGCCCTGCTGCTGAAGGATCACAAGGAAAAGAAACCGGTTCTGCCTTTCCGCATCTTCAATCGCGGCTTCGATGCCTTCCGCAACGGCTACATGAAGCTGGTGCACTTCTTCCTGGTCGCCTGGCCGATCGGGCTGCTGATCTTTGCCGGCGTCGTGGTCGCCGCGGTGTTGCTGTTCCGCAGCACGCCGACCGGTCTGGTGCCCGAGGAAGATCCGGGTTATTTCATCTCAACATTGAACCTCGATCCGGCCGCGAGCCTAACGCGTACCAACGAGGTCCGGGATGAATACTCGTCGATGATCCGCGAGAACCCGGACGTGCACATGCAGGTCGCCTTTGCCGGCTTCGACCTGCTGGCCGGCACTCAACGCCCGTACAAGGGTGTGGCCTTCACGCGCATGAAAGACTGGTCGGAACGCCCCGATGATGACCAGAGCGTCCAGGCCACAGTCAAGAAGGCCATGGGAGCCGGCAGCCAGATCGAGGAAGGTCAGGTTATGGCCTTCGTTCCACCGCCGATCCGCGGCATGTCGACCACCGGCGGCTTCGAGGCCTATCTGCAGCAACGCGGGTCGGGGGACGTCAAGGCGCTGGCCGAGGCGGCCAATGCTCTTGTCGAGGCGGCCAACAAGCGCCCGGAGCTCGACGGTGTGCGCACCACGTTCGTCGACAAGACGCCCCAGTTCCGCATGGATGTCGACCGGGAACAGGCCTACGCGCTCGATGTGCCTGTCGCCGCCGTGTTCCGCACCATGCAGGGCACGTTCGGTACTCGGTACATCAACGACTTCACGCTTTACGGTCGCAATTTCCAGGTCAACATGGCGGCTGACGCCGATTTCCGCGCGGAGCCGCAGGATCTCGAAAATGTCTTCGTCCGCAGCGGCAACCAGCAACTCGTACCGATCAGCTCCGTGGCCAACCTGACCCGTACCACGGGGGCGGACGTCATCGACCGTTTCAACATCTTCCCCGCCGCCAAGATCATGGGCAACCCGGCCGAGGGCTATTCGTCGGGCCAGGCTCTGGATGCCATGCAGGAGGTGATCGACGACACGCTCGCCGGCGGCGACTACACCCTCGGTTGGGTCGGTTCGGCCTTCCAGGAACTGTCCAGCGGTTCCGCCGGAGCGATCGCTTTCCTCCTCGGCGTGATCATGGTGTTCCTCATCCTGGCCGCCCAGTACGAGCGATGGTCCCTGCCCTTTGCCGTCATCACTGCGGTGCCGTTTGCCGTGCTCGGCGCACTGCTCGCGATCTGGATGCGGGGCCTGAACATTGATATCTACTTCCAGGTCGGTTTGCTGGTTCTTATCGCGATGTCGGCGAAGAACGCCATCCTCGTGGTGGAGTTCGCCTCGAAGATGCACATCGAGGATGGTCTTTCGATCAAGGAAGCCGCCCTCAAGGCCGCCCGTATCCGCTTCCGTCCGGTGATCATGACCTCGATGGCCTTCATTCTCGGCGTACTGCCGCTGGCCCTGGCTACCGGCGCCGGCGAGGCGGCACGCAACTCGCTTGGCACGCCCATCGTCGGTGGCATGATCCTCGCCACCTACGTCGCGATCCTGTTCATCCCGATGTTCTTCGAACTGCTGCAGACCGGCACCGAGAAGCTGTTTCCCGGCAAGCGCAGAAAAGCCGAGCATGCAGAATAGGCGCAACGAGGAGGCTATGCCGTGATCTTTCCTGCACGTCTGTTCCACGTCGTCTTCTCCCTGCTGATGTCGCTGGTGATGGCGACGTTGATGACGGCGATCGTCACCTTCATCAACACGGGAGCGGAGCCGGGCTACGCGGGGCGTTTCGCCCATGCCTGGATCATCGCCTGGCCGATCGCCTTCACCATCGTGCTGTTCACCGCCCCGCTGGTGCGGCGCACGGCCGGCGTGCTGATCCGTGAACCGGGCCACTGAATACGCCGTGGCGCTCGGGGACACCGGCCTTCACGCCGCCTTGAGCATTCGTAATGACGCGGTGACGCGCATCCGGCTGACAATGGAGAGCCGGGCATCGGGAGAAATGACGGCGAGTGCGGTGAGCGGGTCGGTGATCGAGGCGCTACGCAACTGGCCGGACGCAGGCAGGGCCGTCGACTGGCTGGATGACCCGGCCTTTCCGCCGATCGGGACGGCGTTTCAGCGTCGGGTCTGGCGGGCGCTGTGCGCGCTGGCCGTCGGTGAAACCGTCAGCTACGGGGAGGTGGCCGCCCGGATCGGGCAACCGGGCGCGGCGCGCGCCGTGGGTCAGGCGGTGAATGCCAACCCCTGGCCGCCACTCGTCCCCTGCCATCGGGTGCTGTCCGCCGGTGGCCACCTGGGCGGCTATGCACTGGGCACCGGGATCAAGCGCAAACTGCTTCGCATCGAGGGTGTCGAACTCGAGACCTGATTCCCGTCCCGGCGCTCACCCGCTGCGGCGTTCTCCTGCACCCGCCGCTTCGTCACGCTCGTCCCAGTGCGCCATCCGCTCGGCGATCATGCGCTCCAGCCCACGCTCGACCGGCTGGTAATAGCGCTGATGGGCGATGCCATCGGGCAGGTAAGTCTCGCCGGCGGCGTAGGCATCGGGCTCGTCGTGGGCATAGCGATACCCCTTCCCCCAGCCTTCCCTTTCCATCAGAGACGTCGGTGCATTGCGCAGGTGCATGGGCACCGGGTCCGAACCCCGCTCCCGGACCGTCGCGAGCAGCGCGTTGTGGGCCTTGTACACGGCATTGCTCTTGGGGGCGACCGCCAGGTACATGGCCGCCTGCGTGAGCATCAGTTCCCCTTCGGGTACACCGAGCCGGTCGTAGGCGGTCCAGGCGTTGAGGGCGATTTCGAGGGCGCGAGGATCGGCGTTGCCGATGTCCTCGGAGGCGATACGTACCAGGCGGCGGGCGAGATAGGCCGGGTCCGCCCCGCCATCGAGCATGCGCAGCAGCCAGTAGGCCCCGGCATCCGGGTTCGAGCCACGAATCGACTTGTGCATCGCCGAGATCTGGTCGTAGAACTCGTCTCCGCCCTGGTCGAACCGTCGCGGCGACTGCTGCACCAGCGCCTCCAGGGTGGCCTCCCCGACGATCCTTTCCTCGCCGTCGTCCGACTCGTCGGCCAGCTGGGCGGCGAGCTCCAGCAGGGTCAACAGCCGCCGGGCGTCGCCGTCGGCGGTGGCCACCAGGCGTGCCCGGATCGCCGGCTCGATGCGCAGCGGCACGCCCCCTGTCGTCTCGACCACGCCCTGCGGGTGCGCCAGCGCCCGGGAGAGCAGGCGTTCCAGCGCCTCGTCGTCCAGCGGCTCGAGCCGGTAGACCCGCAGGCGCGACAGCAAGGCATTGTTCAGGGAAAAGGAAGGATTCTCGGTGGTCGCACCGACCAGCACCAGCACGCCCCGCTCGACCGAGGGCAGCAGCTGGTCCTGCTGGGACTTGTTGAAACGGTGGATCTCGTCGAGGAACAGGACCGTCAGCCGACCGTTGGTCGCGCGACGGTCCTTCGCGGCCTGGATGACACCGCGCAACTCGCGCACGCCGGCCTCGACGGCCGACATGTAGACAATCTCCGCGTTGAGTCGATCGGCATACAGGCGCGCCAGGGTCGTCTTGCCCACCCCGGGCGGCCCCCAGAGCAGGCAGGAATGCGCCTGCCCCTTCTCCATGGCAACCCGCAACGGCGCGCTTTCGCCCACCACGCGAACCTGCCCGGCGAACTCCTCGATCGTCTGCGGCCGCATCCGATCGGCCAAGGGGCGGAATGCACGCGCCGGTTCAGGCGCCGAGGGCCCGGAAGCCTGCGCCGACGGCGTGTCACCGAAAAGATCGTCCTGCGGCCCCATCGACTGCCCTACTGCATCCGTGGCGGTTCCCGGGCCTCGACCACGTCCACCCCTTCCGGCACGTCGAAACGGAAGCGGTCGTCGTCCACGGGCCGGTTGAACTGCCGTTGTGAGAGGACGACGCGGGTGGTCTGATCGAGCTGGTCGATGAAGCGCATTTCCTTGAGCCCCGAACCGTCCAGTCCCAGCAGGACCTCGCGGAAATCCCCGCTTTCCTCGCGTGGCTCGAGAGCGAACCAGCTCAACTCGCCGTCGTCACGACCGAGTTCACGAATGCGGAACACGTCCTCGATCGGCCGGTCGCCCATCAGTATGGCGATGGGGGCCGCCGTGCCCGAATCCAGGGGGGAACGGGTCGCCTGGCGAAGATCGGGTTCGTAGACCCAGAGCGTGCCGCCACTCGCGGTGAGTTCCTGGACGTGGGGGGTCTCGTAACGCCAATGGAAACGGTCCGGCCGGGCAATCGCAAACTTTCCGGCCGATTCGCGGGCGACGTTACCCCGGGAATCGATGCGGGCCTGCTCGAAATTCGCGGCAAAGGTTTCGATCGAGGCGAGGGAATCGACCAGCTCGTCGGTACTGCCGGGCGGTTCGGCAGCGACGCCAGACAGCCCGGACAGGCTGAATGCCATCACCATGACCACCGCGAGCAGCGGGCTCGAAAACCGGCGAAGGAGGACAGAACAGGGATTGTTGGTCATGGGTCACCACGCGAAAGAAAAGGGAATGCGGAACGGGTACCGGCGGCGGATCAACCCGGCGGCGGTGGTGGCGCGAGCACTTCCCTGCTGCCATTGGCCCCCAGGGAGCCGACAATGCCGTCCTCTTCCATCTGCTCGACCAGCCGGGCCGAGCGATTGTAACCAATCTTGAGACGTCGCTGGACGTAGGAAATCGACGCCTTGCGCGATTCCGTGACGATCGCCACGGCCTGATCGTAGAGCTCGTCGACCTGTTCGCCGTCCGGGCGCACCGGCTTCTCGCCGGGAAGCGTCACGTTGGCGGCCGTCTCCTCCGAAAGGACCTCCTCGACGTACTCCGGTTCCCCGAGGGTCTTCAGCGCCTCGACCACACGGTGGACCTCGTCATCGCTGACGAATGCCCCGTGGACCCGCATCGGCATGCCACTGCCGGGCGGCAGGTAGAGCATGTCACCGTGGCCGAGAAGATGCTCGGCGCCCATCTGGTCGAGGATGGTGCGCGAATCGACCTTGGAGGACACCTGGAAGGCAATCCGCGTTGGGATATTCGCCTTGATCAGCCCGGTGATCACGTCCACCGAAGGCCGCTGGGTGGCGAGTATCAGGTGGATACCGGCGGCGCGGGCCTTCTGGGCCAGGCGGGCGATCAGCTCCTCGACCTTCTTGCCGACCACCATCATCATGTCGGCAAACTCGTCGACCACGATGACCAGATACGGCATGGGCTCCAGGGTCGGCGGCGGCAGATCCGGGTCCAGCGCCTCGGCATGGTTGTAGAACGGATCCTTGATCGGCTCGCCCCGCTGGATGGCCGCGCGGATCTTCTCGTTGGCACCGGCGATGTTGCGCACGCCGAGGTGCGCCATGAGCTTGTAGCGACGCTCCATCTCGCCCACGGCCCAGCGCAGCGCGTTGGAGGCGTCCTTCATGTCGGTAACCACGGGGGCCAGCAGATGGCCGATGCCTTCGTAGACCGACAGCTCGAGCATCTTGGGATCGATCAGGATCAGCCTGACTTCCTCCGCCGTCGCCTTGTAGAGCAGACTCAGTATCATCGCGTTCACGCCCACCGACTTGCCGGAACCCGTCGTCCCGGCGACGAGCAGGTGAGGCATGCGGGCGAGATCGGCCATGATCGGTTCGCCGCCGATGTCCTTGCCCAGCGCCACGGTCAGCGGGGAACGGGCGTCGCGGTAGCGCTTCGATTCAAGAAGCTCCCGCAGGGCGATGATTTCCCGGGAAACGTTGGGGATCTCCAGACCGACGGTCGACTTGCCGGGAATGACTTCCACCACGCGCACCGAGACGATCGACAGCGCCCGCGCGAGGTCCTTTGCCAGATTGGAGATCTGGCTCACCTTCACCCCGGGTGCCGGCTGGAGCTCGAAGCGCGTGATCACCGGGCCCGGATGGGCGGCGACGACCTCGACCGAAACACCGAACTCCGACAGACGTGCCTCGATCACTTCCGACATGTGCCGGAGTTCGTTCTCGTCGAACCCCGCGGACTGATGGACCGGACGATCCAGAAGTTCGAGGATCGGCTTGCCGTCGGCCGTGCCCAGTTCCGGCTGGGGCGACTTTTGCTTGCCGCTGCCTTTTGCCGCATTGCCGGCCGGCGGCCTCGGGGGCGGTGCGGACACGGACTTCCGTGCCGGCGGCGGTGTCACGGTCTTCTTCGGCACGGCCGGGCGCCGCTTGCGCTTCTGCTCGACTTCCGCGTAGCTGGCACCGATCTCCGGGATGGGGTCCGGGGCACGTTTGCCACCGAAGGACAGCCGGGTGGCAAGCCACGTTGCCCCCGCCCGGACCAGCGAGATCGTCCTGAGCAGTGCGGCGCCGATCAGGTCGAACAGTGCAAACCAGGAAAGGCCGGTCGTCGCCGAAATACCGAGCATGGCAAGACCGAGCAGCACCAGGGTGCTGCCCAGTGCGCCCAGCATGCGAACCAGCCCGTCGGCAAGCACCAGGCCGACGACCCCACCGGCAGATAGGCCCGCGGGTGCCTCGAAAGGCGCATGGTTGATGGCAGACAGTACACTCACGCACAGCACCAGCAGGACCGCGCCGATCGTCTGCGTGGCAAACATCAGATCCAGCCACGGATCCCCGCGACGGGCGCGTCGGAAGGTACGCCACAGCAGCGGCAGGACGGCCGGGATCACGGCGTAGGCACCGAATCCCAGCAGATAACGGGAGAAGTCGGCCACGTAGGCGCCAACCAGGCCGGCGGCATTCTGCACCGACTGGCTGCCCGTGGAGCTGAAGCCGGGGTCTGCGGCATCATAGCTGAGCAGAGCGACCAGATAGACACCCAGCAACAGCGCGATCACGAGCAGCACGAGCTCGAGTAACGCCAGTTGCGGACGGAAGATGGCGGGCTTGGTCAATCCGGGCATCCTGTTCAGCCTATCCTTTTCCTGCTCAATGGGTTATTGCATTTTCCTGCAGTGGAAGATCCACATGCGGATGATACCCGAGAACCACAATCGTCACCAAGGTACTCCGTCTCGACTCGGGCGGTCTATGCTGACGACAGAACATCCATCAAGGGGAGAACGGGCGAGATGAGCAATGACGAGTGGCGCGACAAGCTGACCGGGGAACAGTATCGCGTCTGTCGCCTGGGCGGCACGGAGGCCCCCTTTTCCGGAGAGCTGAATGCCGAGAAGCGTCCCGGGCGTTATCGTTGCGTGTGCTGCGGTACCGAACTGTTCGACTCGGCAGCCAAGTTCGATTCGGGAACGGGGTGGCCGAGCTTCTTCGAGCCCGCGGACGAGGATGCCCTGACGAGCCGCCGCGACACCAGCCACGGCATGATGCGGACCGAGGTGCGCTGTGCCGGCTGCGACGCCCACCTGGGGCACGTGTTCGACGACGGCCCGGCCCCGACGGGGCGGCGCTATTGCATCAACAGCGTCTGCCTGCAGTTCGAACCCGATTCCGACCGGAAGCCGACGTGATCCCGCTTACTTGATCACCCGCAGGCTCGGCCCGCCCTTGCCTCCGCCGCCGGGCGGGGGGTCGTCCGGGTCATCATCGTCCGGCGAACGGTCGGACCGGCCTGTCTTTTCGTTGGTGGTGGTCTCGTCGATGGCCTGATCCGCCCCGTTGTCGGGCACGGCCCGCAGATGGGCCCCCTTTTTCGCCGTCGGCTTCTCGGGATGCATCGGGGCGCTCGCGCCCTCAGCATCCGGAAAGGTCTCGCCGGGCTCGTCGGGGAAGGTGGCCCCCTGCCCCGTATCCCGGTCGACGATCGCCCGGATCGCGTGCATGGGCACGTAGATACGCTCCGGCTGGCCGGCGAAGCGTGCCTCGAACGAGATGCCGCTGCGGTCCATGTGAAAATCACGCACGGCGTTCGGGCCGATATTCAGCTGGATGTGACCGTCCTCGACAAAGGCGGTGGGCACCATCACGCCGTCCGCCCCGGCATTGACGACGAGATGCGGGACGTGGCCCTGGTCGACGATCCAGTCGTAGAACGCCGGCACGAGGTAGGGACGCTTGGAAAGCATGGAACTCAGTAGCCTTCGCGCATCTCGCGCTCCACCTCGGTCAGGCTTGCCTGGAAGGTGGGCCGACTGAACACCCGGTCCATGTAGTCGAGGATCGGCTTGGCGCCGGGTCCGGAGAGCTCGATGCCGTACTTGGGCAGGTACCACAGAAGGGCCGCCAGGGTAACGTCCGCCAGCGAGAACTCCTCGCTCATGAAGAACGGCATGGCGGAAAAGATCGGGGCGGCGGAAAGCAATCCTTCCTTGAGTTGCTTGCGGGCGCGCGCCACGGTCTTCTCGCCCCGTTCGAACTCCGGCAGCAGGCCGTACCAGTCCTTCTCGATCCGGTACAGCGCCGTGCGCACCTTCGCGCGGCTGACCGGGTCGACCGGCATCAGCGGCGGATGAGGGAAGCGCTCGTCGAGATATTCCATGATCACGCGTGCGTTGGTCAGCACCAGGTCACGATCGGCGAGTACGGGCACGGTTCCTTCCGGGGAGAGATCGTGGAAATCCTCGGGCGGTTCCTGCTCGGACAGGTCGATGATCTCGGCGGTGAGTTCCTTCTCCGCCAGGACGATCCGGGTACGGTGACAGTCCGGGGAGTCCGGGCTGGTGAACAAGGTCATGACCGAACGACGATTGACGGTCGCCATTGGCGCCTCCCATGGTGCAATGGTTAAAACGCAATGATAACAAAAACCCGGCCTCGGGGCCGGGTTCGCGGGACGTTCAGGCAGGCACTCGCTGCCCCTGAAGCGCCATCAGTGCTTGATGTCGCGCCAGTATTCCTTCTTGAGCAGAAACATGATCAGCGTGAAGATGAACAGGAATGCCAGCACGTACGGTCCGTACTGGTGACGCTTGAGCGCGGCGGGCTCGGCCATGTAGACCATGAACGCCGTCAGGTCGCGCATCTTCTGCTCGAAGTCCTCCTCGCTCATGCTGCCGGCCCGTTCCGGCGACTCGAGACCCACGAGCTCCTTCTCGTCGCCCTTGGTCTCGTAGACCGGCTGCTTGAGCCCCTGCTCGGAGGCGAGCACGTGCGGCATCCCGACCAGCGGGAACACGGCGTTGTTGACGCCCCAGGGTGTGTCGGGGTCCTCGTAGAAGCTGATCAGGTAGGTATAGATCCAGTCGGCTCCCTGGGCGCGGGCCGTGAGCGTCAGATCCGGCGGGGCGACCCCAAACGTTTCCTCGCCGTAATCGCCCGGCATGTTGGTCTCGATCACGTCACCCGGCTTGCTCAACTCCGTGGGCATGAGCTTCGCCAGCTGCTCCTCGGTCAGCCCGAGATCCTCTCCGATCCGCCCGAAGCGCATCATCTTCGCGCTGTGGCAGGTCGCACAGCTGTCCATGAAGGTCTGGGCACCCCGATACAGGGACGCCTTGTCACCCAGGTCCACCTGGGCGTCCTCCAGCGGAACATCGCTGCTCGCCGCCTTCGCGTTCGGTGCGCCCAGCAGGCCAATCACGATCATGAAAAAGGTAAAACGCATCATGTCAAACGCTCCGGCACGGGCTTGGTTCGCTCCCCACGACTGATGAAGTACAACGCGATGAAGAAGCCGAAATACACGGCAGAAAGGGTCTGGGCGGCCAGCGTCGTCAGCGCGGTGGCCGGCTGGGTACCCAGGTAACCCAGGCCGATGAATGCCGCGGCAAACAGGAACAGGTTCACCTTGAACGCCGGCGAGCGGTAGCGGATCGAGCGGGTGCGGTTGCGATCGATCCACGGGAGGACGAACAGGATCAGGATGGCGACCACCATGGCGACCACACCGAGGAACTTGTCCGGCACGGCGCGCAGGATCGCGTAGTGCGGGGCGAAGTACCAGACCGGGGCGATGTGCTCGGGTGTCTGCAGCGGATCGGCCGGAATGAAGTTCGGATGCTCCAGGAACAGGCCTCCGCCTTCGGGCCAGTAGAAGACCACGATGGCGAAGAAGAACATGAACACGCCCAGCCCGAACAGGTCCTTGACGGTGTAGTACGGGTGGAACGGAATGCCGTCGACCGGCTTGCCCTGGTTGTCCTTCTTCTCCTTGATGTCGATGCCGTCGGGGTTGTTCGACCCGACCTCGTGCAGCGCCATGATGTGGCCGCCGATCAGGAACAGGAGTACCAGCGGCAGCGCGATGACATGGAGCGCGAAGAAACGGTTCAGGGTGGCGTCGGAGACGACGTAGTCACCCCGGATCCACAGCGCCAGGTCCGGGCCGATGACCGGGACGGAGCTGAACAGGGAGATGATCACCTGTGCCCCCCAGAAGGACATCTGTCCCCACGGCAGCAGGTAGCCCATGAAGGCCTCGGCCATCAGCACCAGCAGGATCAGCACGCCGAAGATCCAGACGAGCTCGCGCGGCTTCTTGTAACTGCCGTACATCATCCCGCGGAAGATGTGCAGATAGACGGCGATGAAGAAGAACGACGCGCCCGTCGAGTGCACGTACCTGAGCAGCCAGCCCCATTCGACATCGCGCATGATGTACTCGACCGAGGTGAAGGCGTTCTCGGCCGAGGGCTTGTAGCTCATGGTCAGCCAGATGCCGGTGACGATCTGCAGGACGAAGACCACCAGCAGCAGCGAGCCGAAGTAGTACCAGAAGTTGAAGTTGTGGGGGACGTAGTATTTCGCCAGGTGCGCGTTCCAGAAACGCGAGACCGGCAGGCGATCGTCCACCCATTTGCCGAGATTACTGATCATGCCGACTCCTCCTCGGTCCCGCCGACCGTGATGATGTCCTCGCTGGCGTAGACGTACTGGGGCACCTCGAGGTTGGTCGGTGCCGGAACGCCGCGATAGACCCGCCCGGACATGTCGAACTTCGAACCGTGGCAGGGGCAGAAGAACCCCCCCTTCCAGTCCTCGCCGAGATCATCGGGGGCGACTTCCGGGCGATAGGTCGGCGCGCAACCCAGGTGCGTGCACAGGCCCACGATGACGAGGAAGCGTTCGTTCTCCTCGCGGGCGCGGAAGCGATTGACCGCGAAATCGGGCTGCTGGGTGACCTTGGCGGATTCCGGATCCCTGAGCTTGTCCTCGACGTCCGCCAGGGATTCGAGCATCCGGTCGGTGCGATGCACCACGTAGACCGGCTTGCCGCGCCAGGAGACGGTGGTCATCTGTCCGGGTGAAAGCTTGCCGATATTCACGTCCACCGGCGCACCGGCCGCCTCGGCCTTGGCACTGGGCTGGAAGGAACTCAGGAACGGCACGGCGGCAAAGCCTACGCCCACCGCGCCGACCGCCGACGCCGCGCCGGTCAGGAACCGGCGTCGAGCCGGGTTGGAGGGAGAGTCAGCCATTGTTACGTCGTACTCCTCGAAGTTTTCCGTCGATCGAACAGGGCGGGTGTCCTCGGTACCCGACCGCTCGCGTTTCTGGCGGGCATCTTGAGCTTCCCTGCACCCGCTCGCCTGCCGGTGGATCACCGCATATCGCGTGCGGGAAAAACCCGATGCACAGGATCTGCCGTTTTACGGCGGAGCTAGTTTAAGCACTCGGTCCGGGGGGTCAAACAAGCCGGCTTAATACCTTGCCGAAGCCCTTTATGACCCGGCATGAGCGGGTTTCATACTGCTCATGCCGGGTTGTCTATGTCGATGAATTGGTGGGAAATGCCGAACTCCGCTGCCAGGCGTTCACCGAGCAGACGCACGCCTCCCGTCTCCGTGGCATGGTGCCCGGCGGCGAAGTAGGTGACGCCGGCCTCGCGCGCCATGTGCGTGGTTCGCTCGGAGATCTCGCCCGAGATGAAGGCATCCAGACCCAGGTCGATAGCGTCGCCGATCATGTCCTGCGCCCCGCCGGTGCAGATGCCGATACGCCGGATCTCGTGGTCGGGACCCACGACCAGCGGAGACCGGCCGAGCCGCTTCTCGATCCGCGCAGCCATGTCTCCGGTGGTCACCGGGCTTTCCATGCGCCCGCTCACGGCAAGGGACTGGTGTCCGAAACGACCGGTGACGTTGACACCCAGTTCCCGGGCAAGCCAGGCGTTGTTGCCGATCTCCTCGTGTCCGTCCAGCGGCAGGTGGTAGGCGACGAGGTTGATGTCATGCGCGATCAGTGTCGCCAGTCGGCGGCGCTTCATCCCGGTGAGCACGTCGGGCTCGTTCTTCCAGAAGTAGCCATGATGAACGAGAACGGCGTCGGCACCCTGCTCGACCGCGGCATCGAGCAGGGCCTGGCAGGCCGTCACGCCTGTCACCACCCGACGCACCTCCCGCCGGCCCTCGACCTGCAGGCCGTTGGGCGCATAGTCCCGGTAGTTCTCGGGCTCGAGCAACTGTTCGCAGAATCCAAGCAGGTCCTGGATATCGACCGTATCCGTCATGCCATCCTCTCGCGGTTTGATCCGGTGAATTCGGAAGATGGTAACGGTAGCACGTCCGCCGACGATCACCCGGCCCGCTCAGCCGCGGTTTCGCCGATGCCGCCGGCATGTTCCAATGCGGCCACCATCCGCAAACAGCCCCCGAGCCCGATGCCGCACCCCGACCCGGTCCGCCTGCTTTCCCGTCGCTTCCTGCCCTACTTCCTAACGCAGGCGCTGGGTGCGTTCAACGACAACGCCTTCCGCTTCTCGGTGATGTTCATGCTCACCTATCGCATCAGCACGGACGAGTCGGTCAACGTGGACGTGCTGATGAACCTGGCCGCCGGGTTGTTCATCCTGCCCTTCCTGCTGTTTTCCCCGATGGCGGGACACCTGACGGACCGGGTCGACCAGGCCCGGCTGGCCCGCATCCTCAAGGGGACCGAGCTGGCGCTGATGTGCCTGGCGGGTGTGGGCTTCTGGCTGCAGAGCGTGCCGCTGCTGCTGGCGCTCGTGTTTCTCATGGGCACGCAGTCGGCATGGTTCGGTCCGCTCAAATACGCGATCATGCCGCGGCACATCCCGGCCGACCACCTGATGCGGGCCAACGGCTGGGTTACCGCGAGTACCTTCGTCGCCATTCTCGGCGGTACCCTGACGGGCGGGTTGCTGGCGGCAGCCGGCGAGATGGCGGCCCTGTGGGCCAGCCTGGTGGTGATCGCCGTGGCTATTGCCGGGGTGATCGCAGCGCGCCTGATTCCCGCAGCCCCGGCGCTGGACACGGTTTCCTCGCCTGCCGGACCGATCCGGAGCTGGTACCTCAACTGGCGCCTGCTGCGGCGCCAGCCGGCGGCACTGCACCAAGCGATGTGGCTGATCAGCTGGTTCTGGTTCGTCGGCGCGGGCTACCTGACCCAGTTCCCGCGCTTTTCCCGTGAATGGCTGGGACTGGGGGCCGACGGGGCAACCGGCCTGCTCGCCTTGTTTGCGCTGAGCATCGGGGCCGGGGGGCTGGCCGTGGGGTATCTCTCGTCGGGGCGTCCCCGCCTGGGACTCGCTCCGTTCGCGTCGCTCGGGGTGGCGGTCGCGGCGCTGGACTGGTACCTGGCCGCATCGGTTGTCGGGCAGTCGCCGAGCCTGCTGCGCATCGGCCTGGACATCGCGGCCACCGGTTTCTTCGCGGGCATGCTGGTCGTGCCGCTCTACAGCTACCTGCAGACGCGAACCACGGCATCGCGGCGCGCCCGGATCATCGCCCTGCTGAACGTGCAGAACGCGCTGGCGATGGTGGTCAGCAGCCTGCTGGGCATGGTGCTGTTCGCCTGGTTCGACATCCAGTTGCCCACCTTCTTCCTGCTGTTCGGTGGCAGCGGCTTGCTCGTCAGCCTGATGCTGTGGTGGAAGTGGCGGGGACTGCGCCCCGGCTCCGCAGGTGCCCGGGGGCACCCCTGAATCACCCTCCCAGCCCGGACAACCGCCAACACCCCTCCCCCTCCTCCGCCGCCAGATCCCGCCTCAGCCAGACCGAACGGCCGTCGGCGAGGTCGGCGGGACGATAGTCGGCCGTCTCCGGCACCGCTTCCCACCAGTTCGTCTGGATGCGCTCCGTCTCCCCCCATCGCTCGATCGGCTCCCTGACGGGATCAAGGGACTCGAGCCACCAGAACGGCCGGGCCGGGCGGACATCGCCGCCCCGGTCGGCATGCGTCCTTGTCTTCCGCTGGCCGGGAGCAAGCCGGCCACTCTGACGGCTCGGCACGATGGCGGGCAACGGCTGCACCCGGGTGACGGCCCGATCCCCCAGGCGGGCTGTCAGTCGATGCCAAAGCGAGCGCTCGTTACGCTCCCGGTCGGCCGCATCCTCGAACAGGGCCACCTGGCCGGGCGATGGCCGGATGAAGCGCTCGGCCCGTATCCAGATGCGGGTGACCGGCGCCAGTTCGGTGAATGCCTGCAGGCGCAGACGCAACTGATCCATCCAGATGCGTTCGTCCCACCCGCCTTCTGCCGTTCGCACGTCCAGTGGTGTCGGGGGCCCGGACTCGTGGTAGAGCATGATGCCGAAGGCATCCACCGCCAGTTGTCGTCGCCGCAGGAAGCTCGCCAGTTCGACCAGCAGACGTCGCGACAGGAGCAGCAGGCGTTCGACCCCGACGGCCGGATCCCACAGGCCGATCTCCCGCTCGAAACGCAGTGGTGGCGTGATGCCGGGCAACTGCCAGTCGCGCTCGGCGAACAGGCGATCGACATCCTCGAGCAGGCGCGGCGAGGAGCGCATGGCCACGCCATCCCGCGGCAGACGCCGCAACTGCCCCAGGGTCGACAGTCCCATTTCCGTGAACCGGAGAATCCAGTCGGCCGGCCAGTCGAGCGCCGTCAACGGCAAGCGACAGACGGCCTCGATCTGTCGCCGGCGGTCCCGGACGCAGGCGTCCCGTTCACCGCCTCCCCTTGCCAGCGCCCAGGCCACCCGCGGGTGGGGGGCCACCGCCGACCGAACGACCAGGCCCTGCGAGCGAAACTCGCGCAACACGCGCTCGAGCAGCCTTTCCAGACCGTGGAACAGGGTCGTGCTTCGGCCGATCTCGAGAAGCAGGCCGGGCGCGACCTCGGCCTCCGGGCGACAGACCCGCGAGGTGTACTGCATGGCAATCTCGCCGAGACCCTCGATCCAGTGCACCACGGCGGCCTCGTCCGACTCCAGGAAACGCAGTTCCGCGCCCCCGGTCGACGACGCGTCGCGAAAGCGCGACTGCGCCACCAGCCGCGTCTGGCCGGGCCGCACGCCGCAGCGGGTGGCGGCGGCATTGACCGCCTTCACGCAAGGCACCCCGGGGCGGCGCTCGACCAGTGCCGCCGGAGGCCTGACAAAGCGGTCTTCCTCCGGGCAGCGCGACTCGAACCAGGCCTCCGGAAAACGCAGGGCCAGCCAGAGAGGCTCCTCTCCCGGCGACGCCTTTCTTGATGCGGATGCGGCGGTATTGCTCATGGGAACTCGACGGACAGCGGTGGATTCGATGAACACTGTCCATATTTACAGTACAATCATGCCAAAGCAACCACCGGGGGTTCACGATGACCGAGCAGGAACCGACGCCTCGCCTCACGCCACGACAGGCCGAGATACTGGCCTTCATCCGGGACACCATCGACGAGACCGGCATGCCGCCGACGCGCGCCGAGATCAATGCCGCGCTGGGCTTCCGTTCCCCCAATGCGGCCGAGAGCCACCTGCGCGCCCTGGAGAAGAAGGGCGTGATCGAACTGCTGGGCGGGCGTTCGCGCGGGATTCGCGTGCTGAATGCCTCCCGCAGGGACGAACTGGCCGTGGTCGGGCGCATCGCGGCGGGCAGCCCGATCCTCGCCGAGGAGCACGTCGAGACCCGGGTGCCGGTCAACCCGACGCTGTTCCGGCCACGGGCGGACTATCTGCTGCGCGTCCGGGGCATGAGCATGAAGGACGTCGGCATCCTCGACGGCGACCTGATCGCCGTGCACCGCACCGAGGAAGTGACCAACGGCCAGATCGTGGTGGCCCGGCTGGCCGACGAGGTCACGGTCAAGCGTTATCGGCGCCGGGGAGCGAAGGTGCAACTCATCCCGGAGAACCCGGAGATGTCGCCGGTCGAGATCGACCTGCGGCGCGAGGAGCTGATCATCGAGGGTCGCGTGGTGGGCGTCCTGCGGACGCTCGACTGACCGGCGCGGCCCGCAACGGCTAACGGACGGGGGTGGATCATGGGACAGCAGGCAGTGTCATCGAGCGGTATCGCGGACCTGCTCGCCCGCCATGACATCTGGCGCGGACGACAGGCGGGGCATTCCGACCCGGCGACATCGCCCTACCCCACGGGCTGGCAGGCGCTCGACGCGATGCTCGGCGGTGGCTGGCCCCGGGAGGGACTGATGGAACTCTACAGCGGCCATCCACTCCACTCGCGGCCCATGCACCCGCTCGGCAGGCTGGGGACCGGCCCGATGTCCGATTACCGGGCCTGGTGCCGGTCCTCACTCGGCTTCGGCGTGATGGATGTCCTCCTGCCGCTGCTGGGCGAACTGACGCGAGACCGGGGCGTGGCGCTGGTCAACCCGCCGGCCCGCCTGTGTGCCGAGCGTTGGCAGCGCGGTGGCGTGATGCTGGACTCCCTGCTCCTGGTCGAACCGGAAACCCCGCGCGAACTCGGCTGGGCCGTCGAGGAGATCCTGCGCAGCGGGGTCTATCCGCTCGTGCTCGCCTGGCTTCCCCCCATTGGCTTTGCCCTGAGGCGGCGCCTCAAGCTGGCCGCCGAGCACGGTGGCTGCTGCCTCTTCACCCCCTACCCGGTGACGAACAACACCCCGGCCAGCCCGGCCCGGCAGCAACTCGTCATCCGGCGCGAGGCGGCAAACGAACTGGCCGTGCGCAGTCTCAAGCCCTTCCACCCCCGCGAGATCCGGCTGGCGTTCTCGGAACAGTGACCCGGCACCGCGCCGCTACCGGCCGCCTGCCGCCTGCTGGTAGATCGGCATCACGCGCGGAATCGCGCGTTGCAGCGCCTCGATACGCCGGCCGCTGTCCGGGTGGGTGCTGAGCCATTCCGGGCCGGCGCTCCCGCCCTCCTGCTGCATCTTCCGCCACAGGCTCACCGCCGCTCGCGGATCGAAGCCGGCCCGGGCGGCGAGCAGCAGACCGACCTCGTCCGCCTCGCTTTCCATGCGCCGACTGTAGGGCAGGCCCACCGCGACCGTGGCCGCCTGGCGGGCCATCTCCGCCGTGCGGGCATCCAGGCCGCCGAGTGCCGTGGCCATGGACAGGCCCAGCTCCTGGGACATCGCGATCGACATCTTCTCCCGCGTGTGGGCGGAGACGGCATGGGCCACCTCGTGGGCGATCACCTGGGCCAGCTCGTCGTCGGTGGGTCGAAGGCGCTCGAGCATGCCGGTGTTGACACCGATCTTGCCCCCGGCCATGGCGAAGGCGTTGATGCTGTCGTCACGGAACACCCGGCTTTCCCAGCTCCAGCGACTGGCCTCCGGATGAATGCGAACGGCATGCGGGATGATCCGCCGGGTAATCCCGGCGACGCGACGGCTCGCCGGATCCGAGGGCGACAGCACATCCCCTTTCTCGGCCATCTGGGCATAGGCCTGGTAGGCCATCTGGTTGGCCTGGCCTTCGGGCATGATCATCAGCTGGCTGCGCCCCGTGACCGGGTGCGTGGCGCAGCCGGTCAGCCAGACGAGCAGCGTCAGCAAGGCGAACGGACGTGACATCGTTTCTCCCTCCCTCCAAGAACCCTCTGCACGAATAGTAATACCGCTCTGCGTGCCTTGAGGGCGGACGACTCCGTAAGCCAGAGTGAAATTACCGTTCGTTCGTGCAGAGGTTCCCCCAATGAAGAACGGCCGGGAGCGCAACACGCTACCCGGCCGTTCCCGGTGCCCCACGGACCGCAACCGGTCCGGACGAGACGATTCAGCCCGCCAGTCGGGTGTACTTGATCCGCTTGGGCTGGTCGGCGGCGTCGCCGAGGCGCTTCTTGCGGTCGGCCTCGTACTCCTGGAAGTTGCCCTCGAAGAACATCACCGAGCCGTCGTCCTCGAAGGCGAGGATGTGCGTGGCGATCCGGTCGAGGAACCAGCGGTCGTGCGAGATCACCAGCGCCGAGCCCGGGAAGTCCAGCAGCGCGGTCTCGAGCGCCCGCAGGGTCTCGACGTCCAGGTCGTTGGTCGGCTCGTCGAGCAGCAGCACGTTGCCGCCGGATTTGAGCAGCTTGGCCAGGTGGACGCGGTTGCGCTCACCGCCGGAGAGGTCCTTCATGAACTTCTGCTGGTCCTGGCCCTTGAAGTTGAAGCGGCCCAGGTAGGCGCGCGAGGGCATCTCGAACTTGCCCACGGTGATGTGGTCGTAGCCGTCCGAGATCTCCTCCCACACCGTCCGGGTGTCCTCCATGTCCTCGCGGGACTGGGAGACATAGGCCAGCTCGACGCTCTCGCCGATCTCGATGCTGCCGGCATCCGGCTTTTCCTCGCCGATCAGCATGCGGAACAGCGTCGACTTGCCCACGCCGTTCGGGCCGATGATGCCGACGATCGCCCCCTTGGG
>NZ_JBKGYT010000009.1:0-34664 GCF_046545975.1 Guyparkeria sp. | reverse complement strand
AAAAGAAAGGGGCGTTACCGCCCCTTTCCCGTGAGTGCGCCGACCGGTTCCGTGCCGGCGCGCACTCGAGTAAACCTGACCGTCGGGATCAGTTGACCGCGTCTTTCAGGCCCTTGCCTGCCTTGAACGACGGCAGCTTGGAAGCCTTGATGTTGATCGTCTCGCCGGTGCGCGGGTTGCGACCGGTGCGGGCCTCACGCTCGCGAACGAGAAAGGTGCCGAAGCCGACCAGCGTGACCTGATCGCCCTTCTTCAATGCACCACCAACGGCATCGATGAAACCATCCAGGGCACTCGCGGCCGCCGACTTGGAAATACCGGCATTATCGGCCATCGCATCGATCAGTTCAGATTTATTCATACCTTGTCATCCCTTGGTGAAAGAAGTGTCTGCTCGGGTTCCGGTCCAACGCGCGTCAGCATCACTACGCGGCGCGGCTGGCCACCGCACGGAAACAGCGAGGTCAGTTATACAAGTCGGACCTTCGGGATGTCAACACGCAAGTGGCCCGCCACAAAGGGCTTGGTGGCGCGATTACAACGTTCGTCCAGACCCGCGACCGGATCGTTTTCACCGCGACGCTCACCGACTCGCACCTTTTCCATTCCGATCCCGACAGAAAACGCCCCGGCAGTGCACCGGGGCGTCGCGTGAATCGATGGCGGCATGACGCCGTGCCCGGAGCCCACCGGCGACCGGGTCCGGCGCATCGGGGCGGTCAGTGGGCCAGGTTCTTGCCCTTGCCGCCGCGCTTCTTCTTCTCGATCAGGCCGACGTCGCCCGAGGGCGTGGTCTCGTTGGGCATCGGCATGCGCACGAGCGCCGCCTCGAGCACCTGGTCGATCCACCGCACCGGGCGGATGTCGAGCTTCTTCTTGATCTGGTCGGGGATCTCGACCAGGTCCTTGCGGTTCTGCTCGGGGATCAGCACCGTCTCGATGCCGCCCCGCTGGGCGGCCAGCAGCTTCTCCTTGAGCCCGCCGATGGGCAGCACCTCGCCGCGCAGGGTGATCTCGCCGGTCATGCCGACCGTCGCCTTGACCGGGATGCCGGTCAGTGCCGAGACGATCGCCGTGCACATCGCGCTGCCGGCGGACGGACCGTCCTTCGGCGTCGCCCCTTCGGGCACGTGAACGTGAATGTCGCACTTCTGGTTGAAGTCCGGTTCGATGCCGAGGGTGTCAGCCCGGGCGCGCACGACCGTGAGCGCGGCCTGGATGGATTCCTGCATCACCTCGCCGAGCTTGCCGGTGTACTTGAGGTTGCCCTTGCCCGGCACGGTGGTCGCCTCGATGGTCAGCAGATCCCCGCCGACCTCGGTCCAGGCGAGACCCGTGACCTGACCGACCTGGTCGGTCTCCTCGGCACGACCGTAGTCGAAACGCTGCACGCCGAGGTACTTGTCGAGGTTCTTCGGCGTGACCGAGACCCCCTTCTTGTCTCTGGCGGTGATCAGCTCGCGCACCACCTTGCGGCAGATCTTGGCCAGCTCGCGCTCGAGATTGCGCACCCCCGCCTCGCGGGTGTAGTGGCGAATGATGTCGCGGATGGCGTTGTCGCTGACCTTGAGCTCGCCCTCCTCGAGGCCGTTCGCCTTGATCTGCTTGGGCAGCAGGTAGCGCTTGGCGATCTCCGTCTTTTCGTCCTCGGTGTAGCCGGCGATGCGGATGGTCTCCATCCGGTCGAGCAGCGGGCCGGGGATGTTGTAGCTGTTCGCCGTGCAGACGAACATCACCTCGGACAGATCGATGTCGACGTCCATGTAGTGGTCGGCGAAGGCCTTGTTCTGCTCGGGGTCGAGCACCTCGAGCATCGCAGCGGCCGGGTCGCCGCGGAAATCCGAGGCCATCTTGTCGATCTCGTCCAGGAGGATCAGCGGGTTCCTGGTGCCGACCTTGGTCAGCGCCTGAACGATGCGGCCCGGCAACGCGCCGACGTAGGTGCGCCGGTGACCGCGGATCTCGGCATCGTCACGCACGCCACCCAAAGCGATGCGACCGAACTTGCGGTTGGTCGCCTTGGCGATCGACTGGCCCAGCGAGGTCTTGCCCACGCCCGGCGGGCCGACGAGACACAGGATCGGGCCGGCCATCTTGCGCACGCGGGTCTGGACCGCGAGGTACTCGATGATCCGCTCCTTGACCTTCTCCAGGCCGAAGTGATCGGCCTCGAGCACCGCCTCGGCCGCCTCGAGATCGTGCTTGATGCGGGTGCGCTTCTTCCACGGCACCGCGACCATCCAGTCGAGGTAGCTGCGCACCACGGAGGCCTCGGCGGACATCGGCGACATCATCTTGAGCTTGTTCAGCTCGGACTTCGCCTTCTCGCGTGCCTCCTTGGTCATGCCAGCCTTCTCGATCTTGTCCTCGAGCTCGTCGAGCTCGTTGCCGCCGTCCTCGAGCTCGCCGAGTTCCTTCTGGATGGCCTTCATCTGCTCGTTGAGGTAGTACTCGCGCTGGCTTTTCTCCATCTGCTGCTTGACGCGACCGCGGATGCGACGCTCGACCTGCAGCGTGTCGATTTCGGACTCGATCAGCATCATCAGGCGCTCGATGCGCTCGCGCAGATCCATCATCTCCAGGATCGACTGCTTCTCTTCGATGCCCAGCGCCATGTGGGCGGCGATGGTGTCGGCCAGGCGGGAGACGTCGTCGATCCCCGACAGCGAGGTCAGCACCTCCGGCGGGGTCTTCTTGTTGAGCTTGACGTAGCTCTCGAACTGGTTGAGCAGGGCGCGGGCCTCGAGTTCGATCTCGCGCTCGTCGACGCCGGTCGGCGCCTCGATGGATTGCACCTCGGCGGTCAGGTGACCGTCATGCTCCCGGACCGAGGACAAGGCCACCCGCTCGATCCCCTCGACCAGCACCTTGATCGTGCCGTCCGGCAGCTTGTGCAGCTGAAGGATCGAGGCCAGCGTGCCCACCCCGTGCAGGTCCTCGATGCCCGGGTCATCCTTTTCCGCATCCTTCTGGGCGACCAGCAGCAGCTGCTTGCTGCCCTTGACCGCCTCGTCCAGGGCCGCGACGGACTTGGGCCGCCCGACGAACAGCGGGATGACCATGTGCGGGTACACGACGACATCACGCAAAGGCAGTACGTCGACCTGCCGCGATGCCGCCGAGACGTTTTCGGGAGACTGTTCGGGATATGTCATGTTTTCGGTATACCTATGTCGCCCGGAGGGCGGTGCATTCGGGAAAAGGCCCGCGTTCACGCGGGTAACGATCTGCCGTAGACGTATGACCGGAGGATAGCTTTTCAACCCGGCGTTTTCATCGCCCCGACAGCGAGCCCGGACACGAAAACACCCCGCGAAGCGGGGTGCCTGGAGGTCGGGCCGCCGATGGACGGACGCTCGAAGACTCAGCGATCCGAGGAGGCCTTGTCGCGCTCGACCGGCGACGAGCGATCTCCGCCACCCTGCCGCTTGTCGCCCTGGTAGACGATGTAGGGGTCCGACTCGCCGCGGATCACCGCACCGTCGACGACCACCTTCTCGACATTCTCCAGCGACGGCACCTCGTACATGGTGTCGAGCAGGATGTGCTCCATGATGGTCCGCAGCCCGCGCGCACCGGTGCGCCGCCGAATGGCCTTCTTCGCGATCTCGCGCAACGCATCCTCGCGGAACTCCAGCTCGACGTCCTCCATCTCGAACAGGCGCTCGTACTGCTTGGTCAGCGCGTTCTTCGGTTCGGTCAGAATCCGGATCAGGGCGTCCTCGTCGAGCTCGGTCAGGGTCGCGATGACCGGCAGGCGGCCGATGAACTCGGGGATCAGGCCAAAGCGCGTGAGGTCCTCGGACTCGATCTGCTCCATGAGCTGATCGGTGGCCTTGCGGTCGAGCTCGGACTTCACCTCGGCCGAAAAGCCGATGCCGCCTTTTTCCACCCGTTGCCGGATGATGTTTTCCAGGCCGGCGAACGCCCCGCCGCAGATGAACAGCATGTTGCTGGTGTCGATCTGGACGAATTCCTGCTGCGGATGCTTGCGCCCGCCCTGTGGCGGCACCGAGGCGGTGGTGCCCTCGATCATCTTCAACAGCGCCTGCTGCACGCCCTCGCCGGAGACATCGCGGGTGATCGACGGGTTCTCCGACTTGCGGGTGATCTTGTCGATCTCGTCGATGTAGATGATGCCGTGCTGGGCCTTCTCGACGTCGTAGTCGCAGCGCTGCAGCAGTTTCTGCAGGATGTTCTCGACGTCCTCGCCGACATACCCGGCCTCGGTGAGCGTGGTGGCATCGGCGATGGTGAACGGCACGTCCAGCACGCGGGCGAGCGTCTGGGCGAGCAGGGTCTTGCCCGAACCCGTCGGGCCGATCAGGAGGATGTTCGACTTCGACAGCTCGACGTCGTCCTCGTCTTCCCCCCGACGGCGCTCGCCGAACAGGTTCAGCCGCTTGTAGTGGTTGTAGACGGCCACCGCCAGGGCCCGCTTGGCCGGCGTCTGGCCGATGACGTACTCGTCGAGGGCGGCAACCAGTTCATGGGGCGTCGGCAACCGCGTGGGGCCACCCTCGCCCTCGGCCTCCACTTCTTCGCGCAGGATGTCGTTGCACAACTCGACGCACTCGTCGCAGATGTAGATGTTCGGACCGGCGATGAGCTTCTTCACCTCGTCCTGGCTCTTGCCGCAGAACGAGCAGATCAGATCCTGCGTCTCTTTCGTCTTGTCAGCCATTGCTGTTCTCGTCGAACCTCTTGGGTCGGGCCTGAGCCGTCACGCGGGGCAACAGGCCGGCTGAATGGCGGCTCGGGTGACGGCGGCACCCGGTCGGCGGGGCCTCGCCTCAGTCGGCGCGGCCGGCCTCCTTGCGGCTGGTGAGCACCTTGTCCACCAGATTGTAGTCACAAGCCTCGGGCGCCGTCATGAAGTTGTCGCGATCGGTGTCGCGCTCCAGTTCCTCGAGGCTGCGGCCGGTGTGGTGGGCCAGGATCGAAGTGAGCCGCTCGCGCAGCTTGATGATCTCCTCGGCGTGGATCTTGATGTCCGAGGCCTGGCCCTGGAACCCGCCCAGCGGCTGGTGGATCATGATCCGCGAGTTCGGCAGCGCGTAGCGCTTGCCCTCCGCCCCGCCGGCGAGCAGGAACGAGCCCATGCTGGCCGCCTGGCCGATGCACAACGTCGAGACGTCCGGCTTGATGAACTGCATGGTGTCGTAGATCGCCATGCCGGAGGTGACGACGCCACCCGGGGAGTTGATGTAGAGGTGGATGTCCTTGTCCGGGTTCTCGGATTCCAGGAACAGCAGCTGGGCGACGATCAAGTTCGCCATCTGGTCCTCGATCGGCCCGACGACGAAGATCACGCGCTCCTTGAGCAGGCGCGAGTAGATGTCGTAGGCACGCTCGCCCCGCGAGCTCTGCTCGACGACCATCGGCACGAGGGCATTCATTTCCGGTTGTCCGCCACTCAAGCGATCAAACGCCTCTTTCATTCATCACCTCGGTATAAACGGTTCGGCCGCCAAGAAGGCGGCCTGGATCCTGACGGGCGGGTCGCAAGCCGCGGGGCAATCAGCCCTGCGGGTTCATCAGTTCCTTGAACGGAACCTTCTTCTCGCTGACCTTCGCCTTGTCGAGAATATGCTCGACCGCCTGTTCTTCAAGAACCACGGTGCGGGCATTGCTCATCATCTGGTGGTCGCCCTTGTAGTGTGCCACCACCTGCTCCGGCTCGTCGTAGGCCGCGGCGATCTCGTTGATGAACGCGTCGACGCGCTCGTCTTCCGGCTTGAGATCGGCTGACCGGACCACTTCCATGATCACCAGACCCATGCGCACGCGCTTCTCGGCCTGCTCGCGGAACAGCGACGGGTCGAGCTTGCTGGCATCCGCCTGCGGCATCTGGTTGCGGACGAACTGGTCGCGCATGTTCACGGCCTCGTCGTCGATCAGCGCGGACGGCACGTCGAACTCCAGCGAGTCGGTCAGGGCCTCGATGGTGCGGTCCTTGTTGCGACGACGCATGGTCTGCTTGAGTTCGCGCTCCATGTTCTCGCGCACGTCCTCGCGGAGTTTCTCCGCCGACTCGGCGCCGAACTTCTTGGCGAACTCGTCGTCGAGCTCGGGCAGCACCTGCTCTTCGACCTTGGTCGCCTCGATCTCGAACTCCGCGGTCTTGCCGGCCAGGTGCTCGGCCTGGTAGTCCTCGGGGAAGTTCACCTCGATGGTGACCGGCTCGCCCGGCTTGATGCCCGTCAGGCCCTTCTCGAAGTCCGGCAACATCTGGCCTTCGCCCAGAATCACCTCGACATCCTCGGCGGAACCGCCCTCGAAGGGCTCGCCGTCGATCTTGCCGACGAAGTTGATGGTGACCTTCTCGCCCTTGCGCGCCTTGTGGCGGACCTTCTTCCAGTCCGCGTTCTGCTTGCGCAGGGTGTCGATCATCTCGTCGACGTCCTCGTCGGTGACCTCGCTGGTCAGCGTCTCCACCTCGAGCCTGGACAGGTCGCCCAGATCGATCTCCGGGTAGACCTCCACGGAGGCGACGAACTTCAGCGCCTCGCCCGCCTCGCCCTCGACGGACTCGATGCTCGGCTGGCCGGCCACGCGCAGTTCCTTCTCCTCGACGGCCTTCTGGAAGCTCTGACCCATGACCTCGCTGACGACGTCGTCACGCACCCGGCCGCCGTACTGCATCCGGATGACCGAGAGCGGCGCCTTGCCCGGACGGAAACCGTCGATGCGAACGCGGCCGCGCATGTCCTTGAGCCTCTTTTCGACCTGCTCGTCGATCTCGTTGGCGGGAACCTCGATTTCCAGGCGACGGGTCAGGCCCTCGGCCGGCTGCAATTCAACCTGCATGGATGTCATACCTCAAAAGAAACGAATGTCTGAATGTTACGGTCCGGCCGCCGTCCGCGACCGAACAAATCATGGGAATCTGGTGCGAGAGGAGAGACTCGAACTCTCACGCCGTAAGGCGCTGGAACCTAAATCCAGTGCGTCTACCAATTCCGCCACTCTCGCCGGGGCTACCGATCAAAGCGCGCCAGTATACCGGAGGCACACCCGCGCCCAAAGCTGACGGGGAAATCCGGCACCGGAGGGCCCTGTGGCCATTGGGGAGACGGCGGGCCGTCAGAACGGCAGGCCCGGCATGCGCCCCTTCATGGAGCGCATCATCTTCTTCATCCCGCCGCCGGAGAGCTTCTTCATCATGTCGCGCATGTCGCGGTACTGCTTGAGCAGGCGATTGACGTCCTGCACCTGCATCCCCGAGCCATTGGCGATCCGGCGCTTTCGCGAGCCCTTGATGATGTCAGGGCGCTGGCGCTCCCCCGGGGTCATCGAGTCGATGATGGCGATCATGCGCTTGATGTCCTTGTCGTCGATGTGCTTCTGCGCATCGGCACCGAGCTTGCCCATGCCGGGCAGCTTGTCCATCAGGCCGCCCATGCCGCCCATCTTGAGCATCTGGTTGAACTGGTCACGCATGTCCTCGAGCGTGAAGCCCTTGCCCGAGCGCACCTTGTCGGCCAGTTCCCTGGCCTTGTCGGCATCGACGGTTTCCTGCGCCTGCTCGACCAGCGAGACCACGTCGCCCATGCCGAGGATGCGCGAGGCGATCCGGTCGGGATGGAACGGCTCGAGCGCATCGAGCTTCTCGCCCACGCCGAGAAACTTGATCGGCTTGCCGGTAACCTGCCGCACCGACAGCGCCGCCCCGCCTCGGGCGTCGCCGTCGGCCTTGGTCAGGATCACGCCCGTCAACGGCAACTGCTCGTGGAAGGCCTGGGCGGTGTTGGCCGCGTCCTGGCCGGTCATCGAGTCGACGACGAACAGCGTCTCGACCGGGTCGACCGCCCCGTGGATCCGGGCGACCTCGCCCATCATCTCCTCGTCGACGTGCAGGCGACCGGCGGTATCGACGATCAGCACGTCGTAGAACTTGAGCTCGGCCTCCTTGCGGGCGGCCTTCGCGATCTCGACCGGGTCCTGGTCACTGGTCGACGGGAAGAAGTCCACGCCCACCTGCTTGGCGACCGTCTCGAGCTGGTCGATCGCCGCCGGGCGATAGACGTCTGCCGAGACCACCAGCACCTTCTTTTTCTTCTGCTTTAGCCAGCGGCCGAGCTTGCCGGCGGTGGTCGTTTTGCCCGCGCCCTGCAGGCCGGCCATCAGGATCACGGCCGGGGGACGGGCGGCGAGATCGAGCTCGGCGTTTTCCGAGCCCATCAGGCGGGTCAGCTCGTCGTTGACGATCTTGACGAACACCTGGCCCGGCTGGAGGCTCTTGGCCACCTCCGCGCCGACGGCACGCTCGCGCACGTCCTTGATGAACTCGCGCACCACCGGCAGGGCCACGTCGGCCTCCAGCAGCGCCATGCGCACTTCGCGCAGGGCATCCTTGATGTTGTCCTCGGTCAGGCGACCCTGGCCCTTCAGGCCATCGAGCAGCCCGCCGAGGCGCTTGGAGAGATTGTCAAACATGCGTCATCCACTCCTGCCCGTGACGATCCGGACCGGTAACACGATCCGGGACGATGGGGACGACCGCGACGCGCGTCAAGCGCTGCGGGCAGCGCGCTTGCGCTCGTTCTCGGTCAGGTGCTTCTTGCGGATCCGTACCGACTCGGGCGTGACCTCGACCAGCTCGTCATCATCGATGAACTCCAGCGCCTGCTCAAGCGTGTAACGCTCCGGCGGGGTCAGGGTGAGCGCCTCGTCGGTACCGGCGGCACGCACGTTGGTCAGCTTCTTGCCCTTGAGCACGTTGACGGTCAGGTCGTTGTCGCGGGCGTGGATGCCGACGACCTGGCCCTCGTAGACCTCGTCGCCGTGACCGATCATCAGCCGGCCGCGGTCCTGCAGGTTGAACAGGGCATAGGCGAGCGCCTTGCCGGTGTCCGAGGCGACCAGCACGCCGTTGTTCCGCTGACCCACCATGCCCGGCTGGTAGGGGCCGTAGTGATCGAACACCGAGAACAGCAGGCCGCTACCCTGCGTGGCGGTGAGGAACTCGGTGCGGAAACCGATCAGCCCGCGCGAGGGGATGATGAACTCCAGGCGCACGCGCCCCTGGCCGTCCGGCTCCATGTTGCGCATCTCGCCACGGCGCTCGCCGATTTTCTCCATCACGCCGCCCTGGTGCTGCTCCTCGATGTCGACGACCAGCTGCTCGTAGGGCTCCTGCTTCTCGCCGTCGACCTCGCGGACGATGACCTCCGGACGCGAGACGCCCAGCTCGTAGCCCTCGCGGCGCATGTTCTCGATCAGCACCGACAGGTGCAGTTCGCCGCGGCCGGAGACGCGGAACTTGTCCGGGTCCTCGAGCTGCTCGACGCGCAGCGCGACGTTGTGGACCAGCTCGCGCTCGAGGCGCTCGCGGATCTGGCGACTGGTGAGGAACTTGCCCTCGCGACCGGCGAACGGCGAGGTGTTGACCTGGAAGGTCATCGAGACGGTCGGCTCGTCGACGGTGAGCGCCGGCAGCGCCTCGACGTTCTCCGGATCACAGAGCGTGTCCGAGATATAGAGCGGGTCGATGCCGGAGAAGGCGATGATGTCGCCGGCTTGGGCCGAGTCGACCTCGATGCGATCCAGGCCGTGGAAGCCCATGACCTGCAGGACGCGGCCATTGCGCACCTCGCCCTCGCGACCGATGACCTTGACCGGGGTATTGGTCGAGACCTTGCCGCGCTTGACCCGGCCGACACCGATCACGCCGACGTACGGGTTGTAGTCGAGGCTGGAGACCTGCATCTGGAACGGACCGTCCGGATCGACGTCCGGCGCCGGCACGCGCTCGGCGATCGCCTCGAACAGCGGCGTCATGTCGCCTTCGCGGACCGTATCGTCGAGGCTGGCGTAGCCGTTGAGCGCGGAGGCGTAGACGATCGGGAAGTCGAGCTGCTCGTCGGTCGCGCCCAGGCGGTCGAACAGGTCGAAGACCTCGTTGATCACCCAGTCCGGACGCGCGCCCGGGCGGTCGATCTTGTTGACCACCACGATGGGTTTCAAGCCGTGCTCGAAGGCCTTCTGGGTGACGAAGCGCGTCTGCGGCATGGGGCCGTCGACGGCGTCGACCAGCAGCAGTACCGAGTCGACCATCGACATGACCCGCTCGACCTCGCCGCCGAAGTCGGCGTGTCCCGGGGTGTCGACGATGTTGATGCGCCAGTCCTCACCCTTCGGGGACTGCCACTTGATCGCCGTGTTCTTGGCCAGGATCGTGATACCCCGTTCCTTCTCGATCTGGTTGGAGTCCATGACCCGCTCGCCGTGGTCGGCGCGGGCGTCGAGGGTGCCGGATTGCTGCAGCAGACGGTCGACGAGGGTGGTCTTGCCATGGTCGACGTGGGCGATAATGGCGATATTGCGAAGATTGGCGATCACGAAAAGCGGTCCAAGGGGTTGAAATAAGGGCGCGCAGTATAACCATAAACCGGCCCGATACCGAGGCGGATTCATGAAATAGCTCCATTTCATCCCGATACCGGGACCACCTCCCGGTTCGGATTCGACAAGTCCATTCAAATCCACTGCTCCTCGCCGGCCATCCTGCCGTGGAAGATGGGACAGCATCACGGCGACCTGCGCAGCGGGCCCATATGCCACATCGGTCGGCCGAACGATGTCCGGCGGTGAATGTTAGACTTTGGCGGGTAATCGACGGACAACAGAACGGGGAGCGCGAATGGCCGATCGGCTGGCATTCACGAAGATGCAGGGGCTGGGCAACGACTTCATGGTGATCGACGCGGTCAGCCATGACATCGACCCCGACCCCCTGCTCACCGCCGAACGGATCCGCCGCTGGTCCGATCGGCATTTCGGCATCGGTTTCGACCAGCTGCTGCTCGTCGAGACCTCGCACCGCCGGGACATGGACTTCCGCTATCGCATCTTCAATGCCGACGGGGGCGAGGTGGAGCAGTGCGGCAACGGCGCGCGCTGCTTTGCCCGCTACGTGGCCGAGCGGGGGCTGACGCGCCGCCGGGACATCCGGGTCGAGACCGCCGGCGGACCCATCGTGCTCAGCCTCACTGACGACAACCGGGTGCGCGTGGACATGGGGCACCCCCGTTTCGAGCCCGAGGCCATCCCGTTCAAGCCACCGATCACGGAAACCGCCCCGCCCTATTCACTGATGCTCAGCGGCCGCCCCGGCGGGATCGACCAGGTCCGCGCGGACGTGGTGTCCATGGGCAACCCGCATGCCGTCGTCCAGGTCGACGACCTCGACCGGTATCCGGTGGCGGAAGCTGGTGCGGCAATCGAGTCCCACCCGGCCTTTCCCCGCCGGGTCAACGCCGGATTCGTCCAGCAACTGGCCCCGGACCACATCCGGCTGCGGGTCTTCGAGCGCGGTGCCGGAGAGACGCTGGCCTGCGGCACGGGGGCCTGCGCGGCGGTGGCCGCGGGGATCCGTGCCGGGCGTCTACGTTCCCCCTGCCGGGTCGAGTTGCGGGGCGGTGAACTGTCGATCGAATGGTCGGGTGATGACGAGCGGCCGCTCTACATGACGGGTCCTGCCGAGTTCGTCTTCGATGGCAGCGTGCCGCTGTAGAGCGGGCCATGCGGGCACTGCCCGCGCGGGATTGCCGCACCGGGACGGCGGGAGTAAGGTGGTCAGGGGAACCCGGAAGACAGGGTGTGCCAGCGAAAATCGACACAAGGGATGATGCATGAGCGATAACGTGGCCTTCGAACTCGCCGACCGGGACAGGGAAGCCGAACCGTCCGGCAATGACGCACTCTCCGCCCAGGAGGTGGTCGACTACCTCGACCGGCATCCCGATCTTCTGGTCGACCACCCGGAACTCATCGAGCGCCTGGAACTGCCCGGCCCGCCGGCACCGGCCGCCTCCCTGCACCACTGGCAGTTGCGGCGCTGGCGCGGCCAGGCCAATCGTCATCGCCAGGCCCTCGACCAACTGCACCGGGTGGCCGAAGAGAACGCCGTTGCCGATCGGCTGCTGCACCGGTTCTGCCAGGCACTACTGGAAGCCGACGACCGCAGTCACGAGATGCTCGATCGCCTGATCAAGAAGACCTTCGAGGTGGATGCCAGCCGGGTGGCCGCCCTCGCCGACCTCGGGCAGGCAAGCCGGAAGCAGCTGGCCGGCTGGCTGGACAACCCCTTTCCCCACTGCGGCCGCATCACGGACACGGTCCGCGAGGAACTGTTCGGGCCGGCACTGGCCCAGACCGGCTCGGCCGCACTGATCGCCGTGCGCGCCGGCGGTGCGGATCACACCACCCACGTCGTCGCCCTCGGGCGCCACACTCCCGACGGCTTCAACCCGGCGCAGGGCACGCACTTTCTCGAACAGATCGGCGAACTCGCCGCCGCCTTCCTGCCGGCACCCGGAGCCTAATCCCGCCGATCACGGTCATGGCATCCGCGAGCACCAGACTGGACGAGGCCCTCGAGAACGCTGGCCGTCAGCTTGACGGGGACCATCGCCTCGTCAAGCTGACGAAGGGCGCCTATCGGGCCACCTGGGAACGCCTCGCGGCTCACCTCCGACAGGCCGGCCTCCACGACCCAGGCCAGGTCGACGACCGGATATTGCGGGGCTTTTTGGCACAACTGGCACGGGACGGCCTATCCCCCCGGTCCATCGGCCGACACGTGAGCGCCCTCAAGTGGCTGCTCGGGACCTGGCAGCGCCACGGCGTGCCCTGCCCCGCCGACGCCCTGCTCCTCAAGGCCCCAAGGGCCCCGAGACGTCTGCCCCAGGCCCCGGACGTCGAGACCGTTTCCCGCCTGCTCGACCCAACAAGCCGCACCGGCACCACCCCGCCTGCCGGCGAGGACAACCGCTCGCGAGAGGTGCGCGACCGCTGCCTGTTCGAATGGCTCTACGGCAGCGGCCTGCGCCTGAGCGAAGTGGTCTCGCTGGACCTGGACGCAGTCGATCGCGCCAACGGCCAAGTGCGGGTCACCGGCAAGCGGAACAAGACCCGCATCGTACCGGTCGGGCGCAAGGCGGCCGAGGCGCTCGAAGCCTGGCTTCCTCTGCGCGCCCGCTGGGCCCGTCCGGACGAGCCGGCCGTGTTCATCAGCCACCTCGGCCGCCGCCTAACGACACGCACCGTGCAGCGGCGCCTCGAGCGACTCAGCCGCAGTCGCGGGCTGAGCGAGCCGCTGCATCCGCACCAGTTGCGCCACGCCTTCGCCACGCACGTGTTGGAGAGTTCCGGCGACCTGCGCGCCGTGCAGGAAATGCTCGGTCACGAGAGCCTCTCGACTACGCAGATCTACACTCACCTGGATTTCCAGCACCTGATGTCGGTCTACGAGAAGGCCCATCCGCGTGCCGGGCGCCAGCCCGTCGAGGGTGGTTCCGAGGATTCCGGGCAGACTTGAATTTCCTCCGGATGCCTCCATGGTGGGCTGTTCGTGCACACGCGGGGGCGATGGAGATGACGGAACGACACGTTCCCGACCGTCGGCCCCGGGCTCAACCAACCAGTACCAAGGGGTTCCCATGGCCCACCAGGAAGAGACGCTCTACGGCACCACCATCCTCTGCCTGCGCAAGAACGGGCGCACGGTCATCGGCGGCGATGGCCAGGTCACCCTCGGCCACACCGTGGTCAAGGGCAATGCCCGCAAGGTGCGCACGCTCTACCAGGGGCAGGTGATCGCGGGCTTCGCCGGGGCGACGGCCGACGCCTTCACCCTGTTCGAACGCTTCGAGGCCAATCTCGAGAAATACAGCGGCAACCTGCTGCGCTCGGCGGTCGAACTGGCCAAGGACTGGCGTACCGACCGCATGATGCGTCGACTCGAGGCGATGCTGGTGGTGGCCGACCGTAACGCCATGCTCACCATCAGCGGCAACGGCGACGTGATCGAACCCGAGGACTCGCTGATCGCCATCGGCTCGGGCGGCGCCTACGCGCAGTCGGCCGCCACCGCCCTGATGCGCCACTCGGATCTCCCCGCGCGGGAGACCGTGGAAACCGCGCTGCACATCGCCGGCGACATCTGCATCTACACCAATCACCAGCTGACCATCGAAGAGCTCGACTGATGAATTTCACTCCCGCACAGATCGTCTCGGAACTCGACAAGCACATCGTCGGCCAGCAGGCCGCCAAGAAGGCGGTCGCCATCGCGCTCAGGAATCGCTGGCGGCGCCAGCAGGTCGACGAGCCGCTCAAGAGCGAGATCACGCCGAAGAACATCCTGATGATCGGCCCGACCGGCGTGGGCAAGACCGAGATCGCCCGTCGACTCGCCAAGCTCGCCAACGCCCCGTTCCTCAAGATCGAGGCGACCAAGTTCACCGAGGTGGGCTATGTCGGCCGCGATGTCGAGTCGATGATCCGGGACCTGGCCGAATACGCGCTCAAGATGTGCCGCCAGGAGGCCATGGTCGAGGTGCGTGACCGTGCTGGGGTGGCCGCCGAGGACCGGGTCCTCGACGCCCTGCTCCCGGCGCCGCGGGACAGCTGGTCGAGTGCCGACAGCCACGGTGACGAGGCCTACCGCAACACGCGCGAGAAGTTCCGCGAGAAGCTGCGCCGCGGCGAGCTCGACGACCGCGAGGTTGAGATCGAGCTGCGCCAGCAGCCCGCCGGCATCGACGTGATGACCCCGCCGGGCATGGAGGAGATGGCCAGCCAGCTGCGCTCGGTGTTCCAGAACATGGGACAGGGCAAGACGCAGACCCGGCGCATGACGATCAGCGAGGCCATGGCCGCACTGACCGAGGAGGAGGCCGCCAACCTCGTCAACGAGGAGGAAATCCGCGCGGAGGCGACCGAACGCGTCGAGCAGAACGGCATCGTGTTCATCGACGAGATCGACAAGGTGGCCAAGCGGGCCGAGCAGGGCGGCGAGGTCTCCCGCGAGGGCGTGCAACGCGACCTGCTGCCGCTGATCGAGGGCTCCACGGTGAGCACCAAGATCGGCATGGTCCGCACCGACCACATCCTGTTCATCGCCTCCGGCGCCTTCCACGTGGCCAGCCCCTCGGACCTGATCCCGGAGCTGCAGGGGCGTCTGCCCATCCGGGTCGAGCTCGAGGCACTGTCCAGCGACGACTTCGTGCGCATCCTGACCGAGCCCGACGCCGCCCTGACCCGACAGCACAAGGCGCTGCTGTCGGCCGAAGGCCTTGATGTGGAGTTCACCGACGACGCCATCCGCCGCATCGCGGAGATCGCCTTCGAGGTGAACCACCGCACCGAGAACATCGGCGCCCGCCGCCTGCAGACGGTCATGGAGCATCTGCTCGAGGACCTGAGCTTCGATGCGGACAGCCGGCCGGGCAAGCTGACGCTGGATGCCGACTTCGTCGAGGAACGACTGGGCGAACTGGCCCGCGACGAGGACCTGAGCCGTTACATCCTCTAGCCGGAGACCCTCATGAAGCCAACGAGCCCCCCTCCCAGCCGCATCCGGCTCGACAAGGACCGCCGGACCCTGTCCGTGACGTTCCCCGACGGCGCTGCCTTCGACCTGTCGGCGGAGTACCTGCGCGTGTTCAGCCCGTCGGCCGAGGTCCGCGGGCACGGCGGCGGCGAGATGATGCTGGTGCTGGGCAAGGAGCAGGTCCGGATCACCGATGTCCAGCCGGTGGGCCGTTACGCGGTCAAGCTGGTCTTCGACGACGGCCACGACAGCGGCCTGTACGACTGGGGCCTGTTGCGCGATCTGGGTGAGCGACAGGCGTCCAACTGGCGGTACTACCTCGACCGGCTGGCCGCCGCCGGTATCGAGCGGGACCCGGAACGACCGCCCGCGGCGGGCGGAACCCCCGCCTACGATGTATTATCGGCATCCGGACGTGACGGGAACGGCGGCAACCCCGAGTGAACCGCCGGGCCGCCGCCCCGCCCCATCGAGAACCCGACGAGAGAAGATCCATGAGCGAGAAGACGCATTTCGGCTACCGGGAAGTCCCCCGCGAGGAGAAGTCCCGGCTGGTGGGATCGGTCTTCGACTCCGTGGCCGGCCGCTACGACCTGATGAACGACGCGATGTCCTTCGGCATCCACCGCCTGTGGAAGCGGATCGCACTCGAGTACACGGGCCTGAGGCGCGGCGGGCAGGCACTGGACCTGGCCTCCGGCACCGGCGACCTGGCCGCCCGCATGGCGCGCATGGTCGGAGACGACGGCCTGGTGGTGCTGTCGGACATCAATGCCAGCATGCTGTCGATAGGCCGGGAGAAACTGGACGAACAGGGCATCTTCAACAACGTCGAGTACAGCCTCGCCAACGCCGAGGCGCTGCCCTTCGAGAACGATCGTTTCGACTGCGTGACCATCGGCTTCGGCCTGCGCAACGTCACCGACAAGGCCCGGGCACTCGCCGAGATGGCCCGCGTGATCAAGCCCGGCGGCCGGGTGGTGGTGCTCGAATTCTCGAAGCCGACCAACCCGGTGGTGGGTCGGCTGTATGACGCCTACTCCTTCTCTGCCCTGCCGGTGATGGGCAAGCTGCTGGCCAACGATGCCGACAGTTACCGCTATCTCGCCGAATCGATCCGCATGCACCCGGACCAGGAAACCCTCGAGCAGATGATGCTCGACAACGGTTTCGACCACGTCGACGTCCACAACCTCACCTTCGGCGTCGTCGCCATCCACGTGGGCTTCCGGTTTTGACCGAAGGGGTCCGAAAGCGCGGGATCGGCCGCTGGCTGATCCCGCTGATCGGCGTGGGCGCCCTCTTCGTGGCCCCTCTCCTCTGGTGGTCCGCCCAGTGGCTGCCCGGCGAACGCCCGGCCCGCCTGGCGGCCATCGACGTGGCCGAATCGTTCAGGCACACACCGCAACTCGAGCAGGTGATCAGGCGCGGCGTGCTGCGCGTGGCCACGCTGATCGAGCCATCCCTCTACATCCCGGACAGCTACCGCCCGCAGGGGCTGGAATACGATCTCGGCAAACGATTCGCCGAACGCCTCGGCGTCGAGGTGGAGTTCGTCGTGGTGCCCACCGTCGATGCCGCCTACCAGGCCCTCGAGGACAACCGGGCGGACCTGGCTGCCGCCGGCCTGCAGATCGACCCTGAGCGGCAGCAGCGTTTCCGTTACGGCCCTCCGTATCTCACCGTCAGTCGCAAGCTGCTGCATGCCAACGACCAGGCGGCGCCGAAAACGCTCGGCGACCTGTCGGGGGAGACGGTGGCTCTGCCCGCCGGATCGGCCAGCCTGCACTGGCTCGAACGGGAGCTGTCGCGTGACCGGCGACTGAACATCGACATCCGGCAGGAATCCGACAAGCTTGCCATCCTTCAGGGCATCCGCGACGGTCATATCCGGTACGCGGTCACCCTCTCGCACATCGCCCTGCTCACCCACAAGCTCTCGGACGACGTCGCCATCGGCCCGACGGTCGGTCCCCCCGTGTCGCTGGCCTGGGCGTTCTCCCGGCAGGCGGACGACTCCCTGTACCGCATCGCGCAGCGGTTCTTCGCCGACACCCGGCACGACCTGCAGCTCAAGGCCCTGGTCGACCGGCACTACGCACAGTTCGAGCGACTGGACGAATCCCTCTCCCGGCGCTTTCTCGGCGATCTGCAGGAGAAGGCCGCCCCCTACCTGAGAACCTTCCGCCAGGCCGGCGAGAGATACCGGATCGACTGGCGCCTGCTGGCCGCCGTCGGTTACCAGGAATCCAAGTGGCAACCCGATGCCGTCTCCCACCAGGGAGCCTACGGGCTGATGCAGATCACCCTGCCCACGGCCCGCGGCCTCGGTCTGAGCGATCCCACTGACCCGGTGGCCAACATCATGAGCGGCGCGAAATACATTGCCCAGCTGCGCGAACAGGTCCCGGAAGCGGCCATGGAGCCCGACCGCACCTACCTCGCACTGGCGGCCTACAACGTGGGCATCGGCCACCTCAGCGACGCGCTGGAACTCACCCGCGAGCAGGGGGGCTCTCCCGCGCACTGGAACGATGTCCGCGAGCGCCTGCTTCAGCTCTCCGATCCCGCCGTCTACCGCGACATGCGCTACGGCTATGCCCGGGGCAGCGAAACGGTCAACTACGTGGAGAACATCCGGGCTTTCCATGACCTGATGATCTGGGTCTCGACCCGCGATGCCCTGCTCAGGGACAACGGCAACGGCCCCTGAACGAGAAAGACCCGGCCGACTACGCCTCGGCGGGGTCCCGTCCTGCCGCCCTGGGAACGATCAGAGCGACGCGACGATGTCCTCCAGGACCCGGCCGGGCGACTGCGCTCCGGTGATCGGCCGCCCGATCACCAGACTGGTTGCCCCGGCGGCGAGCGCCTCGGATGGCGTCATCACCCGCCGCTGGTCGTCACGGGCACTGCCGGCCGGTCGCACGCCGGGGGTAACGACCAGGCTGCCGGCTCCGAAGCGCCGGCTCATGGCACCCGCCTCGTGGGCCGAGCAGACCACCCCGTCGAGCCCCGCTTCGACCACGAGACCTGCCAGCCGCTCCACCTGGGCGGCGGCCCCGCCGCTCACGCCCACCTCCGCGAGATCCGCGTCCTCCATGGAGGTCAGCACGGTCACGGCAATCAGGCCCGGGGCCTCCGGTCCCGGCTCGATGGCCTCGCGCGCGGCCTCGAGCATCCGACGCCCGCCACTGGCATGCACGTTCACCAGCGACACCTCGAGGTCACGGGCAGCCCGGCATGCCTGCCGGACGGTATTCGGGATATCGTGGAACTTGAGATCCAGGAAGACCGGGAAGCCCCGTTCCCGAGCCCACTCCACCACCGACGGACCCAACGCCGTGAAGGCCTCCTTGCCGATCTTTATGCCGCAGAGTGACGGGTCGAGCTCGCCCAGCAGTTCGCGGACCCGTTGCGGCCGGGCAGAATCCAGGGCCACGTAGACGCGCGGCTGCGGGCGGTGGGCACTCACGAGGTCAGGCCTCGCTTTTCACGGCGGCGTTGACGCGTTCACGCAACTCTTTGCCGGGCTTGAAGTGCGGCACGTACTTCGCGCCCAGGGAAACCGTCTCGCCGGTCTTGGGGTTACGACCGAGGCGCGGACGGCGATAGTTCAGCGAAAAGCTGCCGAACCCGCGGATCTCGATCCGCTCGCCGGCACTCAGGGCATCCATCATCTCGTCGAGCATGAGGCGCACCGAGGTCTCGATGTCGCGCATCGGCAGGTACTGCTGGCGATCGGCCAGCCGTTCGATCAGTTCCGACTTGGTCATCGGTTGCACTCCTTGAGGCACGGCCCGGACGGGCCGTGCGACTTCTGATGTCACGGGGATGCCGCCACGCGGCACCCACAAAAAACGCCATCACGGAGGATGGCGTTTTGAAAGCTCGGCAGGACCGGCTTACTCGGAGCGGCCGAGCTGCTCCTTGAGCAGATCACCCAAGGTCGGCGACGAGGTGCTCGGCGCCTTGTTCAGCTCTTCCATCGCCTCGGCTTCCTCGGCGTGATCCTTGGCGCGGATCGACAGGCTGATCATGCGGTTCTTGCGGTCGATGCCCATGAACTTGGCCTCGACTTCCTCGCCTTCCTTCAGGACGGTGCGGGCGTCGTCGATACGCTCGCGAGCGATGTCGGAGGCACGGATGTAGCCTTCGATGCCGTCACCCAGGTCGACCACGGCGCCGCGGGCGTCGACTTCACGCAGCGTGCCCTTGACGATGCTGCCCTTGGGATGATCGGCCGCCCAGTTGGACAGCGGGTCGTCCTCGAGCTGCTTGAGGCCGAGCGAGATGCGCTCGCGCTCCGGGTCGATGGCGATGACCACCGCCTCGAGCTCTTCGCCCTTCTTGAACTGGCGCACGGCCTCTTCGCCCGGCTCGCTCCAGGACAGGTCGGAGAGGTGAACCAGACCGTCGATGCCGCCTTCCAGGCCGATGAAGATGCCGAAGTCGGTGATCGACTTGATCTGGCCGACGACCTTGTCGCCCTTGGTGTGCGACGCGGCGAAGGCATCCCACGGGTTCGGCTGGCACTGCTTCATGCCCAGCGAGATCCGGCGGCGGTCCTCGTCGATGTCGAGGATCATCACCTCGACCTCGTCGCCGACGTTGACCAGCTTGCCCGGGTTGACGTTCTTGTTGGTCCAGTCCATCTCGGAGACGTGAACCAGGCCTTCGACACCATCCTCGATCTCGACGAAGCAGCCGTAATCGGTGATGTTGGTGACCTTGCCGAACAGGCGGGTGCCGGTCGGGTAGCGACGGGAGATGTCGCTCCACGGGTCCTCGCCCAGCTGCTTGAGGCCCAGCGAGACGCGGTTGCGCTCGCGGTCGAACTTCAGCACCTTGACGTCGATCTCGTCACCGATGTTGACCATCTCGGACGGATGCTTGACGCGCTTCCACGCCATGTCGGTGATGTGCAGCAGGCCGTCGATGCCACCGAGGTCCAGGAACGCACCGTAGTCGGTGAGGTTCTTGACGATACCGCGCAGCACCATGCCTTCCTGCAGCTGCTCGAGCAGCGCTTCGCGCTCGGCGCTGTACTCTTCCTCGACCACGGCACGGCGGGAGACCACCACGTTGTTGCGGCGCTGGTCGAGCTTGATGATCTTGAACTCGATGTCCTTGCCTTCGAGGTAGGTGGTGTCCCGGATCGGGCGCACGTCGACCAGCGAACCCGGCAGGAACGCGCGAACGTCGCCGAGCTCGACGGTGAAACCACCCTTGACCTTCCCGGAAATGCGACCAGTGACGATCTCGTCGTTCTCGAAAGCCTTCTCCAGCTTCTTCCAGGCGCGGGCACGCAGGGCCTTCTCGCGCGACAGGCGGGTCTCGCCGAAGCCGTCTTCCACGGCATCGAGGGCCACTTCGACCTCTTCGCCGACGTTGATGTTCAGCTCGCCGTTCTCGTCGCGGAACTGGTCGGTGGGGATGATCCCTTCCGACTTCAGGCCGGCGTCGACCGTGACGTAGTCATCGTTGATATCGACGACCTTGCCGTAAACGATGGAGCCCGCCTGCATGACGGCATTCTGGAGGCTTTCTTCAAAAAGCTGGGCAAAACTTTCAGACATTAATCAACATTTCCAAGGGTTGACGACTGGACGTTCCAATAGCTGTCCGTCGTGGTAAACAAACACTGGCTTATCCGTCCCTGGGTTTGCCAGACTCAACGGTTGATGACCGGGCGACATTGCCCGCACACAAACACGAGTCGACGGCCACGCCCGGCCACTATTCCCCGGGACCGGCGATCCGGTCCTGGATGTAGCGCCATAGCATGGCCTCCACCTCGTCGATCGAAAGGTCACTGGAATCAACGACTAGCGCATCTTCCGCGGGTCGAAGCGGAGCGACCGACCGATTGCGGTCTCGCTCGTCCCGTTGCCGGATCTCTTCGACGAGGGCGGTAAAACTAGCATCGAATCCATTTTCGATCAACTGCTTATAACGTCGGTCGGCGCGCACCTCCGCACTGGCGTCGAGAAAGATCTTCACCGGGGCCTCGGGAAAGACCACCGTGCCCATGTCGCGGCCATCGGCGACCAGGCCCGGTGCCTGTGCGAAATCCCGCTGGCGCTGCAGCAGCGCCTCTCGCACCTCCGGCCGGGCGGCGATCTGGGAGGCGATCGCGCCGGTGGTCTCGGTACGCAACTCGCGGGTCACGTTTTCCTCGTTGAGAAAGACGTTCCCCTCCTCGTCGAACCGGCAGTCGAGGCGGCGCGCCATGTCGACCACTTCCGGGTCCTGCGGCGCGAGCCCGGCGGCCTGGCTGGCCAGCGCGGTCAGGCGGTAGAGCGCCCCCGAATCGAGCATGCCGAAGCCCAGGCGCGCGGCCAGTCGCCGCGCGACCGTGCCCTTGCCGGAACCGCTGGGACCATCGATGGTGATGACGGGGACCATGAAACCTCCTCGAATGTGTTCAGTGGCGCGACAGTTCCAGGCAACCGCCGAGGCGGTTGAACAGTTCGGCAAACCCCGGAAACGAGGTCTCGACGAACTGGCAGTCGTGGATGGTGATCTCGCCGCGTGCCTTCAGGCCGGCGACGGCGAAGGCCATGGCGATGCGGTGGTCGCCCTGGGCGTAGATGGTCGCCGAGCCGAAGGGCTTCGGCTCGCCGCGCCCCTCGATGATCATGCCGTCGTCCGTCGGCGTGGCGTCGATGCCGAGCTTGGCCAGCCCGTCGGCCATGACCGCAATGCGGTCGGATTCCTTGACCCGCAGCTCCTCGGCACCCGTCAACACCGTGCGCCCCCGGGCGCAGGCGGCGGCGACGAAGATCACCGGGAACTCGTCGATGGCCAGGGGAACCAGCGCCTCGTCGATCTCGATACCCCGGAGTTCGGCGCTTCTCACCCGCAGGTCACCGACCGGCTCGCCACCCACCGTCCGACGGTTCTCGATCCGGATATCCGCGCCCATGGCGAGCAGGATGTCGATCACGCCGGTCCGGGTCGGGTTGAGCCCGACGTGGGTCAACGTGATCTCCGATCCCGGCACGATGCTCGCCGCCACCAGGAAGAACGCGGCCGAGGAGATGTCCGCCGGCACTTCCAGCGCGCCGCCCTGCAGGCGACGCTGGGCCGGATCGCCCTGCCCCAGGCAGACGCGATTGGCCTCGCGTGTCACTTCGAGACCGAAGCCCGACAGCATCCGTTCGGTGTGATCGCGCGTCGGGGCCGGCTCGGTGACGCAGGTCTGCCCCTCGGCGTACAGACCGGCCAGCAGGACGCAGGACTTCACCTGCGCGCTGGCCATCGGCATCGCGTAGTCGATCGCCCGGAGCGCCTGTCCGCCGCGGATCGTCAGCGGCGAACGCCCCTCGGGGCCGGACTCGATCCGCGCACCCATCTCGGTCAGCGGGTCGATCACCCGCTTCATGGGCCGACGGGAGAGCGAGGCGTCCCCCTCGAGCACCGTGTCGAATGCCTGCCCGGCGAGAATCCCGGCCATCAGGCGCATCGACGTGCCCGAGTTGCCCACGTACAGCGGCTTCGCCGGGGGCGTCAGGCCGTGAAGGCCGACGCCCCGGATGGTGACCCGCCCGTTCTCCGGGTCGCTGATCTCCACCCCCATGGCACGGAAGCAGCGCAGGGTGTTGAGGCTGTCCTCGCCCTCGAGGAACCCGGTCACCTCGGTGGTGCCATCGGCCAGGGAGCCGAGCATGATCGAACGGTGGGAGATCGACTTGTCCCCCGGCACGCGCGCCTCGCCCGACAGGCGTTCGACGGCCGTGCTGCGGAAGGTCAACGAGGCGGTGTCATGAACAGAAGACATGTGGCAGTCGTCCGGATGATTGAAGAATTGAGTCGTGGCGTCGTGCGGGCGGCAGGCGAAGCAGCTGTCACTCGCCGGCCGGTCGAGCGGGTCCGCCCTTCCGCCCGTCGCCGCTGTCGGCCACCGGGTAGAGCGCGTCCCGCACCGCCTTGGCGTCGGCGAAGTAGCGCTCGAGCGCCTCGCCGTCGCGACCGGCCATCAGTTCCCGCAGCCGGTCCAGCTCGTCCCGGTAGTGATCGAGCATTCCCAGGATCTCGTCGCGGTTGTCGAGGCAGATGTCCCGCCACATCACCGGGTCGGAGCTGGCAATGCGAGTGAAGTCGCGAAAGCCGCCGGCGGCGTAGCGGAAGACCTCGTAGCGTTCTGCCAGCCTCGCCAGGGCCGAAACCATGGCGAAAGCCGCCGCATGCGGCAGATGCGACGTCGCCGCGAGGACATGGTCGTGGTGGGCGACGTCGAGGCGCTCGACCCGTGCACCGACCGCCTGCCACATCGCCTCGATCCGGGCGACGTCGTCCGGGGCATTCTCCGGCAGAGGCGTGAGGATGACACGATGACCCCGGTAGAGATCGGCGGTCGCCGCCGAGGGACCGCTGTGCTCGCGCCCGGCGATGGGGTGGCCGGGCACGAAACGCGCCAGCTGTGTCGACGAGAGGTGCGCCCGTGCCCGGTCGACCACGGCACCCTTGACGCTGCCGCCGTCGGTGATCAGCGCCGTCTCGGGCAGGCAGTCGGCCAGCTCGGCCAGCACGGCGTCCATCGCCGTCACCGGGGTCGCAAGAAAGACGACGTCCGCACCAGCGACCGCCTCGGCGACCGAGTCGGCCGGCCGGTCGATCAGGCCGAGGCGCTCGGCCGACAGCCGGGTCTCCAGCCGCCGGCTGTAGCCGACCACCTCGCCGACCGCCCCCTGCGCCCGCAGGCCGAGCGCCAGAGAGCCACCGATCAGGCCCGTCCCGATCAGCGCCAGCCGATCAATCATCGGACTCGTCCTCGGCCGCCAGCCGGCCCAGTGCCCGTTCCAGCGCGGCGACGGCCCGCTCGTTCTGCTCGGCGGTACCGATGGTGATGCGCAGCGCGGTCGACAATCCTCCGCGGGCATCCGGCCCGCCCAGCGGACGGACGATCACGCCCTCGCGCAGCATCTGTTCGAACACGCGGCCGGCCCCGAAGGGGGTGAGTACCGTGATGAAGTTCGCCCGGCTCGGAACGGTCGACCAGCCACGCTCGCGCGCGGCGGCCTGCCATTGCTCGAGCCCCGCCCGGTTGACCGCCCGGCTCTCGTTGATGAACGCCGCGTCCTCGAGCGCCGCCTCGGCCGCCTGCAACGCCAGGGCATTGACGTTGAAGGGGTGACGCACCCGGTCGAGCAGGCTCGCGATCGCGGGGTCACTGACGGCAAACCCCACGCGCAGGGCCGCCAGGCCGAAGATCTTGGAGAAGGTGCGCGTGACCACCAGGTTCGGGTAGTGCGCGAGCAACTCGATACCGTCCGGGAAGGAGGGCTCCTCGACGTATTCCGTGTAGGCCTCGTCGAGTACCACGATGACGTCCTCCGGTACCGCGTCGAGCAGTCCGCGCAGCTGTGCGGCCTCCACCCAGGTCCCGGTCGGGTTGTTGGGGTTGGCGAGGAAGACCACGCGGGTGCGTTCATCGATCGCGGCGGCCATGGCCTCGAGGTCGGCGCCGAACGGCATCACCGGATCGTCCGGCGGCCGGGCCGGCACCACCTTCGCCTCGGCCCCGGCCGCCTGGGTGGCCAGGGGATAGACAGCGAAGGCATGCTCGGAGAACACCGCGTTGGCCCCGGGCTCGAGGTAGGCGCGCGCCACCAGTTCCAGCACGTCGTTCGAGCCGTTGCCCAAGGTGATCTGTTCCGGGTGCACGCCGTAGTGGTCGGCGATCGCCCGCTTGAGGCGGTAGCCACTGCCGTCCGGGTAGACATGCAGATCGGTCAGGCCCTCCCGCAGCGCCTCGACAGCGCGGGGAGACGCCCCGAGCGGGTTCTCGTTGGAGGCCAGCTTGAGCACGTCGCTGATGCCGTGCTCGCGTGCCACCTCCTCGACCGGCTTGCCGGGTACGTAGGGACTGATCGCCTGGACACAGGCTCGCGCGCGCACGGCGGCCGACGGACGTTCCTCGCGATCCATCTACTTCCCTCCCGGGTGGCTGATCGCCGGCACCGGGTAGGAGCCGAGCACCCGCAACTGCCCGCAGTGCGGGCGCAACCGGTCGAGCGCGGCGGCCACGGGCGGCTCGTCCCGGTGCCCGGCAATGTCGATGAAGAAGACGTAGTCCCAGACGCGGTCACGTGCCGGACGCGATTCGATACGCAGGACGTCGATCCCCGCCTCGGACAGCGGCAGAAGCAGCCGCGACAAGGCCCCGGGTTCGTTGGTCACCGACAGCAGGAGGGCCGTCTTGTCGTTGCCGGAGGGCGCGACCGGCTCGCGACCCAGCACGGCGAATCGCGTGGTGTTCTGGACGTTGTCCTGGATGTTGGCCGCGCGCACGACCAGGCCGTGCCGCTCGGCGGCGAAGGCCGGCCCGATGGCGAATACCTCCGGGTCGGTCGCCGCCTGCTGCGCCGCCGCACTGTTGCTCGCCACCGCCATGCGTTCGACACCCGGGAAATGGGCGTCGAGCCACTCGCGACACTGGGCCAGCGACTGGGCATGCGAGACGATGCAGCGGGGATGCGATGGGGCATCCGGGAGGGCAAGCAATTGCTGGTCGATCCGCATTGCCACCTCGCCGCAGAGCAGCAGGTCACTGCCGGCGAGCGAATCGAGCGTGACCGAGACGCTGCCCTCGGTGGAGTTCTCCAGCGGCACCACGCCGAAATCGACGCTGCCGGCGGAGACCGCACGGAAGACCTCGGGGATCCCCGGCTCGAACTGCAGCCGGCCGCCGTGACCGAAGGCCGCGACGGCCGCCAGCTCGGAGAAGGTCCCGCTCGGACCGAGGGTCGCGATTGACAGTGGGCGCTCATGTGCCAGGCAGGCCGACATCACCTCCCGGAACAGCCAGGCCACGGTGTCGTCGTCCAGTGGACCCGGGTTGAGCTCCCGGATGCGGGCGAGCACCTGGGCCTCCCGCTCGGGGCGGTAGAAGGACTGCCCCGGCGAACACTCGGGATCCCGCTGCTTGATGTGGGCGACCTGCTCGGCCAGGCGCGCACGCTGGCTGATCAGCTCGAGCAGTTGCCTATCGAGATCGTCGATCAGCCCGCGCACCTCGTCCAGGCTGTCGGGCAGCGTTGCGGGTGCCGCCGGCTTGGACTGGTTACCGCCCATGGACCCGGCAGGAGATCAGAGCAGGCGCAGGCGCAGAACGCCGTCGATGGCCGCCAGCTCGTCGCGGGTCGCTTCCGGCACCTCGCGGTCGACGTCCAGCAGCGTGTAGGCCACCTTGTCGCGCGACTCGTTGACCAGGTGCTCGATGTTCACCCCGGCCTTGCCGAGGATGTGCGAGATCTGGCCGACCATGTCCGGGCGGTTGAGATTGGCGATCGCGATGCGCTGGACACCGGAACGGGCCATCTGGACGTGCGGCATGTTGACCGCGTTCTTGATGTTGCCGTTCTCGATGTAGTCGCGCACCTGGTCGGCGACCATGATCGCGCAGTTGTCCTCGGCCTCGTCGGTGGACGCACCCAGGTGCGGCAGGGTCAGGCACTTGGGGTGGTTCTTGGTCTTGTTGCTCGGGAAGTCGCAGACGTAGGACAGGGCCTTGCCGTTGTCCAGTGCATCGACCATGGCCTGCTCGTTGACGATGCCGTCACGGGCGAAGTTCAGGACCACGACGTTGTCCTTCATGAACGCCAGGCGCTCGGCGTTGATCAGGTCCCTGGTCTGCTCGATCAGCGGCACGTGCAGGGAAACGAAGTCGGCCTTGGCCAGGACCTCGTCGACGCTGCCCGCCTGGTGGACGTCCGGGGACAGCTCCCAGGCGCGCTCGACGCTGATGCCCGGGTCGAAGCCGATCACGCGCATGCCCAGCGCCTTGGCCGAGTTGGCCACGCGCACGCCGATCGCGCCTAGGCCGATGATGCCCAGCGTGCGGCCCGGCAACTCGAAGCCCTTGAAGTTCTTCTTGCCGGCCTCGGTCGCCTTGTGGATCTCCTCGTCGGAGCCCTCGAGGTTGCGGGCGAAGTCCCAGGCCGGGCCGATGTTGCGGATGGACATCAGCATGCCGGCGATGACCAGCTCCTTGACCGCGTTGGCGTTGGCGCCCGGCGCGTTGAACACCACGACGCCCTTGTCGGTCATGCGATCGACCGGAACGTTGTTGACGCCGGCACCGGCACGACCGATGGCCAGCAGCGACTCCGGCAGGTCCATGTCGTGCATCTTGGCCGAACGGACCAGGATGGCATCGGCGTCAGAGAGCTCTGCACTGATGTCGTACTGGTCAGTCGGCAGGCGCTCGAGGCCCTTGTTGGAGATGGCGTTGAGGGTGTGAATCTTGTACATGTCCGATTCCTTGAATTTGGCTGTCTGACGTTGGCGGCTCGACTCGAGCTCAGCCGTTACGCTTGGCAAAGTCGTTCATGAAGTCGATCAGCGCGTCCACGCCGGACTCCGGCATCGCGTTGTAGATGCTCGCGCGCATGCCGCCGACCGACCGGTGACCGTTGAGCGTGACCAGGCCCTGCTTGCCTGCCTCCTCGAGGAAGGTCTTGTCGAGCGAATCGTCGGCCAGCATGAACGGCACGTTCATCCACGAGCGATAGGCCGGCTCGACCGGGTTGCTGTAGAAGTCGTTGCCGTCGATGGCGGCGTAGAGCTTCTGGGCCTTGCGCTTGTTGATCTCCGCCATGGCCTCCAGGCCGCCCTTTTCCAGCAGGTGCTCGAATACCAGACCCGCCATGTACCAGGCGTAGGTCGGCGGGGTGTTGTACATGGAGTCGGCCTCGGCCTGGGTGGCCCAGTCGAGCATCGCCGGGGTGTTGTCCCGCGACTTGCCCAGCAGGTCGTCGCGGACGATGACGATCGTCAGGCCGGCCGGGCCGATGTTCTTCTGCGCACCGGCGTAGATGACGCCGAATTTCGAGACGTCGATCGGGCGCGACAGGATGGTCGAGGACATGTCCGCGACCAGGGGGACGTCGCCGGTGTCCGGGATGTATGGGAACTCGACGCCGGCGATGGTCTCGTTCGGGGTGTAGTGGACGTAGTCGGCGTCAGCGGAGAACTTGATCTCTCCCTCGGCCGGCAGCGTGGTGAAGTTCTGCGGCTTGGTGTCGGCAACGACGTTGACGTCGCAGAGGCGCTTGGCTTCCTTGATCGCCTTGACCGACCAGTGGCCGGTGTTCAGGTAGTCGGCCTTGCCCGAGCCGTTGGCCAGGTTCAGCGGAATCGCGCCGAACTGGGTGGAGGCACCACCCTGCAGGAACAGCACCTTGTAGTTGTCCGGGATGTTCATCAGCTTGCGCAGGTTGGCTTCCGCCCGCTCGGCAATGCCGACGAAATGCTTGCCGCGATGGCTCATTTCCATGACCGACATGCCGGTCCCCTGGTAATCGACCAACTCGTCCCGCGCGCGGGTGAGGACTTCGGTGGGCAACATCGCCGGACCGGCGCTGAAGTTGTAAACGCGAGCCATGACTACTCCTGAACAGAAACGGAAAACAAGCGACCGGGCGATGATTCGCCCGGCCTTTTCATTCGATCGAAACCCCCGGCCTGCCGGGGGCTAGACGGCGTGGCGACGTTCCCTCGCCACGGCGGGGATCACTCCTCCGCGCCCCGGTCCTCGAGCTCCTCGTCACCTTCATCATCCATGGCCGCGACCGGTTCGACCTGAACCAGCCGCTCGTCCTTGCCCAGACGGATGAGGGTCACGCCCTGGGTATTGCGCGACAGGGAGGAAATCTGGGACACCTCGGTGCGCACGAGTGTACCGCGGTTGGAGATCAGAATCACCTCGTCGGCCTCGCGCACCAGCACGGCACCGACCAGTTCGCCGTTGCGCTCGCTGGTATTGATGGCGATCACACCCTGCCCGCCACGGTTGTAGACGGGAAACTCGTCGGTGGGCGTGCGCTTGCCATAGCCATTCTCGGTGGCGGTGAGCACTTCGCCTTCGTCGACCACGATCAGCGAGACCACGTACTGACCTTCCTGCAGGCGAATGCCGCGCACCCCGGCCGCCGTTCGGCCCATCGAGCGAACGTCGCCCTCCACGAACCGGGTCGCCTTGCCCGCGTTGGTGAACAGCATGATCTCGCGGGCCCCGTCGGTCAGCGCCGCGCCGATCAGCCGGTCGCCCTCGCGCAGGTCGATGGCGATGATGCCGGCCTGCCGCGGCCGGGAGAAGTCGACCAGCGGGGTCTTCTTCACCTGGCCATTGCGCGTGGCGAAGAAGATGTAGTGATCGTCGACGAACTCGCGGATCGGCAGCATGGTGTTGATGCACTCGCCGTCCTGCAGCGGCAGCACGTTGACCACCGGCCGGCCACGGGCACCGCGCGCCCCCTGCGGCAGCTGGTAGACCTTGCGCCAGTAGACACGCCCGAAGTTGGTGAACATCAGTACCCAGGCGTGGGTGCTGGCGACCAGCAGTTGCTCGATGACGTCCTCGTCTTTCATGCGGGTCGAGGCCTTGCCCCGGCCGCCGCGGCGCTGGCTGCGGTAGTCGGCCAGCGACTGGGTCTTGATGTAGCCCTCGCGCGAGAGCGTGACCACGCGATCTTCCTCGGCGATCAGGTCCTCCATCGAGAGGTCCTCGTAATCGACGATGATCTCGGTGCGGCGCGGATCGGCGTACTCGTCCTTGATCCGCATCAGCTCGTCGCGGATGACCTGCATCAGGCGCTCGTCCGAACGCAGGATGTCGAGCAGGTCGATGATGCGCTCGAGCAGCGTGGCGTACTCCTCGACGATCTTGTCCTGCTCGAGGCCGGTCAGCCGGTTCAGACGCATCTCGAGGATGGCCTGCGCCTGCTCGGGCGAGAGGCGGTAGCTGCCGTCCTCCTGCAGGCCGAACTCGTCGCCCAACGCCTCGGGGCGCGAGGCGGCGGCATCGGCCTTCTCGAGCATGGCGCGCACCACACCCGACTCCCAGGTGCCGTCGAGCAGCTTGACCTTGGCCTCGGCGGGCGTCGGCGCGGACTTGATCACGGCGATCATCGGATCGATGTTCGCCAGCGCCACGGCCAGGCCCTCGAGGATATGCGCCCGGTCGCGCGCCTTGCGCAATTCGAAGATGGTGCGGCGGGTGACCACCTCGCGACGGTGGCGCAGGAAGACGTTGAGGATCTCGCGCAGGCCCACGGTGCGCGGCTGGCCGTCGACCAGCGCCACCATGTTGATGCCGAAGACGCTCTGCAACTGCGTCTGCTGGTAGAGGTTGTTGAGAAGCACGTCGGGCATCTCGCCGCGCTTGCACTCGATGACGACCCGCATGCCTTCCTTGTCGGACTCGTCGCGCAACTCGGCGATGCCCTCGATCTTCTTCTCGCGCACCAGCTCGGCGATGCGCTCGATCAGCCGAGCCTTGTTGACCTGGTAGGGCAGCTCGGTGATGACGATCGAGGTGCGGTCGGTCTTCTCGCTGTCCTCGAACTCCGCCCGGGCGCGCATCACGCAGCGGCCGCGACCGGTCAGGTAGGCGTCGCGCAGCCCGGCCGCGCCGTTGATAATGCCCGCAGTGGGAAAGTCCGGCGCCGGCACGAAGGCGAGCAGGTCCTCGTCACTGATGGCCGGGTCGTCGATCAGCGCGACCGTGGCGTCGAGCACCTCGCCGAGATTGTGCGGCGGGATGTTGGTGGCCATGCCCACGGCGATGCCCGAGGAGCCGTTGACCAGCAGGTTCGGGAACTGGGCGGGAAGGACCTGCGGCTCGGATTCCGAGCCGTCGTAGTTGTCGATGAAGTCGACGGTTTCCTTGTCGATGTCGGCGAGCAGCTCGTGGGCGATCTTCGCCATGCGCACTTCGGTGTAACGCATCGCCGCCGGGGCATCGCCGTCGACCGAGCCGAAGTTGCCCTGCCCGTCGATGAGCATGTTGCGCATGGAGAAGTCCTGCGCCATGCGCACCAGCGCGTCGTAGACCGCCGAATCACCGTGCGGGTGATACTTACCGATGACGTCACCCACGACACGCGCGGACTTCTTGTAGGGCTTGTTCCACTCGTTGCCCAGCTCGCGCATGGCATAGAGGACACGACGATGTACCGGCTTGAGGCCGTCGCGCGCATCCGGCAGCGCACGCCCCACGATCACGCTCATGGCGTAATCGAGATAGGACTGCCGCATCTCGTCTTCGAGATTGACCGGGAAGATTTCTTGAGCGAACTGAGTCATGCGAGTGTCCTGGTACCCACGAATATCCTGTTTATCCGCGTGTGAGCGGCAATTTGGCGCCGGGGCGGCCCGGCGATCACGGCCGGGTCGCGTGCCCTCATCCCCCGCCAACGGGCACGCACGAGAGGACTGTCGGCGCGGCGCCGAGGCGACTCGGACCGGCAGCCTCCACGAAGCGGGTCATGTTACCACAGGGGGCGATCGCCACGGCGGGGCGCCATACCGCTACGCCATCGCCCCCTCGCCGCGCCCCGCCGGGGGACGACGGTTCGTCGCCGTCACCGGAAAAGCCCGGCGACCCCGGCCCGATCCGGCCGGTGCAGTACCCCCTTCTCGGTGACCAGCACATCGATCAGTTCGGCGGGGGTGACATCGAAGGACGGGTTGTGAACGGGCGCGTCGACGGGGGCGATCAGCCGACCGGCCAGCGAACGCACTTCCTCCGCCGGCCTCTGCTCGATCTCGATCGCGGCCCCGTCCGGACAGGACCGGTCGATGGTGGCCCGGGGCGCGACCACCATGAAACCGACCCCGTGGTGACGAGCCAGCACGGCCAGCGAATAGGTGCCGATCTTGTTGGCCGTATCACCGTTCGCGGCGACCCGGTCGGCACCGACGATGACCCACCCCACGTCGCCGGTGGCCAGCACGCTCGCCGCCGCGCCGTCGCAGATCAGGCGATAGGGAATCGATTCCTGCTGCAGCTCCCAGGCCGTCAGCCGCGCCCCCTGCAACCAGGGTCGCGTCTCGTCGACGAACACCTGCTCGATGCGCCCGGCCGCCCACGCATCGCGAATCACGCCCAGTGCGGTGCCCTGCCCGCCCGTGGCCAGCGCCCCCGTATTGCAATGGGTGAGCACGGACTTGCCGGGAGAGATGAGGGCAACCCCGGCCTGACTCATCCGGAGATTGGCCTCCAGATCCTCGGCATCGATGGCTCTCGCCTCGTCGAGAAGGGCGGCCACACGGCCTTCGGCAGAGTTGGCCGCCTCGCGCTCCAGCCGGGCGACCATGCGGTCAAGCGCCCAGACGAGATTGACGGCGGTCGGACGGGCCGCGGCCAGCTCCCGGTAGACGGAATCCAGCCCCGCCGGGCTGACATCCCCACCCCCCGTCAATACGGCACGGGCCCCGAGCACGTAGCCGTACGCTCCGGCAATCCCGATGGCCGGAGCCCCACGAACGACCATGTCACGTATCACTTTCGCCACGTCTGTTGCACGGTTACAACAAACCCAGGTCTCCTGGTGCGGCAACGCTCTCTGGTCGAGGACGTGGAGATTGTTTTCCTTGTATATCAGCGGCTTGAGCATTTACTGGCACCTGGCGAAAAACGAAGCGAAATCCCGGGCGATTCACCTGATAGCGGTCGTCCGGGCCGGTCTATCGACGGCAACCGTTGTCCGACACAACAACGAAGGGCGGCTATTTTTGCACTTTGCCTGAGTGGACGACTACTATTTCAATCAGATTCAATCGTCAAAGGATCTGAATCGCTCCACTCTAGCGACACCCAACGTCATCCTCTCTGACTTAAAGAGAAACAAGGAGATTTCACAGATGAAGAAAATGACCGTGCTCGCTGCTTCCGTCGCAGCCACGTTTGCCTTCTCTGGCCAGACCTATGCCGGGGGCGAAGACCCGTACGTTTACGACAGCAACGGCAACCCGGTCATGACCGGCCATGGCCCGTGCCTGTACAACGGTCACGGCACCCTGAACGAAGACACCGCCATCGAGGCCTGCAACCCCGAGCTGGTCAAGAAGGAAGAAGCCGCTCCGGCACCGAAGCCGGCCGTCGAGCCGCCCCCGGAGCCGAAGGCCGAGAAAGTCACCCTCGAGGCTGACACCTACTTCGACTTCGACAAGTCGAACCTCAAGCCGGAAGGCAAGGAGACTCTCGACGAGCTGGTCAGCGACATGGGTGACCTGAACTCCATCGCCGAGGTCGAGGTGATTGGTCACACCGACAGCATCGGTACCGAAGAGTACAACCAGGGCCTGTCCGAGCGTCGCGCCGCGACCGTCAAGGACTACCTGACCTCCAAGGACATTCCGGCTGACGTGATCAACACCGAAGGTCGTGGCGAGCTCGAGCCGGTCGCGACCAACGAGACCCGCGAAGGCCGCGCCAAGAACCGTCGCGTCGAGATCACGACCAAGGGCACTGCCGAATAAGTCGTCACCCCACGACGCCGCGAAAGACACCGCCTCCGGGCGGTGTTTTTGTTTGTGGCCCCGAAAGACACTCTGCGCTGAAACGGGGCACAGATGCCCCCTATACTGCCCCGACGAGGCCGCGAGTCCGACTTGCACTCGCCACAAGAACACCATCTGAGGGATCACCATGGAAGAGAGCTTCTTCTCCGTTTACCTGCTGCCCTGGATCATCAAGATCCTGACGGCTGTCGCCATTGCGGCCGCCGGCTACTTCATCGCGAAGGCCGGCGCACCCTGGCTGAACCGACTGCTGTCGAGAACGGGACTCGACAGGATGCTGGTCGGCTTCATCGTTGCGCTTGCCCGGACGGCCTTCCTGCTGTTCGTCGCGATCGCCGCACTCTCCCAGCTTGGCCTGGACACCACCTCGCTGGTCGCCCTGATCGCCGGTGCCGGCATCGCCGTCGGTCTGGCCCTGAAGGATTCGCTGGGCAACTTCGCCGCCGGCGTGATGATTCTCCTCTTCCGCCCCTTCAAGGCGGGCGACTTCATCATCACCAGCGGCCTGATGGGCACGGTCAACGAGATCGGCATCTTCCACACGCGCATGAACACGCCGGACAACGTCGAGCTGATCGTGCCCAACGGCCAGCTCTACTCGGCGGCGATCTCCAACTACAGCGTCCGTGACACCCGCCGACTCGACCTGGCCGTGGGCATCGACTACGGCGATGACATCGCCCGCGCCAAGGACCTGATCATGGAGGTGTTCGAACAGGACGACCGCGTGCTCAAGGAACCGGCACCGGTCATCCTCGTCGACCAGTTCGGCGCCTCGAGCGTTGACCTGATCGTCCGCCCATGGGTGCGCGCGGCGGACATGCCGGTGATCAAGTCCGACCTGCAACAGCAGATCAAGGAAACCTTCGACGCCAACGGCATCACCATCCCGTTCCCCCAGCTGGTCGTCAGCGAAACGCGAAACGAGGAAGAAGCACCGAAAGCCCAGTCTTCCTGAGACCGACGTTCGGCCCAGCCGTAACGCAAGAAACCCCGCGCCGCGGGGTTTTCT
>NZ_JBKGYT010000008.1:0-35728 GCF_046545975.1 Guyparkeria sp. | reverse complement strand
GCGACAAGGACGACAGCGACAAGGATGACGATCAGGCCAAGTCCGAGAAGGACGACGATGGCGAGGAGAAGGGTTCTGACGAACTCGCCAAGGCGGATGTCGAGCGTGGACAGGCTCTCTACTCTTCCTGTGCCGTCTGCCACGGCGAGCAGGGCGAGGGTGGTCACCTGATGAATGCGCCCAAGCTCAAGGGCATGGCGGCCTCCCAAGCGGCGTCCCTGCTGAAGGTTTACCGCAAGGGCACCGAGATGGGTGAGTACTCCTACGCGATGATCCCGCAAGCGACCCACCTGTCCGACGCCGACATCAACAACCTGGCGGCGTACATCGCTGTCATCGGCGAGGAAGGTGCCGGCGAGAGTGCCGACAGCGACGAGCCGGAAGGTGGCCCGGCCATGTAAGACCCCTTCCGGGGCCGTCGGTCGCCTCTTGGCGGCGATCGACGATCAGACACGACGAACGGCGCCGGCCTTGCGAGCCGGCGTTCTTGTTTCCGGCGATCTCGTCGGCAGGCGGAAGGCCGGGCCGGTGGACACAGGAGAGGCACAGACGTGACCAGAGTCTTTGGAACCGATGGAGTGAGGGGTGCGGTCGGCCAGTGGCCCATGACCCCCGAGTTCGTTCTCAAGCTGGGCTGGGCGGCCGGCAAGGTCCTGGGCGACCATGGACGCCGACGCGTATTGATCGGCAAGGACACGCGCGTCTCGGGGTACATGTTCGAGTCTGCGCTGGAGGCCGGGTTTGCCGCTGCGGGAGTGGACGTGCGGCTGCTCGGACCGATGCCTACCCCCGCGATCGCCTACCTGACGCGCACCCTGCGTGCCTCCGCGGGCGTGGTCATCAGCGCCTCGCACAATCCCTATGCCGACAACGGGGTGAAGTTCTTCTCGTCGCACGGCGAGAAGCTGCCCGATGCGGTCGAGGACGAGATCCAGGCGATGATCGACCAGCCTCTGGAGGTGATCGACAATCGCCGGCTGGGCAAGGCCGACCGGATCGAGGACGCGCCGGGGCGCTACATCGAGTTCTGCAAGAGCACCGTTCCCAGCGGGATGATGCTCTCGGGGCTGCGCATCGTGGTCGACTGCGCCCACGGTGCCACCTACCAGGTGGCCCCGCGCGTCTTTGCCGAACTGGGCGCGGAGGTCGAGGTGATCGGCGCCGGGCCGGACGGCTTCAACATCAACGAGGGCGTCGGCTCGACCCACCCGGAGGCCGTCCGCTCCGCGGTGCTGGCATCCAACGCCGACCTGGGCGTAGCCTTCGATGGCGACGGTGACCGCGTGGTGATGGTGGATGCGGGGGGCAACGTCCGCGACGGTGACGAGCTTTTGTACGTGATCGCGGCCGGTCGTATCCAGCAGGGTTACGCCGGGGGCGTGGTCGGCACGCAGATGAGCAACCTCGGCCTGGAACGCGCGGTGCGGGGGCTGGGCTGTCCGTTCCTGCGTGCCAAGGTGGGAGACCGCTACGTGCACGAGGCCCTCAAGCGCGAGCAGTGGCTGCTCGGGGGCGAGTCTTCCGGTCACCTGCTGTGCCTGGATCGTCACAGTACCGGCGACGGCATCATCGCCGCACTGCAGGTGCTCGCGGAGATGGCGCGTCAGGGAAAGTCCCTGGGCGAGCTGCTCGAGCCGATGGATATCCTTCCCCAGGAACTGATCAACGTGCACATCGACCGGCCGGTTTCGCTGGAGGACCCGGCCGTGGCCAGCGCCGTCAAGGCCGCCGAATCCCGGCTGGCGGACAGGGGGCGCGTGCTGCTGCGCCCGTCGGGCACCGAACCGCTGATTCGCGTGATGGTCGAAGGCGAATCGGCCGACGAGGTGCGCGCGGTCGCGGAGGAGCTGGCCGACGCGGTCCGGGCGCATGCCGCCGGATGAGCGGCCCGGCCCGGGTGATCGATCGCTCCCGGGATTCCCTGCAGGGCCAAGTTCCCGTATAATCCGCGCGCCGGACCGTCGCTTTCGTCAGCGGGCGGCCGGAAATTCCACACGTCCATCGCTATGGCAGCGCGGGGTGCCCGCCGGTTGATCCGGGGGGTTGTGCTGTCAGATCGGGCGGAGGCCTAACCCAATCAAAACAGGTAGTTATCAAGATGGCTAAAATCACCATGCGTCAGATGATCGAGGCCGGTGTCCACTTCGGTCACCAGACTCGATACTGGAACCCGGGCATGGCGCCCTACATCTTCGGTCAGCGCAACCGGATCCACATCATCAACCTGGAAAAGACGCTGCCGATGTTCGAGGATGCCTTGAACTACATCGGCAAGCTGGCCGGCAATGGCGGCAAGATCATGTTCGTCGGCACCAAGCGTTCGGCCCGCGACATCATCGAGACCGAGGCCAAGCGCTGCGGCATGCCGTACGTCAACCACCGCTGGCTCGGCGGCATGATGACCAACTTCCGCACCGTGCGCTCCTCCATTCGCCGCCTCAAGGCGCTGCAGCAGATGGAAGAGGACGGCACCTTCGCCAAGCTGGTGAAGAAGGAAGCGCTGGAAATGACCCGCGAGCGCGCCAAGCTCGAGCGTTCCATCGGCGGCATCCAGGACATGGAGCGTCTGCCGGACGCACTGTTCGTCATCGACGTTGGCCACGAGGACATCGCGATCAAGGAAGCCAAGAAGCTCGGCATCCCGGTCGTGGCCGTTGTTGACACGAACAACAGCGCCCAGGGCGTCAATTACGTCATTCCGGGCAACGACGACGCGATTCGTGCCATCCAGTTCTACACCACCGCCGTTGCGGATGCGGTACTGGATGCCAAGGGCGCCTCGAGCGTCAGCGAGTCGGACTTCGTCGAGGTGTCCGAACAGGAAGAAGCGGCCAAGTAAGCGGCCGCGGCCGGACTCGTCCCCACGAGCGGGCGGACGAGCCGGTCCCCTATGTGAGCAACGGGTCGTCAGGCCCGTTGTTTTTCTACAAGACAGATTTTCGGGAGAAGACAGGTCATGGCAATTTCTGCCTCTCTGGTCAAAGAACTCCGTGAGCGTACCGGCTCCGGCATGATGGAATGCAAGAAGGCGCTGGTCGAGACCGACGGCGACATCGAGGCGGCCATCGAGCAGATGCGCAAGAGCGGCCTGGCCAAGGCCGACAAGAAGGCCGACCGCGTGGCCGCCGAAGGCCAGGTCGCCATCGCCATCAGCGACGATCGCAAGACCGCCGCGATGGTCGAGATCAACTCCGAGACCGACTTCGTCTCCAAGGGCGACGACTTCACGGGCTTCGCCCAGGGCATGGCCGAGCGCATCCTGGCGGACGACCCGGCCGACCTGGAAGCCGTCAATGGTCTCGAGATCGACGGCGAGAAGGCCGACGACCGCCGCAAGGCGCTCATCGCCAAGCTGGGCGAGAACATCCAGATCCGCCGGTTCGTGCGCATGAGCACCTCCGGCGTGATCGGTGCCTACCGTCACGGCGAGCGGATCGGCGTGCTGGTCGAGCTCGAGGGCGGCAACGAGGAACTGGCACGTGATCTCGCCATGCACGTGGCGGCAAGCAAGCCGGCCTGTGTCGACGAGTCGCAGGTCGACGAGGAGACGCTCGAGAAGGAGCGCGAGATCTTCCGTGCCCAGGCCGCCGAGTCCGGCAAGCCGCCGGAAATCGTCGAGAAGATGATCGAGGGCCGGATCCGCAAGTTCCTGGCCGAGATCACCCTCGTGGGTCAGCCGTTCGTCAAGGATCCCGATCAGACCGTCGGCCAGCTTCTCGAGAAGGAAGGTGCCAAGTGCGTCCGCTTCGAGCGCATGGAAGTGGGCGAGGGCATCGAGAAGGAGGAAGGCGACTTCGCCGCCGAGGTGATGGCGCAGGTCAAAGGGGGCTGATCGCCCTCCAGGAAAGCCGGGGCCAACCCGGCTTTTTTTTGAACTGCAGAATCTCCGATCAAGCCCTCTTAGGGTCGGCCGCCCGGACCGGAGGGCTTGCTCGGATGTTCCCAGGTGCGTCATGCTCGGCGTGGCGCGACAACCAATCGCAAGCACACAGCCCACAGGTGAAACGATATGCAAGCTGCCGGCTCCCCCCGTTATCGACGTGTCCTGCTCAAACTCAGCGGCGAGGCGCTGATGGGCGACCAGTCTTTCGGGATCGACCCGGCGGTGATCAATCGGCTCGGTGACGACATCCAGGCGCTCAAGGACCGTGGCGTCGAGGTCGCCGTGGTCGTCGGTGGCGGCAACATCTTCCGCGGCGAAGGCCTGGCCGGCGCCGGGATGGACCGGGTGACGGGCGACCAGATGGGCATGCTGGCCACCGTCATGAACGGGCTGGCGATGCAGGACGTGCTCGAGCGCCGCGGGCTGAAGGTTCGCGTGATGTCCGCGGTATCGATCCATGCGGTCTGCGAGGACTACATCCGCCGTCGCGCGGTCCGCCACCTGGAGAAGGGGCGGGTCGTCGTGCTGGTCGGCGGGACGGGCAACCCGTTCTTCACCACCGACTCGGGTGCGAGCCTCCGCGCCGCCGAGATCAATGCCGACCTGATGATCAAGGCGACCAAGGTGGACGGGGTCTACAGCGCCGATCCGCAGCTGGACGCCGATGCGGAACGCTACGATCATTTGACGTACAATGCCGTGCTCGACCAGCGGCTGGGCGTGATGGACGCCACCGCGATCGTGATGTGTCGCGATCAGCAGATGCCGCTGATGGTGGTGGACATCAATGAACCGGGTAACCTGGTGCGGGCCGTGAGTGGCGAGCCCGTCGGTACCCTGGTGACAGCGGAGAACGTGAAGAATGATTGACGACGTGGTCAAAGATGCTCGCACGCGCATGAACAAGAGCATCGAGGCGCTCAAGACCGAGCTTTCCAAGATCCGTACCGGTCGGGCGCATGTCAGCGTCCTCGACCATATCCACGTGGAGTATTACGGCAGCGAAGTGCCGCTCTCCCAGGTGGCCAAGCTTTCCGCCGAGGATGCGCGCACCCTGAGCGTGACGCCGTGGGAGAAGGACATGGTCGGCAAGATCGAGAAGGCGATCATGACGTCCGATCTGGGGCTGAATCCGTCTTCCGCCGGCACGGTGATCCGCATCCCCATGCCTCCACTGACCGAAGAGCGGCGCCGGGAACTGGGCAAGGTCGTGCGCCATGAAGGCGAGAACGCCAAGATCGCCATCCGCAACATCCGCCGGGATGCCAACAGCGACTTCAAGGCCTTCCTCAAGGAGAAGGAAATCTCCGAGGACGACGAGCGTCGTGGCGAGGAGATGGTTCAGAAGCTCACCGACGAGAGCGTGGCGGAAGTGGATCGGATCGTGGCCCAGAAAGAAAAAGAACTGATGGAAGTCTAGGCCGTCGTGAGCCGGGCGCCTACCAACGAACCGGCGACGGCGATCGATCCGGCGCGCCGACCTCGCCACGTCGCCATCGTGATGGACGGCAACGGTCGCTGGGCCAGGGCCCGGCACCTGCCACGCAAGATGGGACACCAGCGCGGCCGGCGTGCCGTGCGCGCCACCATCCGTGCCGCCATGCGGCTCGAGATTCCCATCCTCACCCTGTTCGCCTTCTCCTCCGAGAACTGGTCGCGCCCGGCCGACGAGGTCGATGCGCTCATGAAGCTGTTCATCAACGCGCTGGAGAAGGAGCTCGACGAACTCGACGCGAACGGCGTGCGACTGGGATTCATCGGTGATCGCTCGCGCCTGGACCCCGGCGTGCAGCGGCTGATGGCTGTCGCGGAGGAGCGCACCGCCGACAACCGTCGTCTGCACCTGCAGATCGCGGTCAGCTACGGCGGGCAGTGGGACATCCTGCAGGCGGCACGTCGACTGGCCGAGCGTCATGCGGACGAGGCGCTCGATCTCGACGATCCGGCCGTGCTGGCGGATGAATTCGAGAAGGGGCTGGCGACCGCCGGCCAGCCCGCGGTCGATCTGTTCATCCGTACCGGCGGCGAGAAGCGCCTGAGCAACTTCCTCCTGTGGCAGTCGGCCTACGCCGAACTGTACTTCACCGATGTGCTCTGGCCGCGCTTCGACGAGGCGGCCTTCGAACAGGCGGTGCGCTGGTTCTCGGGGCGCGAGCGCCGGTTCGGTCGGGCTCCCGGAGAGGACGTGTCGTGAGCTCGACCGCGGTGCGAGTGATCACCGGCATCGTCGCCGGCCTGGTGGCGCTTGCGGTCGTGCTGTTCACCCCGGAGCGGATCTTTGCCGGCATCACCCTGGTCGTCCTGGCATGGGCTGCCGTCGAGTGGTTTCGTCTCTGCGGGCTGGCCCCCTGCCAGATCTGGCCGTGGGTGGTCGGTACGGTACTGATCGCCGTCGGCTGGCATCAGTTCTGGCCGGCCGATCAGCTTGTCTGGCTGATGGGCGTGGCCGCCACGGCCTGGCTCTTCCTGTTCGGCACCCACCTGCGCTACCGCACTACCCGGCCGCCCGGGCGTCCCTTCTGGCAGCGTCGCCTGATCGGGCTGGTGATCCTGCCCCTGTTCTGGGTGGCACTCGTCGGGATCCATGCAGCCCCGCAGGGGCAGTGGTTGCTGCTCTTCGGCATCCTCGTCGTCGTGGTGGCCGATTCGCTGGCGTATTTCTCCGGCCGCGCCTTCGGCCGGCACAAGCTCGCTCCCATGATCAGTCCCGGCAAGTCTATCGAGGGCGTGGTCGGCGGGCTTGCCGGTGTCGCCGTGCTGGCGGCGATCGGGGCGATTCTGCCGTTGTTCGCGACCACGCCTTCCTGGCTGCTGGCGCTTTGGTGCGTGGTGGTCGCGCTCGCCTCCGTGGGTGGCGATCTCGAGGAGTCCCGTCTCAAGCGGGAGGCGGGTGTGAAGGACAGCGGACGGGTCCTGCCCGGCCACGGCGGCGTCCTCGATCGGCTCGACGGACAGTTCGCCGCGATGCCGTTGTGGTGGCTGGCCCTGTCGCACATGCAGCTGATGGGCGGATCATGAAGCGCATCGGGATCTTCGGGTCGACCGGCAGCATCGGCCGCAGCACGCTCGACGTGCTCGCACGGCATCCGGCGCGCTATCGCGTGGAGGTGCTGGTCGCCCACGGGCGGGTCGAGGCCCTCTTCGAGCAGGTCCGGCAGTTCCGCCCGGCCGTGGTGGGCCTCGTCGACGTGAAACGCCGGGATGAACTGCTCTCGCGACTCGAGGAGCTGCCGGCCGCCGAGCGCCCGGAGCTGGTGGTGGGCCAGGAGGCGGTCGACGGGCTCGCCGGTAGCGAGGCGCTCGATGTGGTGGTGGCCGCCATCGTCGGCACGGCCGGGCTGCAGTCGACCTGGAACGCCCTGCACGCGGGCAAGCGGGTGCTGCTTGCCAACAAGGAGTCGCTGGTTGCCGCCGGCGAGCTGATGATGGACGTGGCCCGTCGGAGCGGGGCGGAGCTGTTGCCGGTCGACAGCGAGCACAACGCCATCTTCCAGTGCCTGCCGGCCGCCCCGGGCGACCGTTGCACGGACCCGGCGGAAGTCGAATCCATCGTCCTGACCGCCTCGGGCGGTCCATTCCGCGACTGGCCGGCCGATCGCTTCTCCTTCATTACTCCCGAGCAGGCCTGCGCCCACCCCAACTGGTCGATGGGGCGCAAGATTTCCGTCGACTCGGCCACGATGATGAACAAGGGGCTCGAGGTGATCGAGGCCGCCCGCCTGTTCCGCATCGATGCCGACCGGATCGAGGTGGTCGTTCACCCCGAATCGGTGATCCACTCCATGGTGCGCTTCGTCGATGGATCGGTGCTCGCCGAGCTCGGCGAACCGGACATGCGCACGCCCATCGCCCATGCCCTGGCCTGGCCCGAGCGGGTGGCGTCCGGCGTCCGTCCGCTGGACTTCCATGCACTCAACGGCCTGCACTTCGAGCGCCCGGATTTCGCCCGCTTTCCGGCCCTGCGGCTCGCCTTCGATGCCCTGCGCGCTGGCGGGGCGGCGCCACTGGTGATCAACGCGGCCAACGAGGTCGCGGTGGCGGCCTTCCTGGAGGGCAGGCTGTCGTTCCCCGGCATCGCCGCGGCGACCGAGGCCACGCTGGATGCCATGACCGCTGCGGGTCGAACGGCCGCGCCGGGGTCCATCGACGCGGTCCTGACGCTGGACGCCGAGGTGCGGTCATGGACGGCCGACTGGTGTCGGTCGGCGAAACTGACGGCGGGTGGGTGACGACCGATGGACGTGCTGATCAGTCTGCTGGGCTTCCTGCTCACCATCGGCATCCTGGTGGCGTTCCACGAGTACGGCCACTTCTGGGTCGCGCGAAAGCTGGGCGTGCGGGTGCTGACCTACTCGCTGGGTTTCGGCAAGACCCTGTTCTCCACCCGCCGTGGCCCTGACCGGATCGAGTACCGCGTCGGGGCGCTCCCCCTGGGCGGCTACGTGCGGATGCTCGACGAGCGCGAGGGCGAGGTCGATCCGGGCGAACGCCACCGCGCCTTCAATCGCCAGCCCCTCTGGAAGCGCAGCCTGATCGTGGCCGCCGGCCCGGCGGCGAACATCCTGCTTGCCCTGTTCCTCTGGTGGCTGATGTTCATGGTGGGCACACAGGGCACCCTGCCGAAGCTGGGCGACCTCGAGCCGGGCACGCCGCTGGCCGAGGCGGGCCTGCAGTCGGGCGACGTGATCACCTCCGTGGGGCCGCATGCCATCGAGAACCTGACCGATCTGCAGCTGCGGCTGATCAACGGCGGCATCGAGCGCCAGACCCTGCCCCTGGGCTTCGAGCGGGACGGCCGTGCCCTGTCCACCGAGCTGGACCTGTCGGAGCTCGACCCGCTGGGCGGGTCGATCGGCAAGCGGACGCCCGACGTGCTTTCCAAGCTCGGCCTGGTCCTGTGGCAGCCACCGGGCGTGGCGGAGATCGCTGCGGTGCAGGCCGGCTCGCCGGCGGCCGAGGCGGGCCTCGAGGAAGGCGAGCGGATCGTGGCGATCGACGGACGCGGCTACAGGGATCCCGGCGAATTGATCGACTGGATCGGCGAGCGGGCCGGCGAGACGCTGCGCCTGACGCTGGAGGACGAGGACGGTCGGCGGCGTGAGGTGGAAGTCTCTCCTCGTGCGACCGAGGTAAACGGGGAGGAGGTCGGTCGTGTGGGCGTTTCGCTCGCCTCCCGCCCGCACGATCCGGAGGCGGCCCGGGCCATGGTTCTCCTCGACCGGTCCGGGCCGATCGAGGCCTTCGGGCGCTCGATCGATCGAAGCTGGGAGATGACGGCACTGACGTTCCAGGTCTTCTACCGGCTGTTGCGAGGCGAGGCGAGCCTGGCGAACCTGTCCGGTCCGGTGGCGATCGCCGAATATGCCGGCAAGAGCCTGCTCCTGGGGCTGTCTACGTTCCTCGGGTTTCTCGCCCTGATCAGCCTGTCACTGGCCATCCTGAACCTGTTGCCGATCCCGATGCTCGACGGTGGGCACCTGCTGCTGTACCTGATCGAGGTGGTCAGGGGGCGCCCCCCCGGCCCGGCGTTCGAGGAGATCTACGCGCGCATCGGGATTGTCGCGCTTGCGGCCCTGATGATGGTGGTCTTCTACAACGATATCGCCCGGTTGATGCACTAGCTGGACTTGGTTCACAATAGCCGGGTTTGCTCATGAGCTCGTGGTCATGGATGTCTCGTCATGGCCGCTTTCGTTCTTCCATTTGCCTGACCAGGAAAGCCCCTTCGGCATGACCATCACACAACGTTTCACCGCGGCACTCGCCCTTGGCGCCCTGTTGTTGCTTCCCTCGCTGGCACAGGCATTCGAGATCACCGATATCCGGGTCGAAGGGCTGCGGACCATCTCCCCGGGGACCGTGTTCACCTACCTCCCCTACGAGGTCGGCGACGACTTCCAGCCGGAGGACAGCACCCGGGTGGTCGAAGCGCTCTACGACACCGGGTTCTTCAAGAACGTCGAGGTGGGACGCTCGCCCGACGATGCCCTCCTGATCCGCCTGGAGGAGCGCCCGACCATCACCGCGCTGGAGGTCAACGGCAACGAGAAGGTCGAGACCGAGCAACTCCAGGAAGCCCTGAAGTCGATCGGGCTGGTGCAGGGGCGGGTCCTCGACCAGCGTGCCCTGGACCAGATGCAGACCGAGCTCCAGCGGGTCTACTACAGCCTCGGGCAGTACGGTGTCGAGATCGAGACCGAGGTCGAGGAGCTGGAGGACAACCGGGTCTTCGTCAACATCGAGATCTACGAGGGCAAGCCCGCCGCCATCCGGCGAGTGCGCATCATCGGCAACGAGGACTTCTCCGAGAAGGAGTTGCTCAAGTCCTTCGAGATGGGTCCGGCGCCGTGGTGGGCATTCTGGTCCAAGCGTGACCAGTATTCCCGCCAGAAGTTGTCGGCCGACCTCGAGCGGCTGCGCTCGTACTATCTCGATCGTGGCTACCTGAAGTTCCAGGTGGACTCCACCCAGGTGACGATCACGCCGGACAAGAAGGACATCGAGGTGGTGGTCAACGTCACCGAAGGCGAGCGCTACAAGGTCGAGGACGTCACCTACAGCGGCAACATGCTCCTCAACGAGGAGACGCTGGCGGAACTCAACCGGGTCGAGGTGGGCGAATACTTCAACCGTCGCCAGGTGGTGGACACGAGCGACGCCATCGGCCGGCGGATGGGTGATTACGGCTATGCCTTCGCCCAGGTCGAACCCCGTCCGGAGATCGACGAGGCCGACAATACCGTGGTGGTCGACTTCAACCTGCAGCCCGGCCGTCGCGTCAGCGTTCGCGAGATCGAGTTCAAGGGCAACTTCAATACCGACGAGGTCGTCTATCGCCGCGAGATGCGGCAGATGGAGGGCAGCTGGTATGCCGGCAACAAGCTCGACCGTTCCAAGCAGCGCATCGAGCGACTCCCGTCGGTGCAGCAGGTGGAACAGAATGTCAGCCCGGTCCCGGAGTCGCCCGACCAGGTCGACGTGGAATACGACATCAAGGAGCAGTTGTCCGGCTCGCTCACCGCGGGCGTCGGCTTCTCCCAGTCGGAGGGGCTGCTGTTCAACGCGGGCATCAACCAGCCGAACTTCCTCGGCACCGGCAAGTCGGTTGGCCTGAACGTGGAGCGCAGTTCGTACCGCGAGTACTACCAGTTCGACTACAAGGATCCCTACTTTACCGTCAACGGCGTCAGTCAGGGCTTCGGGCTGTTCTACCAGAAGCAGGACGGCACCGAGCTCTCGCTGTCCCGCTACCTGGTGGATTCCTACGGCGGCAACATCAACTTCGGTGCGCCGTTCTCCGAGAATACCTTCGGCCAGATCGACTTCCGGGCCGAGAACCAGGAGATCAAGGAGACCACGGCCTCGCCGAGCTGGGTCACCGGCGAGACGAGCGACGGGGACCAGCCGGGACCGGGCTTCGATGGCGAGGAGTTCACTACCTTCAGCATCCGGCCATCGTGGCGCTTCGATACCCGCAACCGCGCGACGTTCCCCACCGCCGGCCAGTTGCACCGGCTGTCGGCGACGGTCGCCGTGCCGGGCAGTGACCTGACCTACGTCAAGGGCGAGTACGACGGCGAGTTCTACCAGCCGCTGACCGACAACTTCACGGTGCGGGCACACGGCAACGTCGGCCAGATCAAGGCCTACGGCGACACCCAAGGCGACTACAGCGGCGTGAGCGACTACTACGACGGGCTGCCGCCCTTCCTGAACTACTTCACCGGGGGGATCCGCTCGGTGCGCGGCTACGAGGACTACTCGCTCGGTCCGCGGGATTCGAACGACGATCCCATGGGCGGTACGTTCAAGGTCAACGGCGGGCTGGAACTCGTCTCGCCCCTGCCTTTCCTGACCGAGCAGCGTGACACGGTGCGCATGGCCCTGTTCTGGGACATCGGCAATGCCTATGGTGACGTGGACGATTTCGATACCGGATCGCTGAGGCAGTCCGCTGGTGTGGCACTGAGCTGGATCTCGCCGGTCGGCCCGCTGATCTTCAGCTACGCCCAGCCGCTCAACGACGAGGAACGGGATCGGACCCAGCACTTCCAGTTCTCCATCGGCGCCTCGTTCTGATCCGGCAATCGGCGCTGTGGCATAATGCCCGGAACGGGGTGTGCCCGATCGACGTGTCGGCTTGGAGGCCGGCCGGGGCACCGGTCCCGAACTGGTAGCCGGGAGAACGAACAGACAACGGGGCGCCGCCGATCGGTTTCGGGGGTTCGCGGGTTCCCGGCTCACCCTTACACAGTCACCCGCTCCGGGTGATGACGTTGCAGGAGATGACAGCGTGATTCGCTTGGTTAGACGTTTCGCCTTCTTGGCTGCCTTCCTCGCCTTGCCGGCCCTGGGGCAGGCGGCCGATATCAAGATCGGGTTCGTGAACTCTTCCGTGCTGCTGGAGCAGGCGCCTCAGGCCGAGCGGGCCAAGCAGCAGCTCGAGGAAGAGTTTTCCTCCCGCGAGGAGGAACTCCGGCGCATGCGCGAGGAGGTGCAGGGGCTGGAGAACCGGCTCAACCGTGATGGCGTCACCATGAGCGAGGGCGATCGCGGCAACATCGAGCGCGAACTCAACCGCAAGCTGCGTGACCTGCAGCGCGAGCAGAACAACTTCCGCGACGACCTGAACCTGCGCAAGAACGAGGAGCTGGGCAAGCTCCAGCGGCTGGTACTGGACGCGATCCGTGCCGTGGCCCGGGACAAGGGCTACGACCTGGTGCTGTCCGAGGGCGTGGTCTACTCCGCCGACCGGGTGGAAATCACCGACGAGGTGCTGGACCGTCTGGAATCGATGGGGCGCTGATCGGCGCCGCCCGGTCGTCAAGTCGTGAGTACCCAGGCCACGTCATCAGCCACGGTAGCGGAACTCGCCGAGATGCTCGGCGCCGATGTGCCCGGGGAGGGCCAGCGAGTGATCACCGCGGCGGCATCCCTGGCCTCGGCCGGGCCGAGGGATGTCGCCTACTACGACGGTGACCGCAAGTCGGCCGACACGGCATCGCGCACCGGCGCGGGGCTCGTGGTCACCAACGAGGCCGGCCGGGCGCAACTCCCCGCCGGCCTGCCGGTGCTCGTCGTGCAACACCCGCGACCGGCGTTTGCCCGCCTCCTCGAGCGATTGTATCCGCGCAAGCGACGCGACTCCGGGGTCCACGAGACGGCCGTGGTCGCGGCGGATGCCGAGATCGACCCCTCGGCCTCGATCGGTCCCCAGGCCACGGTCGGGGCGGGCAGCCGGCTCTCGGCGGATGTCGAGATCGGGCCGGGGTGCCTGATCGGCGAGAACGTCACCATCGGTGCCGGCACCCGCCTGATCGGCCGGGTGACCGTCCTGGACGACACCGTGATCGGGGCCCGCTGCGTGATCCAGCCCGGGGTGGTGATCGGTTCCGACGGTTTCGGGCTGGCCCTCGAGCAGGGGGAATGGCGGCGGGTGCCGCAGGTCGGTCGCGTGGTGATCGGCGACGATGTCGACATCGGCGCGAACACCACCATCGACCGCGGTGCCCTGGACGACACCGTCATCGAGGACGGGGCGAAGCTGGACAACCTGATACAGATCGCTCACAACGTGCGCGTGGGGGCGCACTCGGCCATCGCCGGCTGCGCGGGGCTGGCCGGTTCGAGCGTGGTCGGACGGCACTGCACCCTGGGGGGTGGCGTCGGACTGGCCGGCCACCTGACGCTGGCGGACAACGTCCACATCACCGGCATGTCGATGGTGACCCGATCCATCCACCGCCCGGGTGTCTACTCGGCCGGCACGCCACTGGATACGAACGAGCGCTGGCATCGGAATGCAGCCCGTTTCAAGCAGCTCGACCGACTCGCTCGGCGGGTGCGACAACTGGAAAAACAGCTCGGCGACACGCCGAGCCATGAGGACGACTCGTGAGTGAAGAAAACACCATGAACGTGCAGGAGATAATGAATCTCCTGCCGCATCGCTACCCGTTTCTGCTGATCGACCGGGTCATCGACTGGAAGGCGAACGAATACCTGGTGGCCGTCAAGAACGTCACCTTCAACGAGCCCTTCTTCCAGGGGCACTTCCCGGTACGCCCGATCATGCCGGGCGTGCTGGTCACCGAGGCGATGGCCCAGGCAACCGGCGTGCTCGCCTTCCGCAGCAACGGCGGCGGTCCCAAGGAGAACGCCCTCTACATGCTCGTGGGCCTCGACGATGTTACCTTCCGTCGCATGGTCGAGCCGGGCGACCAGCTGGTCATCCGGGTCGAGATCAAGCGCATGGCCCGGGGCATGGGCATCTTCAATTGCGAGGCCCGGGTGGACGACGAGATCGCCGCGCGTGCCACGGTCAAGTGTGTGGCCAAGGAAGTGAGCGAGTGATTCATCCCACCGCGATCATCAGCGACGAGGCCCGCCTGGACGAAACCGTCTCGGTCGGCCCCTATGCGATCATCGAAGGCGAGGTGGAGATCGGGGCCAACACGGTGATCGACTCCCATACCGTCATCAAGGGCCCGTGCCGGATCGGGGCGGACAACCACATCTTCAGTCATGCCGTGGTGGGCGAGGTGCCGCAGGACCTCAAGTTCTCCGGCGAGCGCAGTTTCCTGGAGATCGGCGACCGCAACCGCATCCGCGAGTTTTCCACGATTCACCGCGGCACCGAGGGCGGCGGCGGGATGACCCGGCTGGGGTCGGACATCCTCATGATGGCCTATGCCCACGTGGCGCACGACTGCATGGTGGGGGACCACGTCATCCTGGCCAACGCCGCGTCACTGGCCGGTCACGTCGAGGTGGGCGAGTACGCCATCTTCGGCGGCTTCGCGGTTGCCCACCAGTTCTGCCACGTGGGCGCGCATGCCTTCGTCGGCGGCTTCTCCAAGATCTCCAAGGACGTGGTTCCCTACGTCATGGCCGACGGCGCGCGTGCCCGGGCCATCGGGCTCAACAAGGAGGGCCTGCGGCGCCGGGGGTTCTCCGCCGAGACCATCAGCCTGCTCAACCGCTGCTTCCGCCAGCTGGTCAAGCGCCAGGGCGACGAGCTGGTCTGGACGGAGTTCGAGCAGGCCGCGGAGACCGAGCCGGCACTGGCCGAGATGCTCGCGTTTATCCGCGAGAGCGAGCGCGGCATCACGCGCTGACCGGTTGCCGTCACGGCCCATGTCGGCAAGGCAGATCCTCGTTACACCATCCACATTCCGGGCACTGATGCCATGAGTCGAGAAACCCCCGAGCGTATCGAGCGTGACAGTCTCGGCGAGGTCCGCCTGCCCGCCGACGCCCTCTACGGCCCGCAGACACAGCGCGCGGTCGACAACTTTCCCGTCAGCGGGCGGACCATGCCCGTTTCGTTCATTGCGGCGCTGTGCCGAATCAAGGCCGCCTGCGCGCGCGCCAACCACGAAACCGGCGGCCTGGACGCCGAGCGGGCGCAGATGATCGAGGCGGTTGCCGGGGAGCTGATCACGCGCCTGTCGGGAGGGGATCTCGACGAGGCGTTCGGCGAGATCTTTCCCCTGGATGTCTACCAGACCGGCTCGGGCACCAGCAGCAACATGAACGTCAACGAGGTGATCGCCCGCCTTGCCGGTGAGCAGGCGGACGTGCACCCCAACGACCACGTCAACATGAGCCAGAGCTCCAATGACGTGGTTCCCAGCGCCATCCGCGTGATGGCGGTCAGCCGGGTCGAGGCCGACCTGTTGCCCGCGCTGGCGCACCTGGAAACGGTCCTGCTCGACCGGGCCCGTGAACTGGCCGACGTCGTCAAGACCGGCCGCACCCACCTGATGGACGCCACGCCGATCCGTTTCGACCAGGTCCTCGAGGGCTACGTCGAACAACTGCGCGCCGCCAGAGGGGCCGTCGAGCAGGCACGCGACCGGAACCTTGCGCTCCCGCTCGGTGGCACGGCCGTCGGGACGGGGCTCAATGCCCCGGCGGGCTTCGCCGAGGAGGCCGTCGCCGCACTCAACGAGTCGATGGATCGTCAGGCGCCGTTCTCGCGCCTGTCCAGCCTGGCCGCGGGTCTCAGTGCACAGGACGACTCGCTGGCGCTGTCGGCGTCCCTGCGGGGGCTGGCGGCCTTCCTGCACAAGCTCGCCAACGACCTGCGCTGGATGAACAGCGGCCCGCTGGCCGGGCTGGGGGAGATCACCCTCCCGGCGCTGCAGCCGGGCAGCTCGATCATGCCCGGCAAGGTCAATCCCGTGATCCCGGAGTCGACCGCCATGGTGGCCGTGCAGGTGCAGGGGCTGGATCATGCGATCGCGCTGGCCGCCCAGTCGGGCAACTTCGAACTGAACGTCATGCTGCCGCTGATCGCCGCCAACCTCGACGAGATGATCGAGCTGTCGGCCAACACCAGCCGGCTGCTGGCGGACAAGGCCATCGCCGGCTTCGTGGTCAACCGCGAGCGCATCGAGCGGGATCTCGCCGCCAACCCCATCCTGGTGACGGCACTCAACCCGGTGATCGGTTACGAGGCCGGCGCGGCGATCGCCAAGCGGGCCTATGCGGAGGGACGAGCGGTCATCGACGTGGCCCGCGAGATGACCGATCTCGACGAGGACAGGCTGGCCGAACTTCTCGACCCCCGTCGACTGACCGGGGAAGGCTGAGGGTCTTTCTCCCGGGGGCGCTACCGGTCCGGGCGGTCGATCATGTCGGCGGCCAGGTCGGCCAGGCGGTCGAGCGCGCCGCCGGCGCCGAGGCGTTCGCGGATCTCGGCCAGGTCGGCGCGCTGTGCCGCGGCGCCGGCGGGGTTCAGCAGGGCCTCGATGTCCGCGGCCAGTCGCGCCGGCGTGGCGTCGTGCTGAATGCGTTCCGGCACCGCCTCGCGCCCGAGGACGATGTTGGGCAGGCCGATGTGCTCGATCCGGACCAGCCGTCGGGCGATGGCGTGGGTCAGCGCGTTGGTCCGGTAGGCGATCACCATCGGCGTGCCGATCAGGGCCGCTTCCAGCGAGGCGGTCCCGCTGGCCACCAGCAGGGCGTCGCTGGCCGCCATGACCGTCCGCGAGCCGCCGTCGAGCACCCGCAGTGCCCGATGGAGCGCATCGGAGGGGTTGGCGGCCGCGACCTGGCGTTCCAGCCACTCGGCCTCGAGGGAGCCGGCCCGCGGCAGGAGGAAGCGCCGCGAGGGATCGGCGGCCAGCAGTCGCTCGGCCGTGGCCAGGAAGATCGGCAGCAACCGCTCGATCTCGCCGTGCCGGCTGCCGGGCAAGAGGCCGATTAAGGGCGTGTCCCGTTCGAGCCCCAGTTCGTCGCGGGCCGCGTCCCGGGTCGGCGCCTCGCGGTCGATCAGGTCGATCAGCGGGTGCCCCACGTGGGTCGTCGGCAGGCCGTGACGCTCGAACAGCGGCTGCTCGAAGTCGAACAGCACGGCCAGGTGGTCGGCGATGCGGCCGAAGTGCCTTGCCCGGCCCGGCCGCCACGCCCACACCTGCGGGGCGACGAAGAACAGCACCGGGATCCCGCGTGCCCGCGCCGCGCGGGCCAGGCGCTGGTTGAATTCCTGGAAGTCGATCAGGATCAGCAGGTCCGGTCGGCGCTCGTCGAGTGCGGCGACCATCTCGTTCATGGCGCGGCGCAGGTCGGGGTAGTGGCGGATGACCTCCACCAGGCCCATGACCGAGACGCGGTCCAAGTCGACGATCGTCTCCATGCCGGCCGCGCGAGACTGGGCGCCGGCCAGGCCGATGGCCTCGAGCCCCGGCATGCGTCGGCGCAGTGCGGTGACCAGCTCGGCGGCGTACATGTCGCCCGAGGCCTCGCCGGCGGCGAGCATTACCCGCGGGGTGGAACCGGTAGCGGTTGACGAGTTCAAGCGACCCTCGATGAAAGCGATGGATGGGGCAATGGATGGGCACGAGTATGCCGCAAGCGGATTTGTTTGACGATCTGGACGCCGGCGGCGTCTATTGCGGCGTGGACGAGGCCGGCCGCGGGCCGCTGGCCGGTCCCGTCGTCGCCGCCGCGGTCATCCTGGACCCGGACCGTCGCATCGCCGCGCTGAACGACTCCAAGCAGCTCACCGAGCGTCGGCGCGAGGCGCTGTTCGACGAGATCCGGGAGCGCGCCTCCGGCTGGGCGATCGCCGAGGCCAGCGTGGCCGAGATCGACAGCCTCAACATCCTGCACGCCTCGATGCTGGCCATGCGCCGTGCCGTGCTCGCGCTGATCGAGCAGGGGCATCCGATCGACCGGGCCCACATCGACGGCAACCGCTGTCCCGAACTGCCGGTGATCGGCCACGCGCTGGTGGGTGGTGATGCCTCCGATCCGGCCATCGCGGCCGCCTCCATCCTCGCCAAGGTCAGCCGGGATCGTCAGATCGTCGCCCTGGATGCCGACTACCCCCAGTACGGGCTGGCCAGGCACAAGGGCTATCCGACCCCTGCCCACCTGGCGGCACTTTCCGAACACGGCCCCAGCCCCATCCATCGGCAGAGTTTCGCCCCCGTCCGCCGGGCCATGCGCTGAGGCCACGGCCGGCGGCTCAGACCAGGTATTCGGTCGCGGGACCGCGGGAGAGAAAGCCGGCCGGCGAGGCGCTGGCACCGTAGGCCCCGGACTGCAACACGCCCAGCCAGTCGCCCGGCGCGAGGCCCGGCAGGGGCTGCTTGCTGCCCAGCACGTCGAGCGGCGTGCACAGTGGCCCGGCGATGTCGACCGACTCGTCGAGCGGCGCGTCCAGCCGATCGAGGGCCACCAGTGGCCAGTTGCGGCGCAGCACCGCGCCGAGGTTGCCCGACAGGGCCAGGTGGTGGTGCATGCCGCCGTCGCAGAGCAGGTAGGTCCGGCCCCGCGAAACCTTGCGGTCGACCACCCGCACGAGGTAGATGCCCGCCGCGGCCACCAGGAACCGGCCCAGCTCCAGGCGGGTCCGGATGTCGATGCCGCCCGCTTCCCCCAGGGCACGGATGTCCCGGTCGAGCCGCTCGAAGGCCGGTGCCAGCCGGTCCAGGTCGAGCGGGCGGTCGCCGGGGTGGTAGGCCACGCCCAGTCCGGGCCCTATGATCAGTTCGCCCGGCGTGAACCCGGTCTCTGCCTGCCAGCCGCGCAGCAGATCCGTCCAGGCGTCCAGGGCGGCGGCGATGGCCTCGTGGTCGAGGCTCTGCGAGCCGGCGAACAGGTGCAGGCCGACGAGGTCGATGCCGGCATCGGCCAGTCGGTCGCGTTGCGCCAGGATGGCCGGGATCGCCTCGCTGTCGATGCCGAACGGGCGGGCGCCGCCGCCCATGTGCATGCCCGAGCCCTTGAGCGAGAAGGGCGGGTTGACCCGCAGGGCCACCCGGGCACGCCGTCTCGTGGCCTGCGCCTCGGTGGCGATGCGCTCGAGTTCGCCGGTCGACTCGGCGTTGATCGTGATGCCCCGTTCGATGGCGAAGCGGTGCTCGGCACGCGCTTTTGCCGGGCCGGCGATGGACAGGTGCTGTTCGGGGGAGGCGACATCGGTGGCCAGTCGCATTTCCGCCTCGGAGGCGCAGTCGAAACCGTCGACCAGCCCGGCCATGTGGCGCACGAGTGGCGGGAACGGGTTGGCCTTGATGGCGTAGTGGATGCCGATGCCGGCGGGCAGCTGCGCGCGCAGACGGGCAACGGCGGCATCGAGGCAGCGACGGTTGTAGACATAGGCCGGCGTGGTCGGGACACGGGCGGAGAGCGGCTGGCCGTCGATGGACAGGGCCTCGCTGCCGTCCCAGCAGTCCGAGAGCGTACCGAGGGTCGCGTCGAGCACCTCGCGTCCGGTCCTGGTTGTGGGGGCGTCGGATCGTGCCATGGGTCAGTTCTCTCCGGTTTCCTTCAGTGCCCGGCGATCGAGCTTGCCGTTGTCCGAGCGCGGCAGGCTCGGGTGGCGGTGGATCTCGGCCGGCTGCTGGTAGGGAGCCAGGTGTCGGCGCAGGTGGTGACGCAGTGCATCGACGTCCACGGCCACCGGGGCCACGTGCAGCACCAGCCGCTGGTTGCCGCTGGCCGGGTCCGGTCGGCCGAGCGCGACGGCCTCGGTCACGCCGGGCGCGGACAGGGCGACGCCCTCGATCTCTTCCGGGCTGATGCGAAAGCCGGCCACCTTGATCTGTTCGTCGATGCGCCCGAGGAAGTACAGCCGGCCGTCGTCGTCCTGCCGCACGCGGTCTCCGCTGAACAGCACGCGCGCATCGGACGCGCCCGGCCAGCCGGGCGGGGCAGGGCGAAAGCGCCGCGCGGTGGCCTCCGGGTCGTTGATGTAGCCCAGGGCGACCAGCGGGCCGCCCTGGACCAGTTCGCCGGTCTGCCCGGGGCCCAGCAGGCGACCGTCGGCGTCGACCAGCCCGATGGGCGTCTCGGGCAGGGGGTAGCCGATGGAGTCCGGGTGCCGGTCGACTTCCTCGGGTGGCAGGAAGGTGGCGCGGAAGCCCTCGGTCAGGCCGTACATCAGGTAGAGCCGGGTGGTCGGCCGCGCCTGTCGCAGTCCGCGCACCGCATCGACCGGCAGGTGCCCCCCGGAGTTGGTGACTACCCGCAGGGCGGGTGCATCGGCGAGCCAGGGCTGTCCCGCCAGCGGGATCAGCAGGCCCGGGGTGCCGGCGAACACCGTGGCCCCCTCGCGCAGCAGCGGGCGCTTGAGGTCGGCCGGGAGCAGATAGTCGTCCAGGTAGACCGCCGCCCCTCGCCACAGGCCGGTGAGGAGCTGGGAGAAGCCGTAGTCGAAGGCCAGCGGCAGGATGGCGGCGATCGTGTCCGCCTCGTCCAGCCCGAGGTAGTCGGCGACGATGCGGGTGCCGGTGTCGAGGTTGCCCTCGCTGACCATCACGCCCTTGGGCAGCCCGGTGCTGCCGGAGGTGAAGAACAGCATGGCCAGCCGCTCCGGCCGGCGCGCGCCCCGTGCCGGCAGGGCGGCTTGGCGGCCGTTCAGCGGCTCGAGGGGCGTCGGCTCGCCGCCGGTCGGCGCCCAGCGCCAGCCGTCGCCCTCGCTTCCCGGGTGCCACTGGCGGCTTCTGGCGGCATCCAGGAGCAGGCCGCGGGCATTGCACTGGCGGCACTGGTGCTCGATCTGCTCGGGTCGCAGGGCCGGGTGGGCCGGTGCCGGCACGATGTCGGATGCCAGCATGGCGAGGATCCAGACGGCGGTGTCGGTCTCCTTGCCCGCCCAGATCACCACCCGGTCGCCGCTGCCCAGGCCGAGCGAGGCCAGTTGCTCGCCGGCCGCGCCCACCTGCCCCGCGAGGGTGCCGTAATCCAGCCAGCCGTGGCGGTCGCCCAGCGCGCGGGCGCGCGGGCGGTCGACGGCGTGTCGGTCGATGGCGGATATCAGGTCGAGCGGCATGGCGGGTATTCGTGGGCAGTGCCCGGAGCGGGCAGGTATACTGGGGCGGCGTCGCCGCCGGAATGGCGCGCAATTCTACCATGCCGGGCGGCCGGCCCTGCCCAGCCGCCCGGCCGAGACGTTCACGCTCTACACACTTCGGTCAGGTTGGATCTATGGCGGGTAATACCTTCGGGACGCTGTTCCGCGTCACCACGTTCGGCGAGTCGCACGGCGAGGCACTGGGCGCGATCGTCGACGGCTGTCCCCCGGGGCTGGCGCTCTCCGAGGAGGACCTCCAGGCCGACCTCGACCGTCGCCGCCCCGGCACCTCGCGACACACCACCCAGCGGCGCGAGCCCGACCGGGTGCGTATCCTTTCCGGCGTGTTCGAGGGCGAAACCACCGGCACGCCGATCGGTCTGCTGATCGAGAACGTCGACCAGCGCTCCAAGGACTATTCGAAGATCGCCGAGCAGTTCCGTCCCGGCCACGCCGACTACAGCTACCTGCAGAAGTACGGCCGGCGCGACTACCGGGGCGGCGGGCGCTCGTCGGCCCGGGAGACGGCCATGCGCGTCGCCGCCGGCGCGATCGCGAAGAAGTGGCTGGCCGAGCGGCACGGCGTCTCCGTGCGCGGGTACCTCTCGCAGCTCGGCCCCGTTGCATTGACCGACGGCTGCTTCGACTGGCAGGCGGTCGGCGAGAACCCGTTCTTCTGGCCCTGCGCCGCGCAGGTGCCGGAACTCGAGTCCTTCATGGACGACCTGCGCCGCTCCGGCGACTCGGTGGGCGCGAAGGTCACCGTGCGTGCCGAAGGCTGCCCGCCGGGCTGGGGCGAGCCGGTGTTCGACCGGCTGGATGCCGACATCGCCCACGCGCTGATGGGCATCAACGCGGTCAAGGGCGTGGAGATCGGCGACGGCTTCGATTGCGTCGCCGCCCGCGGCACGGAGTTCCGTGACGAGATCACCCCGGACGGCTTCCTGTCCAACCACGCCGGCGGTGTGCTTGGCGGGATCTCCAGCGGGCAGGATATCGTCGCCCACCTCGCCCTCAAGCCCACCTCGAGCATCCGCCTGCCGGGGCAGAGCGTCGACCGGCACGGCGAGTCCACCGAGGTCGTCACCACCGGGCGACACGATCCCTGCGTGGGCATCCGCGCCACGCCGATCGCCGAGGCGATGCTGGCCCTGACCCTGATGGACCATGCCCTGCGGCATCGCGGCCAGTGCGGTGACGTCGAGAGCGATACGCCGGTGATCCCGGCCGGTAGTCCCGCGCCCGGCGAATGAGTCGCGAGCGGCGAGAGAATGCCACCAGCCGGTTGCCGGGCCTGATCCCGATCCGGCTGGGTTACTTCGCCTTCTTCCTCGGGCTGGGCATCTACCTCCCCTATTTCAGCCCCTACCTGATCGAGCAGGGCTTCGGTCCCGACACGGTCGGCGCCATGCTGGCGATGGTGATGGCCGCCAAGCTCGTCGCCCCGCCGCTTCTGGGCTGGCTGGTGGATCACAGCGGCCGGTTGATCGCTTGGCTGGTCGTGGCCGCGGCCGTCAGTGCGGCGCTGGCCGTCGGTCTGGGCGTGCTGGCGGGTCTGCAGGCGGGCCTGATCGGCTGGATGGTCCTGCTGCTGGCCTTCGGCTTCTTCTGGCAGCCGCTGCTCTCGCAACTGGACGTGGCCGCGCTGCGACTGACCGGCCCCGAGCCGCAGCGCTACCCGGCCCTGCGCGCCTGGGGATCGATCGGTTTCATCGTCGCCTCGGTGGGGCTCGGCGCGCTGATCGACCGGATCGGCATCGAGTGGGTGCCGTGGATCATGGCGGCCACGCTCGCCGGGCTGGTGGTCGTGCTGTTGCGGGTGCCCGAGCCGGGCGTGCCGCGTGATCGCTCGACGATACCCGTCTCGATCCGGGCGCGGCTGCGCGAGCCGGCCATGCTGGGCTTCTTCGCCGGTCACTTCCTGATCAACCTCGCCCACGGCGTCTACTATGCCTTCTTCAGCGTCCACCTGGCCGAGCTGGGCTACTCGGCCACCGCCATCGGGCTGCTCTGGGCCCTGGGGGTCGTCGCCGAGATCGTGCTTTTCTTCCTGCTCCCCGGGATCCGGAATCGATTCGCCCCGCTGGGCCTCCTGCTGCTCGCCATCGGCCTGATGGCGGCGCGCTGGCTGCTGATCGGTTTCCAGGCCGACGTGATCGGCTGGCTGCTGTTCGCCCAGCTGCTCCACGCCGCGAGCTTCGGCATGACCCATGCCGTCGGCATCTGGGTGATCGACCACCAGTTCCCCGGACGGGCGCATGCGCGGGGACAGGCTATCCTCTCGGCGGTCAGCTACGGGGGCGGGGCGGCCCTCGGGCTGTACCTCGCCGGCCTGCTCTGGGGTAGAGTGGAGCCCGGCATGGCCTTTGCCGCGATGACCGCCGCCAGCCTGCTGGCACTGGTCATCATGCTCGTCAGCCGTCGGGTGATCCGTTGGACGCCCGCGGCGGACGAGTCCGCTAGCTGACGTGGTTCGGACGAGACCGGGCCGTTATCCAGGAGGATCTCTTGAGCAGACCGGATGTGCCAGACCGACTTGCCGCCAGCATTGCCGCGGCCGACTGGTATCGCACGTCGGTCGGGCGCCTGGTGGCCGCCGACCTGATGGAGGCGGTCGTCGAGAGGGCGCAGACGGCCTTCGGCTACCACGCCCTGGTGCTGGGCGAGACGGGCCGGGTGCTGCACCAGCGTTTCGACTGGAATGACCGGCTGCGTGTCGGTCACGTCGTCCAGGCCGGGCCGCCGGGGGGCGATCCCGGCGCGCTGCTGCCGGTCGAGCTGGATGCCCTGCCGATCGAGAGCGAGGCGGCCGACCTGGTGATCGCCCTGCATGTGCTTGAGGACCGGAGCAATCCCCACGAGATCCTGCGCGAGATCGATCGCAGTCTGCGGCCCGAAGGTCGACTGATGCTGGTGGGTGTCAACCCGGCCAGCCTGCTGCACCTGCGCTCGCGTTTCTGGCCCGGCTGCCACGCGCCGATGTCTGCCGGCACCCACCACCCGGCCTGGCGAGTGGTCGACTGGCTGCGGCTGCTGGGCTACCGCATCGAGGCGATCGAACCGATCGGCGGGGTGGGGCCGTGGTGCCGGGCGAGCATGTATGCCCGCTGCGCGCGGGTGCGTCGCTGGAGCGCCGAGTGGGCCTGGTTCCTGCACGGTTTCTACCTGATCGACGCGACCCGCCGGGTGTCGAGGCCGGCCCGGCCGAAGGCGGCCTTCCGGTTGCCGTCCCTGGTGGGGAGCCCGGTACGCGGCGAGGTGGCCGGGATGCGCTCGCCGCGTGCCGAGGCCATGCCATTGAGATCGAATCAGCGACAACGGGAAACGGAACGACGCGATGGGTGACGAGGAGGGCAAGCGCAAGGTGGTTCAAGCCTGGACCGACGGGGGCTGCCGCGGCAACCCCGGCCCCGGCGGCTGGGGGGCGGTGCTGCGCTTCGGCAAGCACGAGCGCGATCTCTGGGGCGCGGACACCGAGACCACCAACAACCGCATGGAACTCACCGCGGCGATCGAGGCCCTCGATGCCCTCAAGGAGCCCTGCGAGGTGCACCTGACCACCGATTCGCAGTACGTGCGCCAGGGCATCACCGAGTGGATCCACAACTGGCGGCGGCGCAACTGGCGTACCGCGGCCGGCAAGCCGGTCAAGAACGCCGACCTCTGGAAGCGTCTCGAGCAGGCGGCGGCCAGGCACGAGGTGCACTGGCACTGGACCCGCGGGCACGTCGGTCATCCCGAGAACGAGCGCGCCGACCAGCTCGCCAACCGGGCCATGGACGAGGCAGCCGCGGACGCCCGGCAACCCTGACCGCATCCGGTCTGCGGGCCGATGCGACGGCCTCGCTTCGACCGGTCTAGACTGATTGCTGGCGACTGACCGTTGGACGCGCCATCGCGGCCTTCCATCGGGTATCCCGTTCCCCGTTCGAGGACGCTTCGGCGAAAGGTCATGACGGACGAATCCAACCCTGCCGGAACCTGGCATGCGCAACGGCCGGAGGCCGTTCTGGAGGCGCTCGACTCCCGCCCCGATGGGCTCGGGACCGACGAGGTCGAGGCGCGCCGGGACGAGCATGGCCCCAACCGGCTGCCGGAAGCGGCCCGTCCGAGTCCCTGGCGACGGCTGCTGCGCCAGTTCAACAACATCCTCATCTACGTGCTCCTGGGCGCGGCCGCCATCACCGCCCTGATGGCGCACTGGGTCGATACCGCCGTGATCGTGGCGGTGGTGCTGGCCAATGCGGTGATCGGATTCATCCAGGAGGGCCGCGCCGAGCAGGCGATGGATGCCATCCGCAAGATGCTGGCCCTGAAGGCCGGCGTGATACGCGACGGGCGCCGACAGGCGGTGGCGGCCGAGGACCTGGTGCCCGGCGACATCGTCCTGCTCGAGCCCGGCGATCGTGTGCCGGCGGACCTGCGTCTTTTGGAAGTTCACGACCTGCGGGTCCAGGAGGCGGTGCTCACCGGCGAGTCGCTGGCAGTGGAGAAGCGCTCCGACCCGGTCGATGCCGACGCGTCCCTGGGCGATCGGCAGTCGATGGCGTTCAGCGGCACGCAGATCACCCGCGGGCAGGGGCGAGGCGTGGTGGTCGCCACGGGGGCGTCGACCGAGATCGGTCGCATTTCCGGGATGCTGGCCGATGTCGAGACGCTGACCACGCCGCTGGTCCGGCAGATGGACCGGTTCGGTCGCTGGCTTACCGGCGTCATCCTGGCGATCGCCGCCATGATCCTGGGGCTGGGGCTCTGGTGGCGGGACATGGCCTTCGAGGAGCTGTTCATCGCCGTGGTCGGACTGTCGGTGGCCGCCATCCCGGAGGGGCTGCCGGCCGTGCTCACCATCACCCTGGCCGTCGGAGTGCAGGCGATGGCCCGGCGGCACGCCATCGTCCGGCGCTTGCCGGCGATCGAGACCGTGGGGTCGGTGTCGGTGATCTGCACCGACAAGACCGGCACGCTGACGCGCAACGAGATGGCGGTGACCGTGGTCGCCTCCGGTGACGAGGAGTACACGGTATCCGGCGAGGGCTATTCCCCGATCGGCCAGGTGTGCCGCGAGCAACAGCCGGTCGACGGGGCGGGCGTCGATGCGCTTTCCGAGCTGGCCCGGGTCGGCCTGCTGTGCAACGACGCGAGCCTGCACGAGCAGGACGACGAGTGGCGTGTCGAGGGCGACCCCATGGAAGGGGCGCTGGTGGCGTTCGCCGGCCGGGCCGGTCTGGAGGTGGACAAGGAGCGGGATCGCTGGCACCGAAGCGACTCGATTCCCTTCGATTCCGAGCATCGCTTCATGGCCACGCTCCACCATGACCACGAAGGTCATGCCTGCCTGTTCGTCAAGGGTGCGCCCGAGCAGTTGCTGTCGATGTGCGATCGGGAACGGCTGGTCGACGGGGAGACGCGGCCGCTCGACGTCGACCGCTGGCGGGAGCAGGCCCACGACCTGGCCTCTCGGGGGCATCGGGTACTGGCCTTGGCCTTTTTGCCGGTCGACCCGGAGCACACGGTGCTCGAGCGCCGCGAGGTCGAGGCGGGCCTGGTGTTTCTCGGGCTGGTCGGGCTGTCCGACCCGCCGCGGCCGGAGGTGCCGGATGCCGTCGCGGAGTGCCGGCGGGCCGGCATCCGGGTGAAGATGATCACCGGGGATCATGCCGGCACGGCCATGGCCATCGCCGGGGAGATCGGCCTGGAAAACCCCGGGGAGGCGCTCACGGGGGCGGACATCGAGCAACTCTCGGACGAGGAGCTGTACCAGCGGGTCGCCGAGATCGACGTCTACGCCCGCACCAGCCCCGAGCACAAGCTGCGACTGGTGAAGTCGCTGCAGGCCCGTGGCCACAGCGTGGCGATGACCGGCGACGGGGTGAACGACGCCCCGGCGCTCAAGCGGGCGGATGCCGGGATCGCCATGGGACAGCGCGGCAGCGAGGCGGCCAAGGAGGCCGCCGACCTGGTGCTGGCGGACGACAACTTCGCCTCGATCGTCGCCGCCATCCGCGAGGGCCGTACGGTCTACGACAACATCAAGAAGGTGATCAGCTGGACCCTGCCGACCAACGCCGGCGAGGCCCTGACCATCATGGTGGCGCTGCTCGCCGGCATGACCCTGCCGATCACCCCGATCCAGATTCTCTGGATCAACATGATCACGGCCACGACGTTGGGCCTGGCGCTGGCCTTCGAGCCCACCGAGACGAACACCATGCGCCGCCCGCCGCGCCCCGTCGACGAGTCGATCCTCACCGGCGGCTGGATGATCTACATCGTCTTCGTCGGGATGGTCTTCCTTGCCGGGGTGTTCGGCGTGTACGACTACGCCGTCGGGCAGGGCTACTCGCTGGAACTGGCACGCACCATGGCCATGAACGCGCTGGTGGTGATGGAGATCTTCCAGCTGTTCTTCATCCGCACCATCAATGACGCGTCCTTGTCCCGGCAAGCGCTACGCGCCACGCGCCCGGTCTGGCTGGCGGTGCTGGTCGTGGTGCTCGCCCAGCTGGCGATGACCTACCTGCCGGCCTTCCAGGCCGTGTTCGAGACCGAGGGGCTGTCCCCGGCCGACGGTCTTCTCGTGGTCGCCATCGGGGTGGGCTCCTATGTCCTGATGGAGCTCTACAAGTTGATCGGCCGGCGAATTTCCGGCTCCCGGGCTGAGTTCGCGTGAGTGGACCGAGGTAACCTGATGATGCAATGGATGTCACGCAATGCCGGCCGGCTGGGGATCGCCCTGGTCGCGCTGCTGCTGTTCGCCTGGGTGATCACCGGCGAGCGCGAGCCGGCCGACGACGAGGCGCCGGAGCGTTCCGGGGCGGTCGCGGTCGGTCTGACCGACAGCCGGGCCGAACCGGTCGAACGGCTGGTCACGCTCCAGGGCCACGTCGAGCCCGAGCAGGTCGTGCGGGTGCGGGCCAAGACGGGCGGGGAGGTCGCCGAGACGCCGGTGTCGGAGGGCGAGGTGGTCGAGGCCGGCCAGCGGATCGCCCGTCTTTCGATGGACGACCGCGAGGCGCGCCTGCGCGAGGCGAAGGCGGCCGAGCGCCGGGCGCAGGGTGACTACGACGCCGCGGCCCGCCTGGCGGACCAAGGCTTCCAGGGCCGGCTGGCGGCGGAACGCGCCCTGGCCGAGCTCGAGGCGGCCAAGGCACGCGTCGCCTCGATCGAGCTGGACATCGAGCGCACGGACATCGAGGCCCCGATCGGCGGGGTGCTCAACCACCAGATCGCCCGTCGCGGCGACGTGGTTGCCGCCGGCGAGCCGGTGGCCGAGATCGTCGAGAACGACCCCCTGCGTGCCGTGGTGCAGGTGCCCCAGCACCGTGTCGACGAGGTGATCGAGGGACTGGAGGCCCGCGTGATCTTCGTCGACGGCGAGGCCCGCGACGGCTCGGTGGTCTACGTCTCGGTGACCGCCGACGACCAGACCCGGACCTTTCGGGCACGGGTAAGGGTGCCCAATCCCGACCGTGACCTGCCGGCCGGTACCAGCGTCACCGTGGAGGTCCCCGTGGAGACGGTCCGTGCCCACGCGATCTCGCCGGCACTCATTTCGCAGAACGAGCAGGGTGATCTGGGCGTCAAGATCGCCGAGAGGCAGGACGGCGTCCTGAAGGCCCGCTTCCTGCCGATCACGCCGGTGCGTGCCAATGCCGAGCGGATCTGGGTGACCGGCCTGCCCGACGAGGTGCGGCTGATCTCGCTGGGACAGGGATTCGTGCGTGACGGGGATCGCGTCGAGGCAGACCGAGTGGGGGACGAGTCCCGGTGAATGCCCTGCTCGCCGCGCTGTTCTCCCGTTCGCGTAGCGTCCTGCTGGTGCTGCTGGCCCTGCTGGCTGTCGGCGGCACGGCGTATGTACAGATCGCCAAGGAGGCCGCGCCCGACGTCGACGTGCCGATCTTCTTCGTCACCGTCGCCTACCCGGGCATCTCGCCCGAGGACAGCGAGCGGCTGCTGGTCCGTCCGCTGGAACGCGAGCTGGGCGGCCTGGAGGGCCTCGACGAGATGCAGGCCAGCGCCGGGGAGGGGTTCGCCCTGGTCCGGCTGGACTTCGACCCCGGCTACGACAGCCGCCGGGCACTGGCCGACGTGCGCGAGGAGGTCGACCTGGTCCGGCCCGATCTCCCGCCGGGGGTCGAGGAGCCGGTGGTCTCCGAGGTCGACCTGTCGATGTTCCCGGTGCTGATCGCCACGCTCTCGGGCTCGGCGCCCGAGCGCACCCTGGTGCAGCGCGCCCGCGAGCTGCGCGACCGGATCGAGGCACTGCCGGGCGTGCTCGAGGTGGAGATCGGCGGCGACCGCGAGGACCTGCTCGAGGTGCTGGTCGACCCGCGCACACTGGAGACCTATCGCCTGCCGTTCAACGACCTGGTCACGGCGATCGAGCGCAACAACCAGCTGGTGGCCGCCGGGGCGCTGGACTCCGGGGCCGGGCGGCTGAACATCAAGGTGCCGGGGGTGATCGAGTCGGTCGGTGACGTGCTCGAGCTGCCGGCGATCTCGTACGAGGGCACGGTGGTGACCTTCGAGGAGATCGCCGACGCGCGCCGGACCTTCAAGGACCCGGAGGGGTTCGCCCGCATCGACGGCGAGCCGGCCGTCTCGCTGGAAATCCGCAAGCGGGCCGGGGCCAATATCCTCGAGACCGTCGCGGCGGCCCGCGAGGTGATCGAGGCCGAGCAGGCCGACTGGCCCGGCGGCATCCGGGTCCGCTACCTGCAGGACAGCGCCGAGGAGATCGACGACCTGCTCGGCGATCTGGAGAACAACGTCATCACCGCCATCCTGCTGGTGATGCTCACCATCGTCTTCGCCCTGGGCGGGCGGTCGTCGTGGCTCGTGGGGCTGGCCATCCCCGGTGCGTTTCTCGGCGGGGTGCTGGTCCTGTACCTGATGGGGTTCACGCTCAATATCGTGGTGCTGTTCGCCCTGATCCTGGTGGTGGGCATGCTGGTCGACGGGGCGATCGTGGTGATCGAGCAGGCCGACCGGTATCTGGCCGAGGGCCGCGGGAAGCACGCCTACCTGGCGGCGGCCCAGCGCATGGCCTGGCCGATCACCGCCTCCGTGGCCACCACGCTGGCGGTGTTCTTCCCCATGCTGTTCTGGCCGGGCCTGATGGGCGAGTTCATGTTCTACCTGCCGGCCACCGTGATCGTCACCCTGCTGATGTCGCTGGCCATGGCCCTGCTGTTCATCCCGGTGCTGGCCGCGACGATCTCGCGCGGGCAGGGGGCGAGCCGCCCGGAGCAGGTCCGTCACATCCGGGCGGCCGAGGCGGGGCGCTTCGATGAGCTCGACGGCCCGACGGCACGCTACGTCGGCCTGCTGCGCTGGGCGATCGCCCACCCGGGGCAGACCTTCGCCGGCGTGGCCCTGTTCACCGTCGGCCTGTACGCAGCGTATGGAGAGCTGGGACGCGGGGTGGACTTCTTCCCCGACGTCGAGCCGCGCTTCGCGCAGGTCCAGGTGCACGCCCGGGGGGACCTGTCGGTATGGGAAATCGACGACCTGGTGCGGGACGTCGAGAGCCGTCTCTACGACCACCCCGCGTTCAAGACCGTCTACGCCCGCAGCATCGCCTCGCAGCAGGACCGGCTGGGCCAGGACCACGCCGAGGACGTGATCGGCGTGATCCAGCTCGACCTGGTCGACTGGCAGCGGCGACCGCCGGCCGACGAGATCCTCGCCGATCTGCGTGCCGAGATGGCGGACATCCCGGGGGTGCGCCTGCAGTTCCTGACCGACTCCGGCGGGCCGAGCCAGGGCAAGCCGGTGGTGCTGCAGGTCTCCGCCGGGGAGCAGGGGGACGGGGTGGAGCCGCTCGTCGCGGGCGTCGAGCACCTGCGACGCGGCATGGATGTCGTGGGCGGATTCGTCGACGTCGAGGACGACCGTCCGCTGCCGGGCGTGGAGATGCGCCTGGAGGTCGACCACCGCGAGGCGGCGCGCTTCGGGGCGGACGTCAATCTCCTCGGCCGGGCCGTGCAGATGCTCACCCGCGGGCTGTCGCTGGGCGGCTACCGCCCCGAGGATGCCGACGAGGAGGTCGACATCCGCGTGCGCTTCCCCTTCGACGAGCGCAACCTCGCCCAGCTGATGAACCTCCGGGTGCCGACGCAGGCGGGGCTGGTTCCGGTGCAGAACTTCGTCGAGTTCGTGCCAGCGCCGAAGACCGGCATCATTCACCGGGTCGACGGGCGGCACACCCTGTCCGTCAAGGCCGACGTGGCCGCCGGCGAGCTGGTCGACGATCGCATGCGCGCCTTGCAGCAATGGCTGGCGGACAACCCGTTGCCGGAGGATGTCGCGCTGTCGGTGCGCGGCCAGCAGGAGGACCAGGCCGAGGCAGGGCGCTTTCTGACGATGGCCTTCCTCATGGCGATCGTGCTGATGGTGCTGATCCTGGTCACCCAGTTCAACAGCTTCTACCAGGCCCTGCTGGTGCTGACCGCGATCGTGTTCTCCACCAGCGGGGTGCTGCTGGGACTGCTGCTGCGTGCCGAGGCGTTTTCCGTGGTGATGAGCGGCATCGGCGTGATCGCCCTGGCCGGGATCGTGGTCAACAACAACATCGTCCTGATCGACACCTACAACCAGCTGCGACGTGACGGGATCAACCCGGTTGAGGCCGCCCTGCGCACCGGGGCGCAGCGTCTGCGCCCGGTGCTGCTGACCACGGTGACCACTGTTCTCGGCCTGGCGCCGATGATCTTCGCCCTGACCATCGACTTCGTCGGGCGCGGGTTTTCCGTCGGCGCCCCGTCCACGCAGTACTGGGTCCAGCTGGCCACCGCGATCGCCGGCGGGCTGATCGTCGCCACGCCCCTGACCCTGCTGCTCACCCCGGCGATGCTGGCGTGGTGGGACCGGCGTCGTGCAGAGTCTCCTTAGCGGATCTGCACTTGGCTCACGAGCAACACTTCGCAAGCGCCGCGGCCGGTATCGGAGCGGGTCAGGGAGGTGCGCCAGCGCCAGCCATTCTCGCCGTCCACATCGATCAGGTGGCCGGCTAGTCGTACCGTGTCGCCTTCGGCAATGCGGTCGATGTCTGCCGCGATCCATTCATTGGCGGGCACCAGGTGCATGTTGGCGCTGCTTTTCTCCACGTCCTCGCGAGGCACCGGGAAACGCTCCGTGTGCCAGCGGTAGAAACGTCCGGACTGGTCGATCTCGAAGCCCTCCAGCACTTCCGGGCGAGCCATGGGCCCCCAGCCCAGCGCCAGGTCCGTGGGGGAAAGGGCCGCCTCGGCATCGAAGCGGTAGTCCTTGCGGCCCAGGACCCGGGCCTCGACCTGGAACTCGGCTCGAGGCGTGATCCGGAAACCGCCGGCGGACAGTGTCGGCGTCTCGTCCAGCGTGGTCTGCAGGGGCGCGCGTTCGATGGAAAGGTCCGCGTCGAAACCCGGCGGGGCGTCCGGGGCCACCTCGAGATCCCAGTCCACCCCAGCCGGCTGGTTCCACCACCAGATCAGCCCGATTGTGACCACGGCCATGATCAGCCATCGAGTATTCACGTCAGTTCTCCCCGGTCGGTACGAGTCCCACCCAGCTCACCGAAACCCGGTCTCCCTCCATGTTCCTTGAACGACGGGAGAAACCGACGTATCACCCTAGCGCGCCAGATTCTCATCCGCCGTGTTCTCCGTTCCTCAGATCAGCCAGGCGGTCAGCAGCCCGGCGGCGAGGGAGAGGATCATCGGCCCGGCGACCCACAGGGCCAGCGTGCGCGTGCCGATGATCGCGGCGATGCCGGTCTTGACCAGGTTGTTGGCCGCCGAGGCGATGATGATGCCGACCACGGCGACGTCCACGCTGATCGTCTCGCGGGCCATCCGGGTCAGGGACAGGTTGATCGCGTCGACATCCGCCACGCCCGAGGTGGCGGCCAGCAGGTAGATCCCGGCGCTGCCGAGCCATTCCCGCAGCCATTCGCCGGCGAGCATGATGGCGGTCAGCAGCACGCCGAAAAGCAGGGCGGAGGTCAGGTCCAGCGGGTTCTGCTTGAGCTCCGGCTGTTCGACGTCGATGCCGCGACGCGCCTTGCGCCACATGAAGAAGGCGGGCACGTACAGCAGTATCGTCATCACCAGTAACGGGGTCAGCAGGGCGGTGAACATCGGTGGGTGGACCATGGTCGCCACCAGCAGCACGCGGGGGAACATGGTGCCGCAGGCGATCAGGATGCCGATGCCCAGCAGCGGGCCGAGGTCTTTCGTCAGGCGCGACTGCCGCGCGAAGTGCAGGGTCAGCGCGGTGGACGAACTCAGACCGGCGAACAGACTGGTGAAGAGAATGCCCTTCTCGGCCCCGCCCATGCGGATGGCGAAATACCCCACGAAGGAGATCGAGGCGATCAGCACCACCATCCACCAGATCTGGTAGGGATTGAGTGCGTCGCCGGGGCCGAAACCCTCGTTGGGCAGGATGGGCAGCATCACCGCGGTGATCAGGAGCAGCTTCAAGGCCGCGTCGAGTTCGCGTGCCTCCAGCTTGTGCAGCAGGCCGTGGATCTCCTCCCGGTTGTCGAGGATCATGGCCGTGAACACCGCCGCGGCCGTGGCGACGACGACGTCCACGGCCACGGCGATCGCCCCGATGCAGAAGGCGATCAGCAGGCCGACGCTGTCGGTGATGCTGAAGTTCTGCACCGATTCGGCGCGGGTGCGCCAGGCGACGATGGCGAGTGCCGCCACGGCGAGCAGCAGGGTGGGGAAGGCCCAGCTGGTGAGCGTCTCGGAGAGCAGGCCGGCCAGGCCGCCGAGCAGGCCCACGAGCGCATGCGTGCGCAGCCCCGCGATCCGCGATCCGGCCTCTTCCTTGCGCTTCGTCCAGCCTCGCTCCAGGCCGATCAGTGCCCCGAGCAGAATGGCGATGCCCAGATGCCAGAGGGTCTGGTTGTCCTGGATGAGCTGGCTGGTGAGATCGTCCATGTCGCTCCTGTCCGAGAGTCCCGCGATACGAGACCGAAGGGTGGTTCATCCCGGAGTCTAGCTCGGATATCTCTTGAAAGGTCCGGGCTAGACGGATTGCCCGGCGGCGACACCCGAGGCCCAGGCCCACTGGAAGTTGTGCCCGCCCAGATGCCCGGTCACGTCGACCACCTCGCCGATGAAGAACAGCCCCGGTTGCCGGCGTGCTTCCATGGTCTGCGAGGACAGCTCGCGGGTATCGACTCCGCCGAGGGTGACCTCCGCGGTGCGATAGCCCTCGGTGCCGGCCGGCTGGACGGCCCAGCGCTGCAGGTGACCGGCGACGGCCGCGATGTCCTCGCGCGAGTATTCCTGCAGCGGCCCGGACCAGTGGTGCCAGTCGCATAGCACGCGCGCCAGCCGCTTGGGCAGGTGCTCGTCGAGGTACTGCAATACCGTGCCCTGCGGTCGACTCGCGCGTCGCTCGGCCAGATCCGCGGTCGCGTCCCGTCCGGGCAGCAGGTCGATCACCAGCGGCTCGCCCGGCTGCCAGAAGCTCGAGATCTGCAGCATGGCCGGCCCGGACAGGCCGCGATGGGTGAACAGCATCGGCTCCTCGAAGCGCATCCCGTTGGCCGTTGCGGCCACCGGCAGGGCGATGCCGGCCAGCGGGGCGAGGCGCTCCCTGAGGTCGGGGTGCAGGGTGAAGGGCACCAGTCCGGCGCGCGTGGGCAGCACCTCGATGCCGAACCGGCGGGCGATCTCGTAGCCAAAGGGGGTCGCTCCCATGGTCGGGATCGAGAGCCCACCGGTGGCGATCACCAGTGATTCGGTCGCGATCGTGCCGCTGTCGGTTTCGATCCGGTAACCGCCGTCGATCGCCTCGATCGCGTTGACGGATGTCTTCAGCCGCACCTCGGCGCCGGCCCATTCGCACTCGGTGAGCAGCATGTCGACGATCTCTTTCGCCTTGCCGGCGCAGAACAGCTGGCCGGCCGCCTTTTCCACGTGCTCGATGCCGTGGCGTTCGACTAGTTCGAGGAAGGCCTGCGGCGGGTAGCGCTTGAGCGCCGAGATGCAAAACCGCGGGTTGGCCGAGAGGAACTGGTTCGGTGTGCTGTTGAGGTTGGTGAAGTTGCAGCGCCCGCCGCCGGACATCAGGATCTTCTGCCCCGCCTTGCGGGCGTGGTCGAGCACCAGCACCCGCCGGCCGCGGTAGCCGGCCGTCGCCGCGCACATCAGGCCGGCGGCCCCCGCGCCGATGATGATCACGTCGAAGGAACGGTCCGTCATCGGCGCATGATAGCAACCCGACTACTTTTCGTTACGAAACGTCGGTGGCGGTCTGATGTCGTCGTGCTTTACTTGGGGAAACTCTGCACGATTCGATGACGTCTGAAGCGGGACCTCCAAGGGCCCAGATGCAAGGCGCAGTCCGCCGTGAAGGGCCGTCGTCCTTTACAAGATGGGCTGTAAAGCCCAACAAACCGGGTTCAGGAGGGTTTTCGTGTTGGGCTTCGTTGCATTCAGCCCAGTCTGTGCGTTCGCTTGGGTTCGGTGGGATGGTTTCGCGCGCCGGGCACGGCGGCCCGGTCGTGCCCCTCCACAGGGACGGCGCGTGAA